>QEVD01000221.1 GCA_003576975.1 Candidatus Zhuqueibacterota bacterium
GATCTTTCGGAATTGCCCAAGCCGCGCGAAATCGAGGAGCTTTTCAGCAAAGAAGGCCTGCCGGACGAAGTCGCGCAACTGCTCGCGGAAAGCGACAAGCAATTGAGCTTGCCCATCAATTTTGAAGGCGAAGCGGCAAAAGAAGGAGACGTCACCGAAGTCTCGATTGCTGAAATCGCCGCCAGCACCGGCGCTGCGCTGGCCGCACCGCAGTTGTTGCAGCGTGCTCCGGTTGACGGCCAATCAGCCCAAGCCCTTAACACTGAAGATGAAGACGTAACGCCGCAGCAAGCATCTGCGGTAACGAGCTTGGAAGACGAAGCAAGTGCAGCGCCGGAGCAAGTTTCAGCGAATGCCGCCGCAGCGGTTGAGGAATCCTCGAAACCGCCGGCAAAAGATCTTATTGATGCCTTGCCCGATACCTTGCCCGGCACCACGGAATCCGAAGAGGGGATTGGTTTTTATGGCCTCTTTGCAGATACGCCGGAAGTCTCTGAAAAGTCGCAAGAGCGCGATCAACCCCCGCAGCAGCTTGAGTTCGACAGCAAAGACGATATGGAAGAGCTTGAAGCGCTCACGCGCTTGACTGAAGATGAGCCGGAGGCGTTGCTGCAACCACGGGCAGACGAAGAGAAGCCGAATTTTGCCATGGATACGATGGAGTTGGCGGCAATGGAATTCAATATTCGAGAACCGGAACTTCCCATTGCCGATCCCATTAATCAAGCGGCAGATTCGCTGCCCGAGCGTTTTCTTACCGAGGATCTGGGCACAACGCGCGAATTTGCATTGCTGGACGGCCGGTTGAGCGAAGAGGAGCAGGCTCAAATTGAAACGCCAATACAAGAGTTGCCCGCTAATCTTGAAACCACCAATGAGATTTTGCTGGCAACGCTTGTCTCATTGAACGAGGAAAAAGAAAACAATCCCGTCAATGAGTCCGGCAGTTTTGATTTCAATGAGTTCTTATCGTCTCCCGCAGAAGAGCTTGAACCAGAACCGCCAGCACTCGAAATCGATGGGTGGGTTGCCGAAGAAACGTTCAACGGTGAATCGCAAGCGGCGCAAACGGAGGCTCGAAAGCCCGAAGAAGGTTCACTTGACTCCGCCGAGGAAGACAGCGCGGCCAGCTCGGAATCGGAACTTGCCCGGGTTTTTGCTGAGCGAGATCATCTTGCCGCCGAAACCACTTCGCCGCAGGAGTTGCCGCCCGCGCGCGAAACCGAAATAGAAGCGCCGGAATTTGAGAATTTTGTGCCAGAAGCTGAGGCCGATGATCGGACTGCTGTAAATACCACGACACTGCCGGCAGGCGCGCTCGAACAGCAGGATGACGAAAACGAAGAGGAAAACTCTCAACGTACGCCCGGCTTTGTTCCGGTTGCGGCAATGTCGCTTCTCGATACGCCAGAGCGGCCAGAAAGTCAAACGCCCGCAGAGTCTTCCTTCGGTAGCCAGGATGAAGAGATTTTGCGTGCGGATGCGCAAGATGGCTCTGTGCCTGCGCGCATCGAGAACGAGCAGCGGCCTGAAAGCTCTGCGATTATGCGTGAGGCCGAACCGCCGCGGGATGAAGATATGAATGCTGCGCGAGAAGAGCACGCGCCGGAGAGCACCGCCGAGCCGCCTTTTTTCGTGCCAGCCCCGGCGCAGATCGGGGCGAGCGAAACGATGATCTCAAGCCCGGAAGTTGAAGCGGCAAGCGGAATCATTCGTTTGTGGCGGCGGGCTATGAATTGGTTTAAGAGCGCGCTGCAAAAACTGAGTCTGCGCGCATGAGATGGCAGATAAGGAGGGCCCGCGATTTCAGCATCATTTGCGGGTAAGCGTGAAGAGAATGGAATCCAAAACCTCGCCGCATTTGATCCGGCTCAATCGCTACCTGGCGCAAAGCGGTTTGTGCTCGCGTCGCGAGGCTGATCGCTGGATCGCCGAAGGCCGCGTCAAAGTCAACGGCAAAATCGTGACGGAGCTTGGCGTGCAGGTCGATGGCGCCACGGACGTCGTTAGTGCAGCCGGCGAAGTGTTGCGGCCGAGCCTGGCATTGACGTACATCATGCTCAATAAGCCGGCGGGATACGTGACGACCGCCAGCGACGAAAAGGGCCGTTTGACGGTTTTTCATTTAGTGAAAACGCCGGTGCGCGTGTTTTCCGTTGGGCGTTTGGATCGCGACAGCGAAGGCCTTTTGCTTTTAACCAATGACGGCGATTTGTCCTATCGCCTCACACATCCGCGCTTCAAAGTGAAGAAGACGTATCGCGTGGCCTTGAAAGAGGCGTTGGATGAACGCGCGGCCCGCGCGCTGCAGCGCGGGGTGCGCATCCCGGAGGTGCGGCTTCCGGTTTCCGGTGAGTTGCGCTTTCCGAATGCAGAGGACCGGCGTTTCTGTGAAATGACGATCATGGAAGGCCGCAATCGCCAGGTCCGCAAAATGTTTGCTGCGGTCGGTTTTCCCGTGAAGCGGTTACAGCGGATTCAAATCGGACCGTTGCGCCTGGGTAAACTTGGCGTCGGTGAATGGCGCTATCTCGAACAACGAGAAGTCAAGCTGCTCAATCAAGCAACGAGCGGGCGAGATGGAAATTCGCAATAAACGCGTGCTGGTGCTCGGCGGCTGGGGGCTGGTGGGCATGGCCGTTTGCCGGCAATTTTTGACCGAGCAGCCGGATGAATTGATCGTCGCTTCCATGACGGAGCAGGAGGCGCGCGAAGCCGCCAACCAACTGCGCCTGGAGTGCGACGGGCGTTGCCGCCTCACGCCCTCCTGGGGTAACATTTTCGTGCGAGATGCGTTGCAAGGCAAGTCGCGCACGGATATTTTGGAAGAAGAGTCTTTGCGCGCGATGCTGATCGAAGACGTGCTCGGCGATCTCACGGAGGCCATTCTCGAACGCTCGCTGCTTTTTCAAATCATTCAACAGTATCGCCCGCAGGTGATTGTTGATTGTGTGAATTCGGCTACTGCCCTTGCCTATCAAGATGTGTTCGCCGGGTATTATCGCATCAGCAGCCATCTGGATGCGGTGAAAGCCGGGCGTACGTACTCGGCGCCTTTTGTCGCTGAAGTTGAAAAATTGCTTTGCACGTTGTACATTCCGCAGTTGATCCGGCACGTGCAGATTCTCTATGAAGCCATGCGCCGGGCGCGCACGGAAGTTTACTGCAAAGTCGGCACGAGTGGCACCGGCGGCATGGGTTTGAATATTCCCTACACGCATTCCGAGGAAAAGCCCTCACGTGTTTTACTGAGCAAATCGTCGATTGCGGGCGCGCACACCATGCTGCTCTTTCTCATGGCGCGCACGCCGGATGCGCCCATCACGAAGGAAATCAAACCAACGGCGGCAATCGCCTGGAAGCGCATTGCCTACGGCCCGATCATGCGGCACGGCAAGCCGATTCCGCTGTACGATTGTCCGCCGGAAGCAGCGCTCAAGCTGGAAGCAAAGCTGCCGCTGAAAGAAGAGCAGGCGCAACGCTGCGGATGGCAGCCGCTCAACGGTGAAATTCTCAAATCGGTTTTTGTGGATACCGGTGAAAACGGCATTTTTTCCCTGGGCGAATTCACCGCGATCTCCGATTCCGGCCAGATGGAATTTGTGACGCCCGAGGAAATTGCGCACAATGTGATGTATGAAGTCAAGGGCGGAAACACCGGCCATGACATTATCAACGCGCTGGATAACTCCGTCATGGGGCCGACGTATCGCGCCGGCGTGATGCGCGCCACGGTTTTGCAGCAAATGAAAGAATTGGTGGCCGAACATGGCGCCACCAGCGTTGCCTTTGAATTGCTCGGTCCGCCGCGTCTCTCAAAACTGCTTTGTGAAGCGCATCTGCTCAAGCTGGCTTGCACGACGCTCAAAAGCGTGCGCGACCTGAAGCCCGAAGAACTTGCCGAGCGATTGGAAACCGTGATCACAGAAAACGCCAAATTGCGCGCAGAAATCATTTCGATCGGCATTCCGATTTTGCTGCGTGACGGCCAGCGGTTGCTGCGCGGGCCGGAGATCAAAATTCCGCCGTTTCGCGGCAACAATATTCTTGACGTCACGCCGGCTCATATTGAAAATTGGGCGCACGATGGTTGGGTTGATTTGCGGGCAGCAAATATGCGAGCATGGCAAATGCGCATACAAAAGATTCATGAAGAAATTCAAGCCATCCCGGAAAACGAAACCAGCTCGCGGTTCGTGCGCAACCGCCGTTATTGGCTCGAAGAAGATCTGATTGATATTGGCAAGCTCGTCGGTTGGATTTTTTCGACGGAGGAAAAAGGTGCACGCATGAAAGAATAACCCCGGTCGGGATTGTTGCAGATTCCTCAAGGCAGGAAGTCAACGATTCCTTGGGATTTTAGCAGAGAGCCAGGGACGCCGTCTCGTTGCTAGGATATCGTGATAGGGAAATCGTCATTCCATTTCACATGTGATGAGTCGTATGATCAAAACACTGAGGCCTGAAGAGTTGACTGCGCCGGTTATCGCGATGAACCATCAACGGCGTCCGATTATTGCCATCGACGGCCCGGCAGGCTCGGGCAAAAGCACAACCGCGCGCCTGCTCGCGCGCCGGTTGGGTTTCACATATCTTGATACGGGCGCGTTTTATCGCGCCTTAACCTTGAAAATTTTGGAAACAAATACTTCGCTGGAAAATCATCACGCCGTGGTCGCGGAAGCGGTGCGCACGCGCATCGCCATCAAGCCCGGCCCGGAGGGCGATCGCGTGTATCTCGATGGCCGCGATGTCACGACGAAGATCCGCGATCCGCACGTCACCAACAATATCGCGCCGATTTCGGGCAATCCCGAGGTACGCGCCTTGATGGTGAAACACCAGCGCGAGATCGGCCAGCAAGGCGGCGTGGTGATGGAAGGCCGTGATATCGGCACCGTGGTTTTTCCCGACGCCGATCTTAAAATTTTCATGAGCGCCTCGCTCGATGAGCGCACGCGCCGGCGCCAGCTTGAATTGGAAGCGAAAGGCATCTCCAAAGATTTTGAGGCGCTGCGGCGTGAAATCGAGTTGCGCGATGAAAAAGATTCCAGGCGCGCGGTGGCGCCGCTGCGGCCCGCGGAAGACGCCGTTATTCTCGACACCACCAACTTGACGCTGGACGAACAAGTTGATTTCATCGTCAATGCCCTGAAGCAAAAAATGAAAAAGTGAAACGCGCGATTTTTCGATTTTCACAATTTCTCGTTCGTGTCTATTTCACCTTGCTCTTTCGCATCGAGGTGCGCGGTCAGGCGAACGTCCCGCGCACGGGCAAAATTTTGCTTGCCGCCAATCATATTTCGGGCTATGATCCGCCCTTGATCGGCTGTCTCATTCCGCGCGAGGTTTATTTCATGGCGAAAAAGGAGTTGTTTCGCAATCCGCTGTTGGGCAATTTGTTGCGCTTTTACAACTCCATTCCCACAGACCGCTCCGGAACGAGCCTGTCAACCATCAAACGCGTGGAAGAGCTGTTGGCCAGAGGCCATGCCGTGCTGCTGTTTCCCGAAGGCACGCGCGTCAAGTCCGGCAGCCTGGGCAGGCTCAAGGCCGGCGTTGGTATGCTGGCGGCGCGCAACCGCGTGAATGTTGTACCGGTTCACATTGACGGGCTGTATCACAAACGCGGTTTCAGCTTGCGGCGGACGCGCGTCAAAGTCGTGTTCGGCGGCGTCGTGGACGTGTCGCCTCTTTTAGAAAATGCCGCCGATGAAAAGGAAAGCTATCTCGCGATTGCGGGCGCTGTCAATGCCGGCATTGTAGAATTGCAAGAAGTTCAGGCTCCGGCAAAAATGCCGGGGCGAATAAATAACCCTTAAGGAGATTCACTTAACCCATGTTCAAACCAATGGCTGTAGCTCACATGAGCGCGGAATCCCCCGGCGGGATCGGAAGCGAGTCGCAAAGCAGTGCGGCCGCCGATGACGCCACGCTCAATGCTGCTCACAAATCTGCTTCTCAGGTAAATGGAAAAAGTATGGCCTACGACCCTGCCACCAAAGTCATCGCGAAGAAAGACTTGAAGGAAGCCGTCGAGTATTCGGATGAAGAACTCAAAAATTTCGAGCGCCTTTACGAAGATACCCTGACGGAATTCGTCGAAGGCCAGCTCGTCACCGGAAAAATCCTCGCCATCAATAATCGCGAAGTTGCCGTGGACATTGGCTTCAAAAGCGAAGGCGTCATCCCGATCGAAGAATTTCAAGATCCCAAGAGCTTGAAGATCGGCGATGATATCGAAGTCTTTCTCGACAATGTCGAAGATCAAGACGGCCAACTCGTGCTTTCCAAAAAGAAAGCGGACTTCATGCGCGTGTGGGAGCGCGTTTTGGAGGCGCATGACAAGGGCGAAATCATGCAGGGCCGTTGCACGCGCCGCATCAAGGGCGGCATCGTGGTCGATCTCATGGGCATTGACGCCTTCCTGCCCGGCTCGCAAATCGATTTGAAGCCGATTCGCGATTTCGACGCCTACATCGGCCAGATGATGGATTTTCGCGTGGTGAAAGTCAATGAGCTGCGCAAGAACATCGTGGTCTCGCATCGTGTGCTGGTGGAGGAAGCGATGTCCGAGCAACGCGGCCGCATTCTTGAAAACCTTGCCAAAGGACAGGTGCTGGAAGGCACGGTCAAAAACATTACCGATTTCGGCGTCTTCATCGATCTCGGCGGCGTCGATGGCTTGTTACACATCAACGATCTCTCGTGGGGCCGCGTTAGCCATCCCTCGGAAATCGTGTCGCTCGACCAGAAGATCAAGGTACAGGTGCTCGATTTCAACGAAGCCAAAGATCGCATTTCGCTGGGTCTGAAACAGCTGCAACCGCATCCCTGGGTTGATGTCGACAAAAAATATCCCATGGGCACGGTGGTGCGCGGCAAGGTGGTCAGCATCTCCGACTACGGCGCGTTTGTTGAATTGGAGCGCGGCGTCGAGGGCTTGATTCACATCTCCGAAATGAGCTGGACGCAGCACATTCGCCACCCCAGCAAGATCGTGTCGGTAGGCGAGATGGTTGATGCGAAAGTGTTGAACATTGATCTCGAAGAACGCAAGATTTCCCTGGGCCTCAAGCAACTCGAGCCGGATCCCTGGGATGACATCGAACAGAAGTATCCGATCGGCTCGCGCCAAAAGGGCGTGGTGCGCAATCTCACCAATTTCGGCGCGTTTGTCGAATTGGAAGAGGGCATCGACGGCTTGGTGCACATTTCAGATCTCTCGTGGACCAAGAAAATCCGCCATCCCGGCGAAGTGGTGAAAAAAGGCGATGAAGTCGATGTTGTGGTGTTGAACGTCGACAAAGGCAATCGCCGCATTTCGTTGGGCTATAAGCAGACGAAAGAAAACCCGTGGGATGTGTTCGAGAAGGATTATGGCGTGCACACCAAAACTGCGGGTAAAATCGTGCGCATGATCGACAAAGGCGTGATTGTGGAATTGCCGGCGGAAGTCGATGGCTTTGTGCCGATGTCGCATCTGGCCAAGCCGAATTTGACCAAGCCCGCGGACGGCTACGCCGTCGGCGACACGCTCGAGCTGGTCGTGATCGAATTCAACAAAGACAGCAAAAAGATTATCTTGTCGGAACGCTTGACCAAAGAAGGCACGGATGCCGAGGGCGGCAAGCGCAAAGGCAAGAAAGGCAAGAAAGCAGAAGGCGGAGACTCGCCGGAAGCCGGCGTTCCCGCGGAAAGCCTTTCGCCGGAAGAGCAGGCTGCTTTTGAAGCCGCTTTTGCCGCGAATGAATTAGCCGCGTCTCAGGCGGTGGCAGCCCCGCCTGTACCCGCTTCTGATGAGGCGAATACGCCCGCAAGCTGAAGCAGCGTTGCCATAAACGCAGCGGGTTGGTGGCAGCATCAACCCGCTGTTTGTTTTTTTACCATCGGATTTCAATGCGGAGGTGTTTGAATGCAGAAATTTCCGTGGTTCGTGTGCGCCTGTCTGTTCGTGATGTTGTTGCCCGCCGTTGCGCCTGCTCAAATCTCCGAGTCTGAAATTCTGTCTCTGCTCGCCGCCAATGATTTAACCACGGCGCGCGCGCGTGTGCAGGAAGCCCGGCGCCAGTCGCCCAACTCTGCCCTCGTCGCCTACTATAGCGCTTTCCTCGAAGAAAACGCTGAAACCGCATTGCCAAAATTTCAAGAGCTGATCAAAAAATTCAGCTCTTCCGAGTACGCGGTGCGCGC
>QEVD01000222.1 GCA_003576975.1 Candidatus Zhuqueibacterota bacterium
GGCGTCATCTGCTATTGTCTTTTACCATAAGTTCAATCCACAATAGTTCTTCGTTCCAATAATCTTTTATGGAGGTACGCGATGGGTAAAGTGGTAAAATTTTTTGCATGTGCCATGTTGGCGGTATTGCTCGCCGGTTTGTTGGCGCAGCCGGCGCAGGCGCAATACAACACCGGCCCCGGCTTCAAAATTTCGTGGGCGTTGAATCCCCGCACGGACGGCAATTTCAAAGACGTGCAATACTTTGGTAGCAGCAAGGTCGAAGTTGGAATGGATTTTGATCGCGACGGCCGGCGCGAGATTTTGTTTGCCACCGATGAGACGCTCTCACCGGCTGGACCCGCTCCCGGCGTTCTGGATGTTTATCTCTATGAGAATGCCGGCAACGACCAATATGTGCATGTCTGGCATTACACGATGGTCGATTCCTCCAATTCCTTGCCAGGATTGACCTATGGTGACATCGATCAGGATGGGAAGTGGGAGATCTATTTTGGTGTGCCCACCGTCGACAATCCCAATAAGCTCTTTATCTTCGAGCAAGATGATAACTGGCAATTCCCATCCAATCCGACGTTGACATGGGATTTTGGTAAAGAAGCGGCTTTGGATTTCAGGCCTTCGGGTATGAAGCTAGATGATGTAGATGGTGACGGCAAGATCGAACTGGTTGCGCAGTCGCGTCGCTCGACTCGCCGCGAGCTTATCATCGCCCAACTGGCGACCTCGACCTTTGATGAATTCGCTTCCTTCCAAATCGAATTCACTGCTGGTGATGACATTTTGGGCGGCGGCGATACATACGACGTGGATGTGGTCGATTTCGATGGCGATGGGAAAAAAGAGATTTGGTACAATACCTGGGATTTGTTCAGCATGGCCATATTCGAGGTCACAGGCCCGGACGCATACGCATTGCAGGTCGATCTCAATCAGATCTTTCCCGATGCCAATGACCCCGGTTCTTTCAATCGCCATAAGATGCATTTTCTGAATATTGATTCTGATTCCGCCCTTGAAGCTTGGTTTCCCATGATGGACGGAGTGTTATACTTTTTGGATGACATTGCCGATGTCTCCCAATTGACTGGCTCCAGCTTCAAGCATGTTGGCACCTTTTCACCGAACCTTCATTCGCGTGGTGCGGATGTCGGCGATATTGATCGCGATGGTCGCCTTGATATTATCGCTACTCATGGTAATAGAGAAAAGGTATCGCGCATTGAATATCTCGGCCTCGGCTCCCCGGCGGATTCCAGCAGCTACGAATGGACCGAGGTTTTGGAAAGCGTAGGCGAGCCGATCGATTATTGGTATCCGCTGCGCATATCGCCGGTCGATCTTGACGGCGACGGGCTGCGCGAAGTGGTGATCACTAACCGTTATGCCGACGATCCCAGCCAGCCGTTGATTTTGGTGCTGGAGTATGATCCCAATACCGCTGAGAAGTTAGCCGAGGGATGGGAGCCGCGCAATCAAGTTATGCACGACGATGTTGACGTGCTTTTTGCCAAAGATAATACCGGCAACAGCCGCACGGTGATTGGCGGATTCGATCTCGATCAAGACGGCAACAAAGAAATGATCTTGACGGATTACGGCGCGAAAGCCGTAAGATTGTTCGAGTTCAACGGCCAGGCGGATGCCTTCGAATTGGTGTGGACGTCACCGCCTGATACGGCAGCCGGCGTAAATCGTCAAGCTTCAGGGCCACGCGTAGTAACCGTTGGCGATCTAGACGGCGACAACAAATGGGAAATCATCTTTCCGCTGGCTTCACAGCCTTCCGGATGGTATGTGTACGAGTGGGACGGTGTCACCGGCAGTGATAATTTTGGTACGACATATTCCTCCGTCATCAATACCGAAGTCGATAGCTGCTGCGGAGCGAGCCCCAATACGTTTAACGCCTCCCACGAAGGTATTCCATATGTTGTTGACGTTGACAATGACGGCAAACAAGAAATCCTGTTGAGCATCCGCACCAGAGTGGCGGGCACGGGCAAGCGCGGCTTGCTGATTTCATCAGTCGTTGGTGACATCGAGCATAATTCTGGTGGCAGTTTTGAAAGCTGGGTGACGGAGTTCCTGGTGGATAGCGACAATTATGGTGGCGGTTCGCCCTATCATGCCGTGCCTGCAGATCTCGATGGCGACGGCACTTGGGAAATCGTCAATCACAACTGGAATTACTTCGATTTCTACAATGTCGATGTTACTGGTGCCGATAGCTATCAAGCGCCGGCGTCCGATTCGCCCACACGTTTCTTGCAGGCAACCGCGCCGACCGATCACGTCTCTTTGTTCGGCGGTACTGCCGGCGACGTGGATGGCGATGGCAATGACGAAGCTTATTTCGTCAATTATCAAAGTGGTGACTTGTGGGTCGTGGATTATAATCCCGGCGACGATGTTCTCTCTATTGATGCTTCCCATGTTGTCAATGTGATCCCTCGGTTTTCTAATTTCTGGACCACGATTTTTGATGTCGACAAGAATGGGCGTCCGAATATCATTTCCGGTACGAGTTTTCCGCGTACCATTGTCAGTGCGGAATTAAGCGGCAATAATCCGCGCGATCCCGGCGCTTATACCACGAAAGTCATTTACGCCGGCGAACCGGATATTTTCACCGGTGGCAACATCGTCGTGAAAGACTCGCTGGGTCTTATAACGACGACCCAATCGATCAACAGTACCTTCGCCTCCAAAGTACAGGCCCAGTGGAACGGCCAAGCCATTGATTTTGACAATGACGACAACTACGAGTTGATCGCCAGCTTCCAATCCAATCAAGACAGTATTGTCACACTCAACTTGACCTGGAACGCCGCTGCGAGCAAGTATGATACGGTTCGCACGGCAATTAAGAATCTGAAGAGCTGGGCGTTCCAGCGGTTCGAGTTCGTCGGTTCAGGGACAGGTGTGGCACAGCATGACGTGACGTTCATCACGCCTGACGATTACGTGTTGGAACAGAATTACCCCAACCCCTTCAATCCCGAAACCACGATTGAATACGCTCTGCCGCTCAACAAGAAAGTCAGTTTGCGCATTTACAACATGATGGGCCAGGTGGTGCGCACGCTGGTGAAGGATGAGTTGCAAAGCGCCGGTCGCCAGACAATTGTTTGGGACGGCAAGAACGATGCAGGTGTCAGAGTTGCCAGCGGCGTGTACATTTACTCGCTGGAATTCGGCAATTTCAAGAAGGCAAAACGCATGACGTTGTTGAAGTAACCGATAGCGAAGTCTGGCTTGGGCAAAAGAATCTTGTGAGGCGCACAGGCTCTACGCCCAGGCCAGACTTCTTGTGTGTGTCATTCTCGCTTAACTAAATTTGGAAAGGAATCTGTCATGAGTCTGTTCAGCAAAATTCTTGAGAAATTGGGCTTCGGCAAGCCGGCGGCAGAAACGGCTTCCGCGGCGCCGACAACCGCCGCAACCCCGCAAGCGCCGGCTGCGATTTCAGTGGTTGACGTGATGTCCAAGCTCGAAGGCCTGGCCGCCGCCAATCCCCAGAAGCTCAATTGGAAAGTTTCGATCGTCGATTTATTGAAGCTCCTGGGCCTGGATAGCAGCTTTGCCGCGCGCAAAGAGCTGGCGACCGAACTCGGATGCCCCGCTGAGAAGATGGGTGATTCTGCGCAAATGAACATGTGGCTGCATAAAACCGTGCTGCAGAAACTCGCCGACAACGGCGGCAACATTCCGAAGGAACTTCTGGACTGATGGTGTGCTGCGCGTGAGTATGTTGGCTGCGCGCGTTTCCTGATTTACCGCCCGGGCGGAAGTGTTCACCGGTTATGAAGCGACACAGGGCAGCGAAGTTGCATCCGAAAATTTTCAAGCCACTGATGAACACGGATTTTCACGGATAATTATTATCCGTGGGACAACACCGCCCGGGCGGTGTTGTCATTAAAAGATACAAGACGGTTGCATGTATTTTCTCTATTCCAATACAAAGACGATAATTTTGACTTGTTGAGTTTCGGCTCGCTCGGAATGGGTTTATGTTATCCGTGTTTCATCAGTGTGTATCCGTGGCGATTATTCTATTTTAAAGTTACCCGCATCAACCGGCATAGAATCAAAAAATTAAACGGCATATTGTACTGTGTGCATTCCATGACTTACTGCCCGGGCGGTTCCGCCTGAAACTCGTTACACTCTTTCGGAGGGTTGCATAATGATGGTTGATAAGAAACACCTGAGCCGCATGTGGCTGCTCTTGGGTCTCTTCTGTTTCTCCTTTTCTGCTTTCGCCGCCGGCGGCAAAATTGCCGGACGCGTGCTGGACAAGCAAACCGGCGAGCCGCTGCCGGGCGTGAACATCGTAATCGAAGGCTCGACGCTGGGCGCCGCCACGGACATTGACGGCAATTACGTCATTCTCAACGTGCCCTCGGGCAAATACACGCTGCGCGCCTCGTTCGTGGGTTATGGCAGAGTTCGCATCGAAAACGTGCGGGTAACGGTGGATCAAACCACCCGTGAGGATTTCCAGATGTCCGCGGAGGCCATTGAAGGCGAGGAAGTCGTCATTGTGGCCGAGCGCCCGCTGGTGCAAAAGGATTTGACCGCCTCGCAGCAAGTCCACACCGCCGAGGAAATCAAAGCGCTGCCGGTGGAAACCTTTATCGGCGTGCTCACCACCCAGGCGGGCGTGAACACCGGCGCAGATGGCACGCTGCACATTCGCGGCGGCCGCTCGAATGAAATCGGCTACTATATCGACGGCGTGCCGGTGGCCAATCCTTTCTTCACCAACAGCCTGGCCAACAACGTTTCGAATCAAGCGCTGGAAGAGTTGAAGGTGATCAGCGGCGCGTTCAATGCCGAATACGGCAATGCCATGAGCGGCATCGTCAATCTGCAAATCAAGGAAGGCGGCGCGGATTACAAAGGCAGCTTTTCCGCCTACACCGGAGACTATCTTTCCAATGGCAAGGAAATCTTCTACAATATTGATGACATCAACCCCTTTGCGAATTACGTGCTGGACGCCACGCTCAACGGCCCGGTGCCGTTTACCGGGAACAAGCTGACGTTCAATCTCAGCACCCGCTATGACGACGACGAAGGCTTTCATTACGGCATTCGCGAGCATGTGCCCGGCGATTCCGCCAATTTTGAAGACGACAACAATTGGTACATCGAGCGCGGCGGCGACGGCACGTTTGTGCCGATGAATCCCAGCAAGGACGTCAATGTCCTGGGCAAATTGACTTTTCGCCTGGCGCCGCGCGTCAAGCTCTCCTCGCAGATTTTATATGATCGCGGCCGCTACAAATCCTATGTGCATGATTACCGCTTCAACCCCGACGGTACCTACAATTATCGCGACGACAACTACAATTATTCATTCAAATTGAATCACGCATTTACCAAGAGCTTTTACGAGATTAACGTTTTTTACGCCACCACGGATTTCAAACAGTTTGTTTATGAGGATCCCACCGATCCGCGTTATGTGCCAACCACGCGCATCGAAGGTTCGCCCTCGACGGCGACGTATGCTTTTGGCGGCACGCAGATGGGACATTTCTATCGCGACTCGGACTCCCATGGCGGCAAGCTCGATTTCACCAGCCAGCTCAATACCCGGCATGAAATCAAAACCGGTGTGAGCGTGCGGCGCGACCATTTGCGCGAGCGCAATATCACCATTCTTTATGATAACGATTTCTACGATGTGCCCACGGTGGTGCCGGCGAATGAAACACCGAGTCACACGTTTTATGACAAGACTGCGATGTTCTTCTCCGCGTATTTGCAGGATAAGATCGAATATCAAAATATGATCATCAATGCCGGCGTGCGCTACGACTATTTCGATCCCAACAGCGATTACATCGCCAACATTCTCGACCCGGAAGGCGGCCGCCTGCAAGCCGATCCCAAGCAACGCGTGTCCCCGCGGCTGGGCGTGGCTTTTCCCATCACCGATCGCGGGGTTTTGCATTTCTCCTACGGCCATTTCTACCAAATGCCGGAGCTGCGCCGCATTTACGGCAGCAATGTTTTTGGCGCGCGCGGCTTCTCGGATTTCGGTTATGCCAATCTCAAACCGGAAAAAACCGTCAACTATGAATTTGGCTTGCAGCAACAACTTGGTGAAGCGCTGGCCATTGAGATGAGCTTGTTCTCCAAGGATATTCGCGATCTGCTGGCGCTGCAAACCATCAGCTATCAATCATTGCAATTCGGGCCGCGCAGCTACAACATTTATTTGAACAAAGATTATGGCGCGGTGAAAGGCTTCACACTGAGCTTGACCAAACGGCACGATCCCAACACCAAGCTCTCAGCCTGGATCGACTATACGTTTCAAAAAGCAGAAGGCAACGACGTACGCAGCGGCGCGTTTTTCTTTAGCGCACTGTCCGGCCTTGATGAAGAAAAGCAGGTCGTGCCGCTGGCGTGGGATCAACGCCATTTGCTCAACACCACAGTGACCATCAGCGAGCCGGGCAATTGGGGCTTGAGCTTCATCGGCAAGATCGGCAGCGGCTGGCCGCACACACCCAACATTCCGTTTGCGAACTATGTGCCGACGGCCAACAGCGGCAACAAACCCTGGCAAAAGAATCTCGATCTGCGCGTCTTCAAGAATTTGCGCGTCAGCAATGTCGATTTTGTGTTCTTCGCCAAAGTCTTTAATGTGTTCGATGAGCGCAATGAACGCTTCGTTTTCGACGATACCGGACGCTCGGGCTACACTTTTGTCAACCGCAGCCTGGAAGAGACGCAGGCCTTTATCCGGCATTACGGCGAACCGGGCGTGCATACCTGGTCGGAATATCAAGTCCGTCCGAATTATTACAGCGCCCCGCGCTCGGCGCGGGTGGGGATGTCGCTGGAGTTTTGAAAGCCGGGGTGAGTGAAAAGTGACCGGCGCCTATTCCTTACTCACACCATTAACCATTAGCTATTAACAATTTTTCATTCACCATTCGCCATTTGTGATGCTGTGAATGGTAAATGGATAATGGATAATGGGTATTGTTCATGGCTAATGAATTGAAGCTTGAGAACGAATTTTCAAATTCTATCAATACCGAGAGGGAGTTCATGAATCTCAAAATACAATCAACGTTGTTAGTCATTCTGACGCTGTGCACGGCCGCCTTTGCGCAGGAACAGCCCAAGCGCGGCTCATTGCAATGGTATCTCAACGGCCCGCAGAAAAACTGGAACAAGGGCGAGCACGAGGATTATTATCAATGGCGCGAGAAGGTTCATCAAAAAATGCTGCGCAAGCCTTCCGGCATAGCCGACAATCTTGCGCCGCGCCAGCGCGCCATCATCAACGGCAATAAAATTACCACCGAGATCTGGAATTACGGCTCGATTTCCAGTCCGGGCAATCGCGTCACAGATATTGTGTGGGAAGGCCTGGGATACGGTTATGAATTCGGGCCATTCATCTGTGCCGAAATCGAAGTGCCGCCGCGCAGCCATCGCGATGCTTATATCAAGCGCGATGCCAACGGCAATCCTATCATCAAGCCCAACGGCGACACCACCTGGGCGGCGATTTGCATCAGCGACGGATTGGTTTCAACGGGGTTTGAGGTTTCTCCCGACGGCCGCGAGTTTTGGGGCTGGGAGCCGTTGGCCACCAGCGATGATGCCCGCGTGCCTTATGCCAATCCGCAAAGCAATCGCATTCCCACGGTCAACGATCTTGACCGCGACGGCGACGGCAAGCCGGATAGCTGGCCGGACGGCTGGTACAATCCGAATCTAAAAAGATACGTTTGGCCGGGCGCGCTGCGACAGGGCGCGAGCAATGCCGATATGGAATCGATCTTTGTGTGTGATGATCGCCGCAATCGAGAATTTCAATATTATCCGTTTGTCAACGACTCGACGCGGCGCGGCCTCGGCCTGGAAGTCGAGTTTCGTTATTATCAATGGTCGAATCCGCTCGCCGAAGACATTATTTTTCTGATTTATAAAATTACCAACAAAAGCGACAAGGATTTGAACAATGTGACGTTCGGCATGTGGGGCGATCCGCATATCGGCGGCCCCAGCAACTTCGGCGATGATTTGTCGTTTTTTGACCGGTCGCGCAACATGGTGTGGTCATGGGATGAAGACGGCTTGAGCGACGTTGCCGGACGCCGGCCGGGATATTTCGGCTATAAATTTTTCGACGGACGGCATCGATAACGACGGCGACGGCATGGTGGATGAAAGCCAGACCGACGGCATCGACAATGACGGCGATTGGGATCCGGAGAAACATGATGTCGGTGTTGACGGCGTGCCCAACACCGGTGATCGCGGTGAGAACGACGGCGTGCCCACGGCCGGCGATCCCTTCGACATTCGCGAACCCGGCGAGCCGAATTTC
>QEVD01000223.1 GCA_003576975.1 Candidatus Zhuqueibacterota bacterium
GGGAATCCCGGTGGTTCCGCGCGTTGTGCCGTTGTACAAATCAAAATCGCCGTCATGATCCAAATCGGCGAACAGCGCGCCGTGCGAGCCGCCGTCGAAATCAGCGATGCCACGCGCGGCGGCTTCACTCGTAAACACGTTGCCGCCGGTATTGCGAAAGAACAAGTCAACATCGGGATTTTCTAAAACGTTGTACATGGTGATGTAAAGATCCGGGCGCGCATCATTGTCGAGATCGGCAAAAATAGCGGCATGGCCGCCGGTGTCATTAACACCGGAAGGCCCGCCGGTGCCTGCCGCGAGAGTAATGTCGGTGAAGGTAAGCGCGGCAGCGCCCGTTTGGAACGTTTGATCGCCGCTTGCGGCGAGATTGCCGCTCGCATCTTGCGAGAGTACGCGATAATGATACGTCGTGTTTTTCGTTAAGCCGGAGAGCGCGACACTATGCGCGGTGACCAGCGCGGGATTGAGCAGCGAAGTGGAGCCGTACGCCGCGGTCAACCCATATTCCACCCGGGAATCGCTGGCTTCATTGGTGTTCCAGGAGATTACGGCATCGTTTGCAGTAACATTGCCCGCGGCAATATTTGAGATCACCGGGGGTGTGACATCGTCAATATCCGGCTCCGTCGAAATGATCGCAAAATCATCAACCACCCACTCGCCGTTGGTGGAAGAGCGGTAGCCGGATAACTCGAACGCAAATTGACTGTCGAGCGAGTAACCAGTCAACGCAAAAATCTCGCTGTAAGCCGTGACCCAGTTCGCGTTATCGTAAGAGTATTCGAAATAAATCGAATCGGCGCTGGTGCGCATGCGCAGATAAAAATTATTGGTGAACGTGGCGTTCGTCGCAACATCGCGACCATCAACAACATTGTTTTTGCGCCACTGCACATAGAGCTTGTAAGGGCCGGAACTACTGCTGCGATAATTATAAAAACGATACCAGCTCGGTTCATTGTAAAAACCGTTGAGCGCGGAACGCGTAACGGTGGCTGACATGCCGAGTGCGCCGTCATTGTTGGGCTGCACGACTTTGATCTGCACAATCTTGTTGCGTCCGGAAAATTTATCGCGCGTGTATATCCAGCCGCTGTTGGCCCCGCTGGAACGCAGGCGCAGCGCATTGTTCACAATCGCGGTTTGATTGCCGCTGTGGCTACCGAGCAGCCATTTGGTGGTATCAAGCGCCGCTGCGTTGAAATCATCCTCCAAAACCACGCGCAAGGTGGTAAATGTGAAATCACCGCTGACACCGAGATTTGCGCTGGCATCGCGCGATTTGACGCGATAGTGATAGGTTTTGCCCGGCAATAATCCAGACAGCAAAATCGTGTGATTTGTGACCAGGCTGGGCGACAGCGCCGAGCTTTGGCCGTAATTAACGCTCAAACCGTAATCCACCTGGCTGTCGCCCGGTTCATCTGTCAGCCAGGTGAGGCGCGCCGAACTTCCGGTAATGTTGCTCACCGCAACATTCGTGATTACCGGCGGCGTGACGTCATTGGCGGGCGTTGCAAAAGTAAAATCGCCGCTCACGGCCAGATTGCCTGCAGCATCTTTGGAACGTACGCGATAATGATACGTCGTTCCTGCCGTTAAATTTACAAGCGTCACGCTGTGACTGGTCACACGAGCCGTGTCCGGCCCGGAAAGCGCGCCGTAAGCATTCGTCAATCCATATTCAACCTGGGAATCGCTGGCTTCATCTGTGTTCCAGGTAATTTTTGCGGAAGCTGCCGTGAGTTCCCCGGCAGCAACCGTCGTGATCACCGGCGCTGTGGTGTCCGCGGCAGCGCTGGCGGTCGTAAATGTCGCATCGGAGGAAGCCGAGGCATTGCCGCTCGCGTCTAAGGCGCGCGCACGGTAGTGATACGTCGTTGCCGGCTGCAAGCCCGCCAGTGTAATCGCGTGCGTATTCGCCATCAGCCCGTCATGCCAGCGAAAATCAAACTCGGTGTTGACATAAGCCGCCCACCACTGGTTGGACATGACTTCATAGCCGGCGTCATTGGGATGCAAGTTATCCGCCATCCAATCCGATTCCCAATTGGGATTGGCCAAAAACGCGGCGTGATTATCGACGAGATGTATGCGATAGCCGCTGTTGGCGCGGGCATTCACCAACGCCGGAAGTTGCGCATTCACCGCAACGCTCACCGTCTCGCGTGCATCGGTGCGCGGGATCAGAGTCGAGAGATAAATCTTGGTATTAGCATTATATTGGAAAATGGCATCCACGATCGCGGTGATCTCAGACACCACCAGATCCGCGCTGTTGCCGCCACTGATGTCGTTGGTGCCGATGTGCAGCAAAACCGCTTGCGGCTGTGCTTGCGCCAGAAAAGTATTGAGGCTTCCTAAAATTTGATTGGCAGACCAGCCCGGGTGGCCTTCGTGATCCGTGTCCGGCAGACCGGCGCCGTATTGCAGGCTGCCGACAAAATCAAAGCGGCTGCCAAAATTTGACAAACTATGATACAAAAATGCGCGATAGCCTGATTCGTTGGTGCTGCCCACACCTTCGGTGATGCTGTCGCCCAGCGGCATGAGGCGAATCACGCCGTGCGTTTGCGTGTCGTATTCGATTGTGCCGAGCGTATTGCGATCCGTGGTGAAACTCACCTGCGCCGTCGTTTGCGTAATGTCAGAAATCGCCACATTCGAAATCACGGGCAATTCCGGCACTCCGCTCAGCGTCGTAAACGTAAAATCAGTGCTGGTTGCGAGATTGCCCGCGGCATCCCGCGATTTTACGCGATAATGATACGTTTCGCCAGCAGTCAAGCCGGAGAGTACAACGCTATGTGCCGTCAGAAAATTGGCATCCAGCGGCGAGGAGGCGCCATACGCTGCCGTCAAACCATACTCCACTTGCGCGTCGCTTGCTTCATCGGTATTCCAGGTTATGGTGGCGCTGGTTTGGGTAATGTTGCCGCTCGCGACATTCGAAATGACCGGCGGCGTCAAATCCGGAGGCGGCGCTTGCAGGGAATTGATGGAGAAATCATCGACCACCCATTCACCTTTTACCGGCGTATTGTAAGCGGCCAACTCGAAGGCAAACAAATCGTCCAGCGTGTATCCCGGCAGCGCAAACGTCTCCGAATATGCCGTAGTCCAGGATACGTTATCAAAGGAATATTCAAAATAAATCACGTTCCCACTGGTGCGCAGGCGCAAATAAAAATTGCTGGTAAAGGTCACGCCGGCGGCGACATCGAGGCCGCCGACCACTCCGTTTTTTCGCCATTGCACAAACAGCTTGAACGGCTGGCTGTTGCTGTCGCGATAATTGTAGAAACGATACCAGTTCGATTCGCTATAAAAGCCGTTGGCCGCGGCCGTTGTTGCCGTCGGCGACATGCCGAGACTGCCGTCATTGTTTGGCTGCACGACTTTTATCTGGATCGTTTTTTCTCTGCCGCTGAATTTGTCACGGGTATATACCCATCCCGTGCTGTTGCCCGTGGTACGCAAACGCAATACGCCGCTTTGCACCGCAGAGATATTTTGCGCCTGTGAGCCTAAAATCCATTTTGTCAGATCGAGGCTCGCGCTATTGAAATTGTCGGACAGTAGCGGGCCGTCAGACGTGGTGAAGGTGAAATTGCCGCTCGTCTCCAAATTGCCTGAAGCGTCTTCGGATAGGACGCGATAATGATACGTCGTGTTCGCATTCAAGCCTGTAAGCGTGACGCTATGCGCCGTGACCAACGCCGGGTTGAGCGGAGAAACATTGCCATAACTCGACGTCAAACCATATTCGACCTGGCTGGTACTCGCTTCATCAGTGTTCCAGTTTATTTGTGCCGAGGAGGAAGCAATATTGCCGCTGGTTACGTTCGAAATAACGGGCGGCAAGGCATCCAACGCCAGTGTGATGAAGGTAAAGTCGCCGCTGATCGCGAGATTGCCGGCGGCATCCCGGGAAAGTACACGATAATGATAAAGCGTGTTGGCCGCCAATTCCGTCAGCGTCACCGCATGCGAGGTCACGCGATTGGCATCCAGCGGCGAAAGACTGCCGTAAGTTGCCGTCAAGCCATATTCCACCTGGGAATCGCTCGCTTCGTTCGAGTTCCACACAATCGTTACACTGCTTTGCAAAATATTGCTGCTGGCAATGTTCGAGAGCAGCGGCAACGCCGCGTCAGCAGGCGGCTCAACCTCGCCCTCGCCTTCGCGCAGCGTGAGTTTTTGATTTGCCGCGACCTCATAATAGCGATCTTGCAAACCGGAGGGCCATTGTACGATCAGTGAGTCGATTTGCGAGCCGGCTCCCAAACCGAAATGCGCCGTCAAATCGCTGCCGGTGCACAGATAGGCTTGCCCGGCAACAATCATCTGCGTTTGTTTTTGACCGCCGGCCCACGCGATCACACGCGCGCCCACACCGTCGCGATTGCTGCTCTCACCGATCAGCTTGATTTGCAGCCAATTGTTGAGCGGGCCGTCATTGCGATACAAGATGCAATCCTGGCCGGTATTCGAGAAGAAAATATCGAGATCGCCGTCATTGTCATAATCCGCATAAGATGGGCTGTAGCCGCGGCTGAAATTATTCGCGCCTGAAGCGCTGCTCACGTTGGTAAACGTGCCGTCGCCGTTATTCTGAAACATCTTGTTTTCATTGTTGCGCGTGATGTACAAATCCGGCCAGCCGTCGTCATTGAAATCGGCAAACAACACGCCGCGATTGCCGGCGCCGCCGACGGTCACGCCCGCGCTTTGCGTCACGTTCGTGAACGATTGTCCGTTATTGCGAAAGAACAAATTCTCGCCGTCATAATTGCAAATATAAACATCGAAATCGCCATCGCGATCGTAATCGCCAATCGCCGCGCCCTGGCTGTGCGGCGCCGGCGCATCAATGCCCCAACTGCTCGCCCGCTCTGAAAACGTGCCATTGCCATTGTTGATGTAAAGCAGATTAGGCTCGTCCGTCTGGCGCACCACGAATAAATCGAGATCGCCGTCCAAGTCGACATCAAAGAAAATCGGCTGCAAGCTTTGCGAAAAACTGCCAATGCCCGACGAGGCGTTGACGTCCTCAAAAGTGTGATTGATATTTTGGCGAAACAGAACATTGTCGCCGTTGGTCTGCGTCACAAAAAGATCGAGCAGACCATCGTTATTGTAATCGCCCCAGGCCACACCCTGGCCTTGCCCGGTCACGTTGACGCCGGCCGCATCGGTAACCTCGGTAAAGGTATTGTTGCCGTTGTTGCGATAGAGCACGCTGGCATTGGAGCCACCCAGGATGAAAATATCCAAATCGCCGTCATTGTCATAATCGGCGGAGGCCATGCCGCGATCGCGCTCCATCGGATTTTGCACGCCCGCGCTTGCGGCAATATCTGTAAACGTTCCGTTGCCGTTGTTGCGCAGCAGAAAATTGGGCGCGTCATAAGCCATGACGTAAATGTCCGGGCGGCCATCTCCGTTATAATCGCCGAAGGAGGTGCCGTGACCGAAGCCGCCCGGCGCAATTTCCGGGATTCCAGCGGCGGAGGTTACATCCGTGAAGCGAATGGTTTGGCCGAACAACGCAAGGGGCGTGCTGAGGGCGGCCAACAGCGTGAAAACGCCGAGGCGCGAGACAGGATGGCAAGCTGCAGTCAGATTCATGACCTGGTCTCCTTGACAACTGCGAGGTTGAGATGTTTTTGAATCAAAGGGGGGCTGACAGCACTGGTTGTTCGCTTCAGTTCTCGAAACGATTTGAGACAGACTCTTGAGAAGACGGGGCGGGACAACTGAGATGGATTTACAGCTTGTGGCGTCGGGCAACGACACATCCGTAAACGGCTGTTAGAATCCCTTCTCTCAAGCGGATAACCAGCTTTCAACGACGTCCTTGTTGAAGGGGCACAATCTAAAAAAATACACGAAATTGGCAAGCAAATAATTTTGGCGCATGAAAAATCCCTCACCGGCGAGGATTGGATAATATTACAATTGAACGAGTTGATCTTCAGGCGATTTGCACCGTGTTGCAGCGCATTCGCTTTCTTGACTTTTACCCCAAGATTTCCTATCATCCTGCCTTTGAATGCCAAAAATTAAGGGAGTCGAAGGTTTTGCCGCGCGTCTATCAAAATCATATTGCTGGCATTTGGTGTGAATCCGCCTCGGGCGAATCATCAAACGCGCCGGTGATTTGTTGACGCGCCACAAAGAAGACATTGCGCGCTTGATGACTTCCGAAATGGGCAAGGTGTTGGCTGAAACGCGCGGCGATGTGCAAGAGGGCATTGATACGGCCTACTACGCGGCCACCGAGGGCCGACGGCTGTTCGGGTTCACCGCGCCTTCTGAACTTCCTGATAAGTTTTGCATGTCGCTCCGGCTGCCGATCGGCGTGGCGGGCATCATTACCCCATGGAATTTTCCACTTGCAATACCGACCTGGAAAATTTTTCCGGCGCTGGTGTGCGGTAACACAGTGGTATTCAAGCCTGCGAGCGACACGCCCGCAACCGCAACGCGCTTTGTTGAAATTTTGCTCGAGGCCGGCTTGCCGCCACAGGTTATTCAGCTTGTACACGGCTCCGGCAGCAAAGCGGGCATGGCCCTGGTCGAACATGACCACGTGAATTTGATTTCGTTCACCGGCTCAACTGCGGTGGGCAAACAAATCACGGCGGCGGCAGCCAAAAATTTGAAACGCGTTTCGCTCGAACTGGGTGGCAAAAATGCGCAAGTCGTCATGCCCGACGCGGATTTGGAACTGGCGCTCAAGGGCGTGTTGTGGGGCGCATTTGGCACCACCGGCCAGCGCTGCACCGCCACCAGCCGTTTGATTTTGCATGAAGCGATTCACGACAAGTTTCTCGCGCTGCTGATCAAACAAGCCGAGAAGCTTCGCTTGGGCAACGGCCTCGAACCGGATACCGAGGTGGGCCCGTTGATCAATTTCCAACAACGGGAAACCGTTGCCGGTTATGTTCAAATCGGCAAAGCGGAAGGCGCGAAACTCGAAACCGGCGGCGAGGCGTTCACGTCGGGCGCATGTGGCAAAGGCTCGTTCTATCGCCCAACAATTTTTAGCAACGTTGATCAAAACATGAAGATCGCGCAGGAAGAGATTTTCGGCCCGGTGTTGGCGGTGATCAAGATCCAGAGCTTCGAGGAGGCGCTGGGGGTGTTGAACAACAGCAAGTATGGCCTGAGCTCATCAATCTACACCCGTGATGTGAATGCGGCATTCAAAGCCATGCGCGAGGTGCAAGCCGGCATCACTTACATCAACGGCCCGACCATTGGTGCGGAAGCGCATTTGCCGTTCGGCGGGGTGAAGGAAACCGGCAACGGCCATCGCGAAGGCGGCTGGCCGGTTTATGATTTTTTCAGCGAAACGAAGACGGTTTATGTGGATTATTCCGGCAGGTTGCAGCGCGCGCAGATAGACAATCAATAATAAAACTCAAAGACGGCGCGTTTCGCCGGGATTAGGTGAAGGTTTCTTCCGTGCAAAATATCCCTGCTGCTGCTGAGATTGAAAACCAACAGGGAAAACTGTTTATCGTCAGCACGCCGATCGGCAATTTGAAGGACATTACATTTCGCGCAGTGGAAACGTTGCGTGCGGTGGACTTGATTGCGGCGGAAGACACGCGCCGCGCCGCGATTTTATTGCAGCATTACGACATTCGAAAGCCGACGCTCAGTTATCACAATTTCAATGAACGAAAAGTCGCACCGCGTTTGCTCGCCGAGCTGAAAGCCGGCAAGAGCGTGGCGCTTATCACCGACGCCGGCACGCCGGGAATTTCCGACCCTGCGTTTTATCTCGTGCGTGAGGCCCTGGCCCACGCCCTTCCCCTCGAAGCGATTCCCGGTCCGACAGCGTTTGTCCCAGCGCTGATTCTGTCCGGCCTGCCCACCGATCGCTTCGTCTTTGAAGGATTTCCGCCCGTGAAAAAAGGCCGCCAAACTTTTTTCCAGGAGCTGAAACACGAGCGTCGCACCATCGTGTTGTATGAGTCGCCGCAGCGCGTCTTGCGCACCCTCACGGCGGTTTTGGAAATATGGGGCGATCGGCGCGTGGCCCTGGCGCGCGAACTGACAAAATTGCACGAAGAGACGCTGCGCGGCCGCGTCTCGGAATTGCTGGACATTCTGCAAAACCGCACGCTCAAAGGCGAATGCGTGCTGGTGATTGCCGGGGCGGAACCTCGACGCGAGCGTTCGGCCGCGCCGGAAACGCCGCCGGGTTAAGGGGGATTTATACACATGTCTTTGCGAAACCCGGCCACACGAGGAGGGATGGCAAAGCCGTTCACACACGCGGTTGATCATCGTCGCGCCAACGCTTGGTGTTCGTATGACCGGCGACGAAGCCTCCGTGACGCGGGGCAAGCAGCAAAGAGCGCAGTATTTTTTCACAACATGAGAGGGATGGAACAGATCTGTGAAAATCAACATTTTACCGGAAAGCCTGAAGAATTGGTTTCTCAAGCTCATTACACCGATTGTCGATTATTTCATTTCCCATAATTTGAATCCCAATTGGTTCACGACCATCGGTTTTATCTTGAGCGTGGGCACAACCTATTTGTTCGCCGTGGGGGAATTGCGGCTCGCGGGCGTTTTTGTTTTACTGGCGGGAATTTTTGACATCATCGACGGCCGCGTGGCGCGCGCCACCAACCGCGTGACGAAGTTCGGCGCGCTTTATGATTCGACGCTCGATCGTTACTCGGAAGTATTCGTATTTTTTGGATTGGCGTATTTTTTTGTCAACATCGATCCCGATGCGCTCTGGCGACCGGTGGCGGTGGCCGTGGCGTTGGGCGGCTCAATGATGGTGAGTTACATTCGCGCGCGCGCAGAAGGATTGAATCTGGACTGCAAGGTCGGCCTCATGCAACGGCCCGAGCGCGTCGTGTCGCTCGGCGTCGGCGCGTTGATCAGCCAGGAGGTGTTGACCTGGGTGATTATTGCTATCGCCATTTTGGCCAATTTCACCGCGATTCAACGGCTGCATCACGTTTGGATTGCAGAAAATGGCAGCAAACGTGAGCCGCTGGCGGCGACGCAGAAGTAAGTTCGATATTCTTTGGTCGTCGCATGCCAGGCGGTTGGCAATCTTATAAACCGTCACGGACTATACATAGAAGCTGCACGTGCCGCTTACTTTCTATTCTGACATTTATGCGTCAGGCTCTGTACCGCAGGAGTGGCGCCCGGTCAAAGGAGATACCCTAAAGTATCCGGTACGGAACCAGGCCGTGCTACGCGAATTGCGCCGCCTCGGGTCCGGCAGGTGGAAAAAAGTTATCAAGCAAGGCAACTCTGGCGAGGTTCATTATTTTGAACACGAGTCTGGCCATGTTGCCGGTGTCAAGTTTCTTAAGAGGACGAAAAGATCATGAAACACGCCATTGCTCTAGACTCGGCTCTCACGGATGCGGGCCAGGATGCGACGCAGCAATTGACCTTTTTTGCGCTATTGAATTTGGGCATACTTCAGTCTTTGACAAGCGGCGTGATCAGTGCTGATGACGCAATCAGATTATTTTACAACGCAGATAATTGCCTTTATGTCCGTCGACATTTCAAAAACAAAAATGCCGACGCTATCATGAGTCACGGCGTCCAATTGTCTGATCTTTTCGAATGCTTGCCGATCACTGCCGCGCATCGTGAGTTTACGCATGAATTGGATATCATGCGCTCGTTATGCTTGAAGATCCTGGATAAATCGCGTCCGGCAGCCAGACTGACCAGGCGGATAGTTGTGTGATCGTCATTTTAGCCAACTTCACCGCGATTCAACGGCGGTATTACGTTTGGGCGGCGGAAAATGGCGGCAAGCGTGCGCCGCTGGCAGTAACGCAGAAGTGAATGTCTATGAATGAATTTGTTGACTGAGGTTAGCAAATAAACCCAACTTATAACCCATTGATTTAGGAAACGGAGGAAGTTTTGGCAAAACCCACTGTAAAAATCAAGGCTCCGAACGGCAAGCTTGGCATTTTGACGCCGGGCATGGGAGCTGTTACCACCACGTTTATTGCCGGCGTCGAAGCGGTGCGCCGCGGTCTCGCGCAGCCCTTCGGCTCGCTTACGCAAATGGGCACGATCCGGCTGGGCAAGCGCACCGACAAGCGCTCACCTTTGATCAAAGATTTTGTACCGCTCGCCAATCTCAATGACATCGTATTCGGCGGCTGGGACATTTTTGAAGATGATTGCTACGTTGCCGCGAAAAAAGCCGGTGTGCTCGAGGCAAAAGATCTGGATCCAATCAAAGATACCCTGAGCGCCATCAAGCCGTGGAAAGCGGTTTTTCATAACGACTATGTCCGGCGGCTGTCGGGCACGCACGTGAAACAGGGCAACACCAAATGGGATTTGGCCCAAATGGTGCGTGATGACATCATGAAGTTCAAGGCCCAGCACAATCTCGATCGCATGGTCATGTTGTGGTGCGGCAGCACGGAAATTTTTCTGCAACCCGAGCCGGTGCATCAAACGATTGCGGCATTCGAGCAGGGCTTGCGCGACAATCATGCCGCGATTGCGCCGAGCATGATTTACGCTTACGCCGCAATCAAAGAAGGCATTCCCTACGGCAACGGCGCGCCCAATCTCACCGCCGATATTCCCGCGTTAGTCGAGCTGGCAAAACAAACCGAGACGCCAATTTGCGGCAAGGATTTCAAATCCGGCCAGACCATGATGAAAACTATCCTGGCGCCCGGTTTGAAAGCCCGCATGCTCGGACTTTCCGGCTGGTTCTCCACCAACATTCTCGGCAATCGCGACGGCGAAGTGTTGGATGATCCCTACTCCTTCAAAACCAAGGAAGAGAGCAAGCTTTCCGTGCTCGAATACATCTTGCAGCCGGAGGTTTATCCCCAACTTTATAAGGATTTTTATCACAAAGTGCGCATCAATTATTATCCGCCGCGCGGCGATAATAAAGAAAGCTGGGATAACATTGACATCTTCGGCTGGCTGGGATACCCCATGCAGATCAAAATCGATTTTCTCTGTCGTGACAGCATCCTGGCCGCGCCCATCGTGCTCGATCTTGTGTTGTTCCTGGACTTAGCCAAGCGCGCCGGCATGAAGGGCATTCAGGAGTGGCTGTCGTTCTACTTCAAAAGCCCGCAAACGGCGCCGAATTTGTATCCCGAGCACGACATTTTCATTCAGCTCATGAAATTGAAAAACACCTTGCGGCATTTGCAAGGCGAAGAGCTGATCACGCACTTGGGACTCGAGTACTACGATTGAGTTGCCCGCAAAAGTGCGCGATGATCGCGCGATTGTTGGAGGAGCTTCGTGCCGCAAACCAGCTCTGAGGCGTCGCGGTTTTCTCTCAAAAAATTTTTGCTGAGAAACCGCGATGTCCATTCTCAAAACGGGCGTCTAGCCGCCAAACCCGAAGCCTCACCGCTTGCCAATCTGCTCAAAACCTCGTTGCCGACCGTTGTCGATCTCGCCTCGCAGACGATCATGTGGACGATCGAGTCGATTCTCATCGGTCGCATCAGCGCGGCTGCTTTTGGCGGGTTCGGCATGGCGATTCAGGTGATCGTGCTGTGCATGACGGTTCTGCTCACCTTCGTGGTGGGCAGTTCGCTGATCATCAATCGTAATTTGGGCGGCGGCGACCGCCAGGAGGCAAATCATATCTTCGGCCAGACCATGATCATCGGCTCGATGATCGCGATTGGCCTGGCGCTCTTTTGGTTTTTCGGCGCGACGCAGATTTTCAAGCTCATCAAAGAAGGCGGCATGGAGGCCGAACTCGCGGGCGTGAGGTATCTGCGCACGATTGCTGTGTTTTCGCCCTTCATCATCACCAACTTCATTGCGGTGGGCGTGATTCGCGGCATCGGCGAGACGAAATTCTCGATGATGATCAATCTCGGCATCAACGCCTTGAATCTCGTACTCTCGCCGCTGCTCATTTTTGGCTTGTTCGGTTTGCCGCGCCTGGAGGTGCAGGGCGCGGCGTTCGCCGCCGGCCTCTCGCACACCGCCGGTTTCGTGGCCACATTTTATTTGGTGCGCAGCCGTAAAAGCAAACTGTTTCTCTCTCTGCGCGAGATGGCGCAGCCCAACTTCACCACCCTGAAGCGCCTCTTCAAAGCCGGCTTTCCCACCACGATTGAGCAGCTCGTGTGGGCCTTCGGCCAGCTCGTGGTCACCAGTTTTGTCGCCTTGCTCGGCATTCATTTGCTCGCCGCCCATCAGGCCTTCATGCGCATTCAGGCGATTCTCTCCATGTTCTACATGGGCTTCGGCCTGGGCGCCATGACGCTGATGGGGCAAAATCTCGGCGCCGACCGCCAGCAACTGGCCGAACGCACCGCGGAAGTGTCCGGCTGGGTGATGTATGCGTTTGTCATGATCGTCATACTTTTACTTGTGGTATTTTCCCAGCCCATCTTGAGTGTTTTCACCTCCGATCCCAAAGTGATCACCGCCGGCCTGCTCCCGTTGACCATGTTTGCGTTAACCCAGCTTCCCAAAGCCGTGAACAACGTGTTGATGGGAAATTTGCGCGGGGCCGGTGATCTCAAATGGCTCATGTGGCTCAGCATCGCGGCGGTGATTGTTTTTGAAATCGGCGCCAATGCCATAGTTATTTTTTTGTTGAAGGGCGGGCTGTTAGGCCTGTGGTTGGTGCATATGCTGGATGAAACCATTCGCCTGGCCGCGAACTATTGGCGTTTCAACCGCGGCAAGTGGAAGTTTTTGAATATTTGATGTCAGTAATTTCGCTTGAAATTTATTCGAAATTTACCTACTGAGTCCTGGAATTTACCTGAACATGGCCGGCTTTTTTATATCTTTCGAAGGCATTGATTTTTGCGGTAAAAGCGAGCAAAGCCGGGGCTTGTGCGAACGGCTGCGCCAAGCGGGATACGACAATGTGGAATTTTTGCGTGAGCCGGGCGGCGTCGAGATTGCCGAAGCGATTCGCAAAATTCTGCTCGATACGCGCCATGCCGGGCTCAACGAGCGCACGGAAATCCTCTTATATTCCGCGGCGCGCGCGCAAATTACCGGCGAACGTATTCTGCCCGCGCTGCACGCGGGGAAAATCATCGTGGCCGATCGCTACGTCGATTCCACCACGGTGTACCAAGGTTATGGCCGCGGCCTTGATCTCGAGTTTGTCAGGGCCGTCAATCACTTTGCCACGCGCGGCACGCTGCCGCATGTGACGTTTCTCATTGATTTGCCGGTCGAAGTCGCACACGGACGTCAACAACGCAACGGCCTCGCAAAAGATCGCCTGGAAAACGAGAGTGAGGAATTTCACCAGCGTGTGCGCGCCGCCTATCTCAAAATCGCCGCGGCCGAGCCGCAACGCATCATCGTCATCAATGGCGATCAAAGCATTGCCGCAATCGGCGACGACGTCGATAAAAACTTACGCCAGAAATTTGGATTGCAAGTATAAATGATTGTTGCGCCGCAAACTCACCGCACCCGCACGGGAGGCCGCCATGTTCGGTTCCGTCATTCTTGAAATCGCCATCGGCTTGATTCTGGTGTATCTGCTGCTGGGCTTGATTTGCACCGCGATCAACGAACTGGTCGCGCAAGCCCTGAGCTTGCGCTCCGACACTCTCGTGCAAGGCATTCGCAATATTCTGGCAGATCCGAATCATGAAGGATTAGCGCGTGAGCTTTACAATCATCATCTGATTAAAGCATTTTATAAGAAAGGGCAAAAACCTTCGTATATTCCCTCGCATTCGTTTGCCCTGGCGTTGCTCGACATCGTGACGCGCGATCATACCGGCCAGGTGCAGGATTTAAAAAGTGCGGTGGAGAAACTGCCCAATGAAAACGTGAAACAGGCGTTGCGCGTTTTCGTCGACAAGGCGGCGGGGAACGCGCTGCAGGTTCAGGCGCAGATCGAGCAATGGTTCAACGATGCGACCGACCGCATATCCGGTTGGTATAAACGCCGCATTCAACAAATCACCTTGTTTTTCGCATGTTTGGTCACAGTGTTGACCAACGCCGATTCGATCAGCATCGCCAACAAACTTGCACAAGACACGGTGTTGCGCCAGGCGGTGGTGGCGCAAGCCGAGGATTATTTACGGCAAACCGCCAGCGCAGACTCGGCCACGGTCAATCGCGCCATGCAAAACTTGAAAGAGGTTAAGAAAATCGGCTTGACCATCGGCTGGGAAGATGATGACACCTCGGATTGGCAATGGATCACCAAAGTGATTGGCTTGATGTTGACGGCGCTGGCTTGGTTTGATCTGTTGAACCGCATGGTCAATCTGCGCAGTTCCGGCAAAGCGCCGCCGGCGCCGGCAGAGCCGGCCACCGCGAAGCCGCAGAAGTGATCGCACGTTTTTGAGTCATAACCAACACCAGTGCACTGTTACCTTGAAAGATATATCCCTCTTCGCCCTGTCATCCTGCAAGGATCTTGTGAAGTCCTTGGTCTACCTTCACAAGATTTGTCTGAATGACGTTTCGAGAGAGTACTCTTACACATCAAGGTAACAAGGCACGAGTGCCTTTGTTTTGGAGATTGATTTATCAAGGAGTTTTTCTATGACGCTGAAAAAGCAAACCGCCGCCCTCGTCGTTTTCATGGCTGCCGGACTTACGGTCGCCGGCTGGTTTTTCAATTGGGGCGTCGGCGTAAGCGCCGATTACGTCCACGAGATTCGCAAAAATATTGAAATCTTCGGTTTGGTTTATCAGGAGATTTCGAAGAAATATGTCGAGCCGGTCGATCCTGACAAATTCATGAAGGCCGGCATTCACGGCATGCTGGAAACGCTCGATCCCTACACCACTTTGATCGAAGACGAATCCAACTCGCATCTGCAGATCATCACCACCGGCAAATACGGCGGTTTGGGCATGCGCATCGGCGAGCAGCAGGGCTGGCCTACGGTAGTCGAGCAGCCGTTTGAAGACGATCCCGCAGGCAAAGCCGGCATTCGTGAAGGCGACCGCATCATCGCGATCGACGGCCAAACCACGCGCGGAATTTCGATTAACGAAGTGGCCAAGCGCTTGCGCGGCGAGATCGGCACGCCGGTGACATTGAAAATCGAACGCGAAGGCGAGCCGGAACCGCTTGACTTTCGCTTGATTCGCGCGGAAATCACGATTCTCGATGTGAGTTATTCCGGCATCATCAAAGATGGCATCGGTTACATCAAGCTCGCGGGATTCTCAAAGAATGCCGGTTACGAGATTCGCCAGGCCCTTCGCGAGTTGCAAGCGCAGGGGCTGAAGAGCGTGATTCTCGACTTGCGCAACAATCCCGGCGGCTTGCTCGATGCGGCGGTGTCGGTGTCGGAAAATTTTGTCGGCAAAGGCGATTTGGTGGTATCGACCAAAGGCCGCATGGAAGAAAGCGTGAAAGAGTACCGCTCCGATGCCGAGCCGATTGCCGGCAGCCTTCCGCTCATCGTTTTGGTGAATGATTACAGCGCCTCGGCTTCGGAAATCGTTGCCGGCGCGATTCAGGATTTGGATCGCGGCGTAATTATCGGCCAGCCGACATTCGGCAAGGGCCTAGTGCAAACCGTGGTTCCGATCACGCGCGACGCGGCCTTGAAGATTACCACGGCAAAATATTACATCCCGAGCGGCCGTTTGATTCAGCGCGTCGATCGGTTGCGCAGTGAGGCCGCGCCGGAGGTGCTCGCAGACGAGGAATTGGGTGAAGAGTCGCCTACCACCGGCGCCGCAACGATTGCCTCGGAAGTCAACAATGACAGCACGCATATCTATTACACCCTGAACAACAAACGCGAGATGCACGGCGGCGGCGGCATCAAGCCGGATATTCGCATCGAAAGCCCGCGTCTCAATCGCTATCAGTATGAGCTGCGGCGCAAATCGCTGTTCTTCCATTTTGCCTTGACATATGCCAATCAGCACCGGGATTTGCCGCGCAACTTCGTGGTGAGCGACGACATTCTCGCGCAATTCCGCAAATTCATCGAAGAGAAGGGCTTCAGCTACGTTTCACAAAGTGAAGACGAACTGGCGAATTTGAAAAAAATCGCCGCTGAAGAAGGTTATCTCGAGGTGTTGCAGGATGAAATCACCGGCCTGGAAACCGCGTTGAAAGCGCAGAAGACCGACGATTTCGCGCGCAATCGCGATTACATCGTGCGGGAATTGGAGAAAGAGATTGCTGCTAAACTATTCGGCACCAAGGCAAAAGTTGAAGCCACGTTTGACGACGATCCTTATCTCGCAGAAGCCATCAAAATTTTGCAGAGCCAAGAGCGCTATCTCGCCATTCTGGGCGCGGGCGCAAAACGAAAAGGTTAAATCTAGTTGCTGGCCGCTTGTTCCTTGTTACTGGTAAAGATAAGCAGCCAGGAACAAGCAACCAGATCACTATTCACATAAACTTTCAGTCGGAGGACACACGACATGGCATTAGCCAAAACCAAAAAGAAGGCGCTTACCAAAAACAATTCAAATTCGCTCACGCGAAAAAAGCTAAAAAAGCTGGCGAGCAAGCGTAATGGTAAAGCCAAAGACAAATATGTTTACACCTTCGGCGACGGCAAAGCTGAAGGCGATGCCAGCATGAAGAACTTGCTCGGCGGCAAGGGCGCAAACCTCGCGGAAATGGCGAGCATCGGCTTGCCGGTGCCTGCCGGTTTCACCATCACCACGGAAGTTTGCACGGCGTTTTATGAAAACAAACGCAAGTACCCCAAGGGTTTGGAGAAGCAAGTCGAAAATGCGCTGGTCCATGTGGAAAAAATCATGGGCGCCAAGTTCGGCAGCACAAAAAACCCTCTGCTGCTGTCTGTGCGTTCCGGCGCGCGCGTTTCGATGCCCGGCATGATGGACACCGTGCTCAATCTCGGTTTGAATGATGAAACCCTGCAAGGCCTAATCGCCAAAACCGGCAATGAACGTTTTGCCTATGATTGCTACCGCCGGTTTGTGCAAATGTACGGCGACGTGGTGCTCGGCCTGAAGCCGATCAATAAAGACGACATTGATCCCTTCGAAGAAATTCTGCACGACAAGAAAGAAAAACTCGGCGCGAAATTCGACAACGAGTTGAGCGCAGAGGCGTTGCGGGAATTGGTGCATGAGTTCAAGGCGGCCATCAAGGAACGCACCGGCCACGATTTTCCCGAAGACCCGATGGAACAGCTTTGGGGCGCAGTCGGCTCGGTGTTCGGCTCCTGGATGAACGAACGCGCCATCGCGTATCGCAAGCTTTATGACATCCCCGAGAGCTGGGGCACCGCCGTCAACGTGCAATCGATGGTGTTCGGCAACATGGGCGAAGATTGCGGCACGGGCGTGGCGTTCACGCGCGATCCTGCCACCGGAGAAAACGTATTTTACGGCGAATACTTGATCAACGCGCAAGGTGAAGACGTGGTAGCCGGCACTCGCACGCCCGAGCCGATTGCACGCCTCGAGCAGGACATGCCAAAAGTGTTCGAGCAGTTGATGAAGATTCGCAAAACGCTCGAGCGCCATTACAAAGAAATGCAGGATATCGAATTCACCGTGCAAAACGGCAAACTCTGGATGCTGCAAACGCGCAACGGCAAGCGCACCGCTTTCGCCGCGTTCAAGATTGCGCACGACATGGTGACTCGATCCCAACGCGCTCAACCAATTGCTGCGCCCGATTTTTAACACCACCGAAAAGCAAGCCGCCATTGAACATGGCAACTTGCTGGCCAAGGGTTTGAATGCCGGCCCTGGCGCGGCCTCCGGAAAAATCGTATTCAATGCCGAAGACGCCGTGGCGTGGAAAAAGCGCGGGGAAAAAGTCATTCTCGTGCGCATTGAAACCTCGCCGGAAGACATCAAAGGCATGGATGCCTCCGAAGGCATTCTCACTGCGCGCGGCGGCATGACCAGCCACGCGGCGTTGGTGGCGCGCCAGATGGGCAAGATTTGCGTGGCCGGTTGCGAGGCGCTGGTGATCGATTACAAGGCGCGCACAATGCAAGTCAAAGGCCGCACGCTGCGCGAAGGCGACTGGTTGTCGATTGACGGCACCACCGGCGAAGTGATTTCCGGGCAGATCAAAACCAAACCTTCGGAAATCCTGCAAGTGTTGTTCGAAAAAACCATGCAGCCAGAGGAATCCGAAACCTACCGCATCTATGCCGACATCATGGTATGGGCGGACAAGTATCGCAAGCTCAACATTCGCACGAATGCCGATCAGCCCGATCAATCTGCCAATGCCGTGGCTTTCGGCGCGGAAGGAATTGGCCTGTGCCGCACCGAGCATATGTTCTTTGGCGGCGACCGCATTGATGCGGTGCGTGAAATGATTCTGGCGGATGATGAAGCGGGCCGGCGCGTGGCTCTGGCCAAGCTCCTGCCGTTCCAGCGCCAGGATTTCATCGGCATTTTTGAAGTGATGAACGATTTGCCGGTGACGATTCGCACGCTCGATCCGCCGTTGCACGAGTTCCTGCCGCACAGCGAACGCGA
>QEVD01000224.1 GCA_003576975.1 Candidatus Zhuqueibacterota bacterium
GAACTTGTCGGCCAGTTCGCCTCCGCGATTCTGGACCACGAATAGCAGAACGTCAGAAAACAAGTGACTGGCAATCTCCTGTTGTTAGCGGGATTCCTACTTTTCTTCGACCAAAAAGACGGTCGAAGAAAAGTTGCTTTGTTTTTTGTGTTGGGCAAAAAAGCCTGCCCAACACAAAAAACAAAGTTTAAGAAAAACCTCATGCTGAGATAAAAGTACTGGCATTTCAATATAGCAGAAAGCAAAAGCTTTTCCAGTGGGATTTCATTTCAGTGGGCGAGACATCTCCAGAATCTTATTCTGAGACGTCGGGTACGTAATAGTTCCTTTGGGTAGCGATGGCGCAATTATCACAACACATCGACCTCATCACGAAGCCAGAGGGCGCGATTCCCAACCTGCATCGTTTCGCGCACAAAGCAATGGCGACGATTTATGAGATTTTTATTATCAATGATGACGCGACCTACGCCCAACAAGCGGCGCATGAAGCGTTTCATGAATTGGATCGTCTTGAGGAAGAATTGAGCCGCTTTCGCGCGAATAGCGACATTACACGCATAAACAATCTTGCCGCGCATTCGCCCTTGCGCCTCAGTCTCGATACCTTTGAATGCCTTCAGCTTGCCCAACACATTTCACAGGAAACCAAGGGCGCTTTCGATGTCACAGTCGGCCCGCTGCTGAAGTGCTGGTTGAACCCGAACAAAACATTGCGCACACCCGAGGCCAAAGAATTGGAAGAGGCGCGCCGCAATGTTGGCATGCACTTGCTGAAACTGGATGAATTAGAGCATACGGTCACACTGCTAGCGGGTCCGGTTCATCTCGATCTGGGCGCCATCGGCAAAGGTTACGCTGTTAATGTGATGGCGAATCTATTGCGCGAATGGGAGATCGAAATCGCTTTGCTTCACGGCGGCCGCAGTTCGGTATATGCACTCGGCGCGCCGCCGGAAACCGCAGGCTGGCCGTTGAGCATCAGCAATCCCATGCGTTCGGAACAGCCGCCGATGACGCTTCATCTTTGCAATCGAGCCGTGAGCGGATCGGGTTTGCAAAAAGGCCGATCACGCCGGAGGCGGCGGTTTCTGACGCGATTTCAACGGCTTTCATGATCATGACGTTGGAGGAGATTTCAGGCTATTGCGCGCAACATGCGGAAACGCGGGCGATCATCGCTACGACTGAGGAGGAGGGTACGGAAAATTTTTTACAATTCGGCGGGACTTCTCTAGCCGCGTGAGGCATCTCAGGCGTGTTCTTTTTGTAGAGTTTGTTTGATGGTTTTCAACTCGCTGATAATTTGTTTCGGGCTGCGCGTGAAGGATAAACGGCTGTCGCGGTCGCATGTCCATTCCACCGGAAATTCTTTGATGTGGTAGCCTTTGCGCCGGGCGCGCAAAATGATTTCGATATCGAACATAAACCCGTCGCTCCGGCATGCGCCGAACAATGCGCGCGCAACCTCGCCGCGATAAATTTTGAAACCGCATTGCGTGTCTGATAATGAAGCAGGCACGCGCATCCAATAAATCGCGAGCCCGCGAAAAATTTTGGCCGTGAAGCGCCGGAGCCATGTTTGAGGTTTGATAATTTTGCTGGCCGCGAGTTTGCGCGAGCCATGCGCGAGGTCACAATCGCCGTTTTGAATCATGCGCAATCCGACTAATGCGTTTTCATACGGTATGCACAAACCGCTATCGGCAAACATGAGATACTTGCCGCTCGCCGCGGCCACGCCGGCGGAATGGCGAAACCTTTGCCGCGGTTTTGTTCATAACGAATGATCGTGCATCTCACTTCTGGGCTGCATGCGACGCTTTGGGCGACAGCCGCCGTATCGTCGCGGCTGCCGTCATCGACAACAATGATTTCTCCGGCAAGATGATTGCTTTGCAGAAAAGCGCAAGCCGCCCGAATATCGGCTGCTATTTTTTCCCGTTCTTCGAAAACGGGTATGATGATGGAAAATTCCATGAAGCATGGTATTAAGATTGTTTCTAGCGCGCAACTAAAATTTCAGAGTGCAACTGTTCGTTTTCGCAGGACAAATGCAGCAAAACCGAAGACAAGTGCTTATGATCAAACCTTTCTTGCAAGACGATGCTTTTCTCGCCGACATTCGGCGCGCTGCGGCAGATCATGAATCGTTTCATCTTTGGTGGCTGGGCCAAAGCGGCTTTCTGCTGCAATGGCAAGGCTGGCATCTCTTACTCGATCCGTATCTTTCCGATGCTTTGACAAAAAAATACGCGAACACCGATCGCCCGCATGTTCGCCTGACGGAGTTGGTAATCGATCCGGCGCGGCTCGATTTCATCGATGTCGTCACCTCCAGCCACAATCATACCGATCATCTCGATGCGGAAACATTGATTCCTCTGATAAATGCCAATTCCGAAATCACGCTTGTGATTCCTGAAGCCAATCGCGATTTTGTCGCTGAGCGCTTGAAGATTGACGCGGCTATGCCGGTTGGCATCAACGCGGGTGAAACTGTCGAGATCAAAAATTTCAAAATCACCGGCGTGCCGGCGGCGCATGAAGAACTTGAACGCGATGAACAAGGCCGCTGCAAGTTCATGGGGTTTGTGATTCAATGCGGACCGTGGACGCTGTATCACAGCGGGGACACGGTTTGGCGTGATGAGATCGTGGCTCGGTTGAAACATTTTGCCATCGACGTCGCGCTGTTGCCCATCAATGGCCGCAAGGGTGATCCGCGTATCGCGGGGAACCTCAATCCACAAGAAGCTGTTGCCCTGGCGCGTCAAATCGGCGCGCGGCTCGTGATCCCATGCCACTACGATATGTTCGCATTTAACACGGCCGATCCGCAAGAATTTGCGCGCGAAGCCGAGACGCAGGGCCAGCGGTATCGTGTGTTAAAATGCGGCGAACGTTGCAGCAGTTCTGAGTTAAAAAGCGATTGACAGAAGCGGAAATTCCATTATCTTGAGGCGTGAAATTGCATGGTCTTTAGAAGTCGAATACAACTCAGAGAGTTTTCTGTCCACAGAATTGAAATCCCACAGATGGGCTTTTTGTTTTTAATCGTAACCATTTTTGTTATTGTTCCCACTGCGATCTGGCTGTTGCACTAGAAAAGCAAGAATTCTTACAAACCCCAAGTTCAACCAACCTCAGGTAAGCGATTAACGTTTGAACAGACAATAAACAATTTCAAAATTTTTTGTGCAAGCATCACCCCCGCCAATCGAAACAGGAAAGGAAAACGTGTATGAGTGATCAAGAAACAACTCAACAAAGCGGCGTTATGTCGCGCCGGCAATTTTTGGGCACAGCAAGCGCAGCGGCGGCTTTCGCAATTGTGCCGCGCCGTGTGCTCGGCGGCCCTGGTTTTGTGCCGCCTAGTGACAAAATCAATCTCGCTGTGATCGGCGTTGGCGGGCAAGGCACGTTTGACATGACGCGCTTCATGGAATTGCCCGAAGTGCAAGTGGTCGCCGTGGCAGATCCCGTGCAAGAAATGGATTACAGTAAATTTTATTTTGGCGGCATGAAAGGGCGTGAGCCGGCCAGGCAATTGGTGAATGAAACCTATGCCAAACAAGCCGGCAACGGTGCCTACAGCGGTTGCAATGCCTATGTTGATTTTTATGATATGCTCGAAAAAGAAACCGGCATCGACGCGGTTTGTGTCTCGACCACGGATAGTTTGCATGCGTTTGCCGCAATGGCCGCGATGAAAAGGAAAAAACATGTTTATTGCCAGAAGCCCTTGACGCACGACGTGTGGGAAGCGCGCCAACTCACGCTGGCCGCGCGCGAGCACAAAGTCATGACGCAAATGGGCAACCAGGGTCACGCCGGTGAGGGCAATCGCTTGATGGTGGAATGGATCGAGGACGGCGCAATCGGTGATGTGACCGAAGTGCATTGTTGGACTGATCGGCCTGCGGGTTACTGGCCACAAGGGGTACGACGTCCGGAAGAAACGCCTTCTTTGCCGCCCACGATTGATTGGGATCGCTGGCTGGGTCCGGCGCCGTGGCGTTATTTCCATCCGATTTATTTGCCGTTCAATTGGCGCGGCTGGTGGGATTACGGCACTGGCGCGCTGGGTGATATGGGTTGTCACATTCTCGATACGCCGGCGTGGGCGCTGCAACTCGGCCATCCTACCGCGGTGCAAGCAAGCTCCTCGCCGTTTACCGATGACAGCGGCCCGATTGCCGCCATGGTCACGTTTGAATTTCCGGCGCGCGGGAAAATGCCGCCGGTGAAATTGATGTGGTATGAAGGCGGACTCACGCCGCCGCGTCCCATTGAATTGGAAGCTGGCCGGCGCATGGGCGATGGCAGCGGCACGCTGTTCATCGGCACGAAGGGCATGATGATGTGCAACACCTATGGCGAGCAACCGCGCCTCATTCCCGAAACCAGCATGAAAGCCTACAAACAGCCGCCGAAGCGCCTCCAGCGCGTCGCCAATGGCCTCTCCGGAATTTATGCTGACTTCATCAACGCGATTAAAACCGGGGAACCGGCATGCTCGAATTTTGACGTTTCCGGCCCGTTGAGCGAAATCACTTTGATGGGCAATCTTGCTGTGCGCGTGAATGCTGCCTTCCAAGACAAAGGTCTGCGCGGCCAGCGCCTGCTGTGGGATGGCGAAAAAATGGAAGTCACCAACATGCCCGAGGCGAACAAATTCGTCAAGCGCGAGTATCGCGAAGGCTGGAGTTTGTAAACGATGAATTTTTAAAAACGATAATCGAATTGTCAAGTTGCCGCTAAACCCATCCCGCTGGCAAAGATAAGGGCGACACCGTGAAGCTCAATCGAACGTTGTTTTGTGTCTCTCTGGGATTTTTGTGTTTCACCGCTTCATTGATTTTTGCCTCTGATGAGGGGGTCATGCCGGTTACGCCGAACGCTTCACCCGAAGCCGTAAATCTCCTACAATTCATTTATGGCATCTCCGGTCAATACACCCTCAGCGGCCAGCATTGCGTGCCGTTGGTCGGTTCCAATCGCCTCGTCGGCGTGCATCGCGTCACCTCGCATTATCCCGCTGTCTTTGGCCAGGATTTCGGATTCGATGCGCCCGGCAGTTGGGACGGCATCAATTTTCGCCAGCAGATCGTGGATGAGGCCATTCGCCGGCATCAAGAAGGCTTTATCATCACGCTGATGTGGCATGCCGTGCGGCCGATGGACGAAGAGCCGGTTACGTTTCGCGAATCCATTCAAGGCAAACTCACCGAGGAAGAATGGCAGGAGCTGATTACCCCAGGAACGATACTCAACGAGCGCTGGAAATCCCAGGTGGATGTGATTGCCTGGCATCTCAAGCAATTGCGCAACGCCAACGTGCCGGTGTTGTGGCGGCCCTATCACGAAATGAACGGAGGATGGTTTTGGTGGGGCAAGAAAGCCGGCGAAAACGGCTACAAAAGACTTTACCGCATGCTGTTCGATCGGTTGGTGAATTTTCATGGACTGAACAATCTCATCTGGGTTTTCAATACGAACGAAGTAAAGTTTACCGTCGATCCTCACGCGACCTACTTTCCCGGCCATGACGTCGTCGATATTTTCGCGACGGATGTTTATTCGCAAGGCTATGATTCGCTCAATTATACGCAGCTTCTCGGGCTGGCGGGCGACAAACCCATTGCCCTCGGTGAAGTTGGAACAGCGCCGACCGTCGAGCTTCTCAAAAAACAGCCGCGCTGGACGTGGTTTATGAGTTGGTACGATCCCGAAGGCGCTTGGGCTGAGCGAGAACCGTATCTTGCCCTTTACAAAAGTGAAGCTACCCTGACGCTGGAGGAATTGCCCTGGGTGAAGCTCCTATCGCCGAAGATGCATTATCCGATACTAAAATAAACCATCAACAAACCGGAGGAGGAGTGCCTATGCTCGAATGCGTTGCATGTGCCGTGGCTTCTTTACTAGGCGAAGAAGCCCAGGTTAAAATAACTCAGCCGCAATGTGAACCATCTCACTGGAGGTTATCATGATAACCCTAGATATGCTCTGGCTTCCTATTTTATTGTCCGCGGTTTTCGTCTTCCTCGTGAGTTCCGTCATTCACATGGCTTTGCCCTGGCACAAGGGCGATTATGCCAAAGTGCCGAACGAGGACAAGGTGATGGACGCGCTACGCCCGTTCGCCATTCCGCCGGGCGACTATATGATGCCGCGCGCTTCGAGCATGAAGGATATGGGTTCTCCCGAATTTACGGAAAAAATGAAAAAGGGTCCGGTGATGATTTTCACCGTCGTGCCGAACGGCCCGGCCACGATGGGAACGAGCCTCACGCTCTGGTTTCTCTATTCGGTTCTGGTCGGATTTTTTGCGGCCTATCTTACGGGACGCACCCTGGCTGCCGGCGCGGATTATCTCGAAGTCTTTCGCTACATCGGAACGACTGCGTTCTTGGGATACTCCCTGGCACTCTTGCAAACGTCGATCTGGTATCGCCGCGCCTGGAGCACCACGATTAAATCAATGATAGATGGATTGATCTACGCGTTGGTGACCGCAGGCGTATTTGGCTGGCTGTGGCCGTAACCACTGATCATGACGGGCGGGTGTTTCCATTGGGATTGGAAAGGTGGCAACGTTTGAGACGTTTCTCGAAACGCTGCCGCGCGGCTTGCTGGTAAGCCCGGCTTGGCATACGAGAATTAGCTTTGACTCGAATTTCTGGAGGAGGAGCCGAGATGGACGGAAACCATAGACTAATTTCGCGCCGTGAATTTTTGGAGACGACAGCAAAAGCGACGGCCGCTGCTTCGTTGCTGGGTGCGGCTGCCGTCAGAAGCGCGCAGCCGAACAAGCAGCGCGTGGCGCTGGTTGGCACCGGCATTCGCGGCTCGAACATGTGGGGCAAAGAGTTGCTCGCCGAGGTCGGCGACCGCGTCGAACTCGTGGGACTCTGCGATATCAACCGCAAACGGGTTGAAGTATGTAAAAGCCATATCGGCCTTGCGCTGCCCACCTTCACCAAGCTCGACGAAATGCTCGAGCAAACCCGCCCGGAAATTCTGATTGTCTGCACCAAAGATTCCACCCATCACGAACAAATCATACGCGGCCTCGAATTCGGTTGCAACATCATTACTGAAAAACCGATGACAACCGATGAGAAAAAATGCCGGGCAATTCTCGAGGCTGAGAAAAAGACCGGCCGCAAGATTACCGTGACCTTCAATTATCGCTACATGCCGACCGCGCAAAAGGTCAAGGAGCTGCTCATGGCCAACGCGATCGGCATGATCACTTCGATTGATTTTCACTGGTATCTTGACGTTTATCACGGCGCGGATTATTTTCGCCGCTGGCATGCTTATAAAGAAAATTCCGGCACGCTGTTCGTGCACAAGTCCACGCATCATTTTGACATGATCAACTGGTTTCTCGAAGCGGATCCGGTGCAGGTAAGTGCGTTCGGGTCTTTGCGCAAATACGGTCGCAACGGCGCGTTTCGCCACCGCCATTGCCGCGGTTGCACATTCAAAGACAGGTGTGAGTTCTATTGGGATATTACGAAAAAGCCGGAGTTGGTCAAGCTCTACGTTGATTGTGAGTCGGAAGACGGCTATTTGCGTGACGCTTGTGTGTTTCGCGAGGATATCGATATTTACGACACCATGGTTGCCAACGTGTCGTACAGCAACGGCGCGATGATGAGTTATTCGCTCAATGCGTTTATGCCGTATGAGGGCTATCACCTGGCTTTCAACGGCACGCACGGACGTTTGGAAGTGCGGAATTATGAGCGCCAGCCGTGGCAGGTCGCCAAGCCCAGCGAGATTCGGTTGACCAAAAATTTTGGCGGCACGGAGTTGATCGAATCGACTCAAGCAGAGGGCGGGCATGGCGATGCCGACCCCATGTTGCAGAAGATGCTTTTCAATCCGGAAATGCCTGATCCGTACAAGCAGCGCGCCGATTCCCGCGCCGGCGCCATGTCGATTCTCACGGGCATTGCCGCGGTGAAAAGCGTGGCACGCCGCAAGCCGGTGAAGATCTCGGAGTTGATCAAATTATAATCTAAAGCGATGGTTTAGATTGATATAGATATTGATTTGATTACTATAGATTTGAGCCACTAATTTCCCTTGTCGTCAAATTGATCTATGAACTGATACTTGAAGGTAAATGCTTGGCGATTTAGGCAAATGCGGAGTCTGAAACCAAAGCGTTTTGAGCCAAATTCCCAAGCATCCCCTTGTGAGATTGCACAGCGTAAAGAACTTCCAAATACGGAGGAGCCGTGAGTTACTCGCCATCTGAATCCCGCTACAATAACATGCGCTACAACCGTTGCGGACGCAGCGGTTTGAAATTGCCGGCAATTTCGCTCGGCCTCTGGCACAACTTCGGCGGCGTAGATGTTTTTGAAAACGGACGCGCGATGGTTCGGCGCGCGTTCGATCTCGGCATCACGCATTTCGATCTGGCGAACAACTATGGCCCGCCCTACGGCTCTGCCGAGGAAACCTTCGGCAAAATTCTGCAAAAAGATTTTGCCAATTATCGCGATGAATTGATCATTTCTTCCAAAGCCGGTTGGGATATGTGGCCGGGGCCCTACGGCAATTTCGGCTCGCGCAAATATCTCATTGCGAGCCTGGATCAGAGTCTCAAACGCATGGGCCTGGATTATGTTGATATCTTTTATCATCATCGGCCCGATCCTGAAACGCCGCTGGAAGAAACCCTGGGCGCGCTTGATCACCTCGTGCGCAGCGGCAAGACATTGTATGTTGGCATTTCGCAGTATGACGCCAAATTGACCCAGCAAGCGGCAGCCATTCTGCGCCGCCTCGGCACGCCCTGCTTGATTCATCAACCGGTTTATAACATGTTCAATCGCTGGGTCGAAGATGGTCTCCTGCAGACGCTGCAAGAAGAAGGCATCGGCTGCATTGCATTCTCGCCGCTCGCGCAAGGCCTGCTTACTGAGAGATATTTGCAAGGCATACCCGCTGACTCGCGCGCGCTCAAACCAAAAGCCTATCTGCGGCAGGACGATGTTACCGCAGAAAAAGTGGAGAAAGTTCGCAAGCTGCAAACCATCGCGCAGCAACGCGGCCAATCCATGGCGCAAATGGCCATTGCCTGGGTGCTGCGGCATCCGGGCATGACGTCGGCGCTGATCGGCGCGAGCCGCGTGAGCCAGATCGAGGAGATCGTTGCGACGCAAACCAATTTGAGCTTTTCTTCGGAGGAATTAACGGCAATTGATGACGTTCTGAAAAAAATTACCAACTGATGCGCTGTTTCAATTGATATGAATTTGATTGTTACGGATGAAAGGAGTCACATGACGAAACAGACTTTGAAACTCGGTATGATCGGCGCGGGGTTTGTCGCAAAGTTTCATGCCCGCGCGCTGATGCAAGTTAGAGGTGTAGAGATTGCCGGCATCACGGCAAAAGCAAACGCGGAAGAGTTGTCGAAATTCGTAAAAGCCAACGGACTGGGGCAGGGCATCGTTTATTCCAGCGTGGCTGAAATGGCAAACCACGTTGATGCCATCGCGATTTTCACGCCAAATTTCACCCGCGTCGAGATCGTTGAGAAGATTGTCGATGCCGTCAAAAAAGGCGCTGCGCTCAAAGGATTGATTTGCGAGAAGCCGTTGGCGCGCAATCTAAAAGAAGCGCGACGCATTGTCGACCTGGTGAATGAAGTCAAGCTCAAGACGGCATATTTTGAGAATCAAATTTTCATGAAACCGATTCGCACACAATTGCAGCAGCTCGCGCCTCAGCAAAAGACCATGGGGAAGAACACGGCGGTCCGCACGAGGGCTGGTTCTGGGATCCCACGCGACAAGGCGGCGGTGTGCTTTTGGATATGGGTTGCCACAGCATTGCAGTGGGATGGTATTGCCTCACGCCGCTTGGCAAGCCGCCAACATTTCTGCAACCGATTTCGATTTCAGCGGATTGCTCGCTGTTAAAATGGGGACAGAAGCCCTGGCGCGAAAAATTGCTGCAAAAAACGGGCGTGGATTACGGCAAAACTCCGGCAGAAGATTTTGCCACCGGCATGGTGACGTTCAAGAACCCGGAAACCGGCCAACTCGTCAAGGCGCAGTTCACGGACTCGTGGATGTTCGAGAAACAGGGCTTGCGTTTGTTTATGGATGGCATGGGCCCGGGATATGCTTTTGAAGTCAATACGCTCAACTCTTCTTTGCAAGTTTTTATCGGCGACGTTGCTGCGGAAGCGGTTGCGGATGCGGAAACCGCGCTTGAAAAAGCAACGGCTTCGCGCGGCCTGCTCGCGGTGCAATACAATGAACCGGATTTATATGGTTACACCGATGAAAACGAAGAGGCGGCTGCGGCATTTCTCGCGGGTCGCGATGGTTTCTTGCCGCTGAGCTATGGCCTCGAAATCACCAAGCTCTGCATGGCGGGTTACATGGCTGCCGAACGCAAGCAGACCATCGATCTCACCAGCCCTGCGATTCAAAAAGAGCTGGAAACCTACGTGCCGTTGATTCAGCAGGGCAGAGGCGCGGAGGTGTTGTTCGGTTAAAGCATGGCCGTTTTCATTGTAGCCGCCGCGGTTGTGACTCATTTCTAAAATGTTATTTGGAGATGCACATCATGTTTATTACACGTCGCAAATTTTTGCAAACGTGCGCCGCCGGTGTTGCCACGGTTGCGACCAACGCCAATGCGTTTGCAAATTGGAAAACATTCCCTGTACTCGACCAGCGGCTTGGCCGGGTCAAGCTCGGCAAAACCGGGCTTACGGTTTCGCGTCTGGCCATGGGCACGGGTACCAACGGCTGGCGCCAGCAATCCAATCAAACGCGGTTGGGCATGAAAAACTTTGTCGGCCTGGCGGAATATGCCCATGAAGCCGGTATTACTTTTTTCGATGCCGCAGATACCTATGGTTCGCATACCTATGTGCGCGAAGTCCTGAAAACCATTCCGCGTGAGAAGGCGGTGATACTCACCAAAATCTGGGTGCACGCCAGCGGCCGTTCGGGGGCGCAGCAAGCAACAGAGATATTGGATCGATTTCGTAAAGAGATCAATACTGATTATCTCGACATCGTTTTGTTGCATTGCCAGACCTCGCCGAATTGGTTGACCGAAACCCAGCGCCTGCGCGATGGGCTGTCGCAGGCCAAGGCACAGGGCGTCATTCGCAGCCTGGGCGTGTCCTGCCATTCATTTGAAGCGCTGCAAGCCGCGGCCGCAAGCGACTGGGTTGATGTTCTTTTGGCGCGCATCAATCACACCGGAAGCGCGATGGACGGCAAGCCGGAGAACGTCATGCCCGTGCTCAAGCAAGCGCATGATCGCGGCGCCGGTGTGATTGGCATGAAAATTTTTGGCGCCGGCGCACTGACGCAGGCATCGCAACGGCAGCAATCGCTGCAATACGTTTTGCAAAGCGGCAACGTCGACGCCATGACCATCGGGTTTGAGAACATTGCGCACGTCAGCGATGCCGTAAACCGCGTGAATGGGATTCTGCAAAGTTGAGGCAAGCGCGCCTGAGGCAGCGTCACGCACTGGCGTTTCAAGAGATTTAAATTGATGGTTTGTTCTGTTCGATCTAAATCCTGTCGTTCCCATCAAACCGAGGAGGAAGGATGAGCACCAAAACCTACGTGCAGCTTAGCACCATGATGTTTCTGCAATTCTTCATTTGGGGCGCGTGGTTTGTCACGTTGGGCACGCATCTGGCGCATATTGGATTTTCCGGCAGCGATATCGGCTACACTTATTTAATGAACAATATCGCGGCTATTCTCTCGCCTTTTTTTGTGGGTATGATCGCCGACCGCTTTTTCTCGTCGCAAAAAGTGCTGGGTGTGTTGCATCTGCTCGGGGGATTCCTGATGTATGTTTCCGCGGACATCACGGCGGTCGGAACGTTGATCGCCGGCTTGCTGCTCTACAATCTCACCTACATGCCGACGCTCGCGCTGGTCAATGCCGTGGCCTTCAATCAAATGGACAGCCCGGACAAGCAGTTTCCGAATGTGCGTGTGTGGGGAACCATCGGCTGGATCGTTGCCGGCCTGGTAATCACGTTCGTGCTGGCGGATTTTATGCCCGAGGTTGAGAAAAGCTCCATGCCCATGAAAATGGCTGCGCTTGCCTCCGTGGTTATGGGATTGTATTCCTTTACGCTGCCCAACACGCCGCCGCAAAACGTCGGCAAGAATGTGACAATTGGGGAAGTTCTCGGCTTGAAAGCTTTGCGCCTGATGAAAGAGCGCAATTTTTTGATCTTCGTGCTGTGTTCACTGCTCATTTCCATTCCCCTGGCGTTCTACTATAATTTCACCAACCTATTTCTCAACGAGCAGGGCATGACGGGTGTGGCGGCCAAGCAAAGCATGGGACAGATGTCGGAAGTTCTCTTCATGGTTCTCATGCCGTTCTTTTTTGTTCGCCTTGGGGTAAAGAAGATGTTGTTGGCGGGCATGTTGGCCTGGGTGCTGCGTTATGCTCTCTTCGCCGCCGGCAATGTGGATTCATTGGTGTGGATGCTCTATCTCGGCATTCTCTTGCACGGCATCTGCTATGATTTCTTCTTTGTCACCGGCCAAATCTACGTTGATCAAAAAGCTTCAAAAGACATTCGCGCGAGCGCGCAGGGTTTCATCGCGTTGATTACATGCCTTTACCTCAGAAGGTGTCAAACACTGGGGCCAGATTTGGTGGGTCCCATGCGTTTTGGCCCTGGTGATTGCGTTGTTGTTCACGATGTCGTTCAAAGACGAAGGCGCCAAGAAGAACGGATGATCCTAAACCGCCCGGACGCTCTTTGTTGATGATTGATCATATCCATAAACAATGATCACGACAAAAGAAAGCGCCCGGGCGGCTGTATCTGCGACGGCAAGCAAATCGATCAATCATGAAAGAAATCGCCTGGTCCCAAGTCCAAAAGAATTCCAAGCAAGTTACGCGTCGCGAATTTCTGCGGCAATCGCTATTCGCCGGCGCAGCGGTTGGCGCGGGACTCAGGAGTTTCAGTGTTTCTTCTTACAAGCGCATCGTGGGCGCGAACAATGATATTCGCGTTGCCGTGGTGGGCCATCGCATCAAAGGCGCGGATCATATCGAAGTCTTTCGCAATTTGCCGGGCGTGCGCGTGGCGGCGTTGTGCGAGGTGGATGATGAACTTCTGGCGCGCGAGTCGCAAAAATTCAAAGATCGCAACGAGACCGTCAAAACCTATCGCGATGTGCGCCGGCTGCTTGACGACAAGGAGATTGATGCGGTTGTGATTGCCACGCCCAATCATTGGCATGCGCTGATGGGTATTTGGGCGTGCCAGGCCGGCAAGGATGTTTATGTCGAGAAGCCGGTCTCGCACAATATTTGGGAAGGCCGCAAACTGGTGGAGGCGGCGCGCAAATATCAACGCATCGTGCAGTCCGGCATGCAAAATCGCTCGGATGTCGGATTTGCTGAAGCCGCCGCCTACCTTCAAGCCGGCAATCTCGGCAAGGTTTTGTGGGCGCACAGCGTTTGGTATGGCGAACGCCAGAGCATCGGCAGAGTCGATCAACCGCAGCCCATCCCGGCAAATATTGATTATAATCTCTGGACCGGACCGGCGCCGCTCACGCCGCTGATGCGGAAGCAATTGCATTATGATTGGCATTGGTTTTGGGAAACCGGCAGCGGCGAGATGGGTAACTGGGGGCCGCATCAAATCGATGATTGCCGTTTTGCCATGAATCTCGCGGGATTGCCGCGGCGCGTGATGAGCTTCGGCGGGCGCTTTGTGTTTGATGATAACGCCGAGACGCCCAACACGCATATTGCCATTTTGGATTACGCCGCCGCGCCGGTGATTATCGAGATTCGCAATCTGCCCGCGGCTACCGGTCAGCGCATGATGGATCACCTGCGCGGGGTAAGAGTCGGCAATATCATTCAATGCGAGCACGGTTACTTTACCGGCGGCCGCGGCGGCGGTTGGGCGTATGACAACAACGGCAACAAACTCAAGCAATTTGCCGGGGATGGCGGCGGCACGCATCAAGCGAACTTCATCGCCGCGATGCGCAGCCGCAAGCCGGACGAGCTGCGCGCTGAAATCCTCGAAGGCCATATTTCATCGCTGTTGTGTCATGTTGCAAATATCTCGTATCGCGTCGGCAAGGGCGCGTTGCCCGAACAAATGCACGAGGAGATTTTTCCGCATGCGCAAACGCAGGAAACCCTGGAACGTTATTGCGAGCATTTGTTGCGCAACGGCGTCGATTTGCAACGGCAGCTCACGATTTGGGGGCCGTGGTTGCAGCTCGATGCCCGAAAAGAAAAGTTTATCGGCGAATTTTCCTCCGCGGCCAGTAAATTCGTGACCCGGCGAAAGTATCGCAAACCATTTGTTGTGCCCAAAAAGGTTTGAGGCGTGTTTGTAAAGTTCGAATTCCTTGAATCACAAGGATAGGTTATTTTGTTCCTCCCCGCTACGCGGATAGTATCAACCCAACGGCGGCAAAAGCTTTTTATCAATTGGTTTTCAATCTGGTGGAATTTTTTTTGCTTATGAAGCAGCAATTTCACGTTAACGGAACTCAAGGTTGGCAGGGCATGCGAAAGGACACATAAATCATCGTGACCACGGTGTCAAGAACGATCGATCTAAGTGGTGAATGGAAAATTGCATCGCTGGACGAAAAATTTTCTTTAGCCGGCACCGTTCCCGGCTCTTTTTTTTATGATTTGGAAAAAAGCGGCTACTGGGGCGAGCATGATGTTTTCTATCGCGAGAACAACCAAAAATGTGTTGACATTGCCAATCGCGACTTTGTCTACTCAAAACGATTCGTCGTGCCGGATGATTTCTTTGCTCCCCATAATCGTATCTTTCTCGAGGCCGATGGCCTTGATACGATTGCCGAAATCCGCATCAATGGCAAGACGGTCGCGCGGACGGAAAACATGTTTCGCCGTTATCGCTTCGAAGTGCGGAACTATTTGACGCCGGGCGAGAATGACATCGCCATTTTTTTTGCCAACACGATCGCCAGAATTGCGCAACTTCACGCGCAGCGGCCGTTGTGGAATCCGGCGCACACGCTGGATGGAGCGGTGCATCTGCGCAAGAATCATTGCAGTTTTGGGTGGGATTGGGGACCGCAAATTCCCGATCTCGGCATTTGGCAGCCAATCCGAATCAAAGCATATCCCGGCGCGCGGCTGGAGGAGTTTTACGTCACACAACGTCACCTCGACGACAAAGTTTATTTGGAGTGTCTCGCGAATTTGGAGCAATGGGGCTTTGCGGCGTGCTCGCTTCATGTCACACTTGTCGATCCAGAAAAGCGGGTGCAGCAATTCGAGGTGAAATCACATGAAAAGCTAACGATCGTTATTTCTCATCCGCAATTGTGGTGGCCGAATGGGTATGGCCGGCAGCCGCTTTATGAAGTAATTTGCGAGGTGCGGCAGGAGGGAACGCTTGTCGATCAGCAACGGCAGCACATTGGCTTGCGCCGGCTGCGACTCGAACGCCGGCAAGACGAGTTCGGCGAATCTTTTCAATTTAACATTAACGGAATTCCCATTTTTGCACGCGGCGCGAACTATGTTCCTGAAGATGTGTATTTGACCCGCGCCCATCGCCAGACAACGGAACGCCTGATCCGCGCGGCAGTGACGGCAAATTTCAATTGCTTGCGGGTGTGGGGCGGCGGGATCTATCCCTCGGATGATTTTTATGATCTATGCGATCGCTACGGGTTGATCGTTTGGCAGGATTTGATGTTTGCCTGCGGCTTGTACGACGTCAATAATCCGCGCTTCTATGAAAACATTGCCGAAGAAGTCAGGGATAATCTCAAACGCATTCGGCATCACGCCAGCCTGGGATTGGTGTGCGGGAACAATGAAATGGAGTGGGGTTTTTTGGAATGGTCGATTCCTCAAACCGAAGAAATGCGCGTCGAATACCTGAAGCAATATGAAGTACTCTTTCCTGCATTGATGGCAGAAGTCTGCCCGTATGTTGACTATTGGCCGGCCTCACCTTCTTCGGGCGGCAATTTTGATGATCCCAATGCCGAGAACAGGGGAGACGTGCATTACTGGCAAGTCTGGCATGGCAACAAACCCTTCACGGAATTCCGCCGGCATTATTTCCGCTTTCTTTCCGAGTTCGGTTTCGAATCTTTTCCCGCATTGAAAACCGTCAAAACATTCACCACGGAAGAAGATCGCAATATCTTCTCGCCGGTGATGGAAGATCATCAGCGTTGCGAAGGCGGCAACGGCAAGATTCTCTCATATCTCGCCCAATATTTCCGCTATCCCAAAGATTTTGACGCGCTGCTGTACGTGTCGCAACTGAGCCAGGCCGAGGCGATGCGCTGTGCCATCGAGCATTTGCGCCGCCATCGCGGCCGGTGCATGGGCGCGACGTATTGGCAATTCAACGACAATTGGCCGGTGGCCTCCTGGTCGAGCATCGATTATTTTGGCCGTTGGAAAGCGCTGCAGTACGTGGTTAAACGCGCCTACGATCACGTTCTCATTTCCTGTGAAGAAGAGGAAACAGCGGCAAGCATTCATTTAAGCAACGAACACAACCATGCGATTGCCGGAACGCTTGCGTGGCAATTGCTCACGCTTTCCGGTGAGATCATTGCACAGGACCAGCGGCGCGTTGAGGTTGCGGCATTAAGCTCTGCAAGAGTGTTTGCGCTTGATTTTAGCAAGGAATTGGCGGGCGCACACAGGCGCGAGCGGTATTTGTCGTTTTCATATTTTGACGAGCGGGAACAGGTCGCGCGCCGAGGCACGGCCGTGTTTGTGCCTTACAAGCATTTACGTTTGCAAAATCCAGTTTTGAAAGCAGCCCTCAGCAAAGGAAACGGTGTGTATGAAATCGCCGTCACCGCCGCCGCATTTGCAAAATTCGTCATGCTTGATTTAACACATGCCGATGTCATCTTCTCGGATAATTATTTTGATTTGGACGCCGGCGAGACGCGCCTCCTCACCGTGCCGCAGGAAGAGGTCGATTTACAGACGCTGCAAAGCCAGTTGGTTTTGCGCTCACTTTTTGACAGCTATTGATCTTATGAAACCACCATACGCGATGTTAATGTGTGCCATTCTCGCTTTTGCTTTTGATGCCTGCACCGAAAGCGAGCAGCCAACTGACGCCAGCCGTTTCGTGCGCGCAGAAGGCAAACACTTGGTCACGCCCGAGGGCGATCCCCTAAAATTGCGCGGCATTAATCTCGGCAATTGGCTCTTGCCGGAAGGCTACATGTTCAAGCTGGAAGTGACCACGGCGCATTGGCAAATTCAACAAGTGATCAAAGAACTGGTGGGGCCGGCAGAAGCACGCGCATTTTGGCGGCAATATTATCAAACCTACATCACGCGCGAGGATATCCGTTTTATCAAACAAACCGGGTGCAACTCGCTGCGTGTGCCGTTCAATTACAAACTGCTCACGCCGGAAGATTATCCGGAGATCTGGCTCGAATCTGGCTTTGCTTTGCTGGACAGCGTTATCGCGTGGAGCAAGCAGGAGGGACTCTACGTTATTTTGGATATGCATGCAGCGCCGGGCGGCCAAACCGGCACCAACATCGACGACAGCGCCGGGCACCCGTGGCTTTTTGAAAGCGCAGAAAGCCAGGAACGCGCCATCGCCATCTGGCGCAAGCTTGCCGAGCGTTATCGCGACGAGCCAACGGTAATTGCTTACGAACTGCTCAATGAGCCGATCCCGCATTTCGAGGGCTATGAAAAGTTCAATCCCCTGCTGGAGCCGCTTTACAAGCGCATGGTTGCCGCCATTCGTGAAGTTGATCCGCACCATGTTATCATCCTGGGTGGCGCGCAATGGAATACGAATTTCAGCGTGTTCGGGCCTCCGTTCGCAGAGAATCTTGTTTATGCCTTTCACAAATACTGGATGGAACCAGTGCAGGAGCAGATTCAAGAGTATGTTGATTTCCGCGAGCGCTACCAGGTTCCGGTTTACATGAGTGAATCCGGCGAGAACACCGACGCCTGGATTGCGGCATATCGCGGGCTGCTGGAGCAGAATGATATTGGCTGGTGTTTTTGGCCTTACAAGAAAATGGCCGCAACGAGTTGCATGCGCACGTTTACGCCTCCGCCTTATTGGGATGAAATCATCGCATTTGCCAAAATTCATCATGCCGATCCGGTGGACATCAAGAAATATCGCCCGCCTCTCGAACATAGCCGTGCGGCGCTTGCCGGCGTGCTCGAGAATATTCGTTTTCACAATACTAGCGTCAATGACGGTTATATTACCGCGTTGGGCTTGCAAACCAGCTTTGCAGCGCCATGAATCGGCCATAATGTGCATGCGATTAACTTCGCAAAGGTCGAATAGAACTTCGGAAGGGTCTCGGCTGCGGAAACGAAATTCTACCGAAATGGTTTTTGTTTTTTCGATGTCGGATCGCCCGGGACAGGATTTGAACTTGACAATGGCAGATGATTTCTTATTCTCGAGATTCGATTGAATCAATTATCAACTCAAGAGCGGGCGGTTTGAACAAGAGTAAGCGGTACTCAATTCGAGGCATATTATGATGAACCGGCGCCAATTTCTCAAAACCGGTTTCAGCGCTGCGTTTGCCACGCCTTATTTCATTCCGTCGTCTGTTCTCGGTCACAACGGCGCGGTTGCGCCGGGCAGTCGCATTACCATCGGCTGCATCGGCGTGGGAGGAATGGGCACGGCGAATTTGAAAAGTTTTCTGACCAAGCCGAATGCACAGGTGCTGGCAGTTTGTGACGTGGATACGCAGCATCGCGACCGGGCGCGTGACTTGGTGAATGAAGCCTACGGTAATACCGATTGCGCGGCTTACAATGATTTTTGCGAATTGCTCGAACGCAAGGATATCGATGCCGTGATGATTGCGACGCCGGATCAATGGCACGGCATCATGGGTGTGGCGGCCGCGCGTGCGCGTAAAGATATCTACGCGGAGAAGCCACTGGCGTACACGATTTCCGAAGGCCGCGCCATTGTTGCTGCGGTGCAGCGCTACGGCGTGATTTGGCAAACCGGCAGTTGGCAACGTTCGCAGCGGCATTTTCGCTTTGCCTGT
>QEVD01000771.1 GCA_003576975.1 Candidatus Zhuqueibacterota bacterium
TCGCGGTCCCAGGGTTTCACCCTGGGCTATCACATCACGCTCCTTCGGAGCTTGCAATAATGCTTTTAGCTTGACACGTATGCCCCTCGTGGGGCAATGCAACATGCACGAACAGCGGCCCACAAGGGGCCGGGACTACGAATGAAATGCTAAGTGAACAGTATTGGGTTTAGAAATACTCCAGCTCACCTGGCTGCTAGGGGTGTGGCCGAAAACCCCTTTTGGGTGCATATTCTGTGAAGCTAACCGCCTATTTTCGAGTGTGCGTTTTGAGCGAAAACAGACTTTCCTGCCACACCCCGGACGCACTGTTACCATCATTTGTAAGAGTGCCTCTCGAAATGTCATCCCGCCCCGCGGGATCTTGTGAAGTGCTCGGCATTAGACCTAGAACTTCACAAGATCCTTCCAGGATGACAAGATAAGATACTCGGATAAATAAACGTAACAGCTAGCGATTTACCATTCCACGCAACAGAGTATTTTGAGACAGATAGCGGCGCGGCACGTTGACCAGCAACGGCGTATCGCAATACGGGCAGTTCAGCTTGATCTCTTCCTCGCCCTCTTCGTCAGATTTGGGTTTTGCCGCCAGGTGAAAAGGCTTGTGGCAATGCTCACACTGCACACGGCCAATGCGGTTTTTTAAATCGTCATCCATGAATCAGCCTCCCGGGGATTTGAAAGTCTTAAAGAATGCTCGCGGCGAAATAAAGTCCCGCCGCAAAAGCCAGCACCGAAACCAGCAACAAGGCCCATTTCACTTTGCGCGCGCGCTCGAAGGCGCGGCGAATGGCGGCCGGCGAGTTTTGATAGTGACGATACGGCAGGGGGAAGAACACCAGAATCGCGCACAAGGCGCTGAACCCCCATAGCAAGAATGGCACGGCAAAAGAACTGGAAGGCAAATCGGGTTTGACGGCGATCTTGATCTGCAGGCCGGCCAGAACCAAACCTGCCACTGCGCCGACGGCGCCGACTAAATATTTCGCGGTTTCTTCGAGACGGCCGAGGCTGGCGGCGAATTCGTCGCGCGCGAGTTTGAGGTAAAACAAATCATCTTCGTTGGCGGGCCGGCCTTGCACCTCAAGGATAGGATTGTTCATCGTTATGCTCCACAAAATCACCTCAGGTGAGAAGCAAACATACGCTTGCGATTCGTGAAAGACGCCGCAAGATAGATGGTTCCGGCGCAAAAATCAACCCGGATTCAGTCTTTCGTCTTGAAAGAATAGCGATTATTTCGCATGTTTTCGCCGCGACCTCTTCATTGAAGCGCCGTGGGGCGGATACAAGTAAAGCGGCTTGGGCCGGGAGTTGGGCAAAGAGGGGTTGGCAGCTTAGGAGTGCCATTTAAATAGTATACTCATTTTTGAACCCGCGAATGAACGCTAATATTCGCTAATTTCAAAATTCGCGTTTATTGGCGTGCATTCGCGGTTTGAGATTTGGGTAAGTTATTTAAGCGAGAATCCGTACTTGCAAACCAAGCAGGTTCATATCAATCTCAATCCGAACCCGATCGGTTGGTATTGAAGATGGCGTGAGGCCGCAGCGGCAGCATTGCAACGAATCGTGCGATCGCGCCGTCCAGTATAAAAAATTGCATCGCCGGGATTTCAAGAAATTTCATCATGCTCTGGTTTTCAGCCCCATTTGCGTTGTTCTCTCTGGTAGCCTTGACGATTCCGCTTGTCATTCATTTGCTGCATCGCCACCCGGGCAAACGAATCAAAGTCGGCAGCATCAAATTTTTGCAGGAGTCCCAGCGCCATCGTTTCAAGAGTTTCAGGCTGCACGAGGTGCCCCTGCTGTTGTTGCGCGCGGCGTTGGTGGCAATTTTGGCGATGTTGCTGGCGCAACCGTTTTGGGTTCCCTCCGATGAGGCTTTCCGGCACCAAGGGGCTTCGTGGGCTTTGTTGAGTTCAGAAGCGTTGGAGCATGCGCAGAATTTTCATCTTCGCGATGAAATCGATTCTCTAAAAAATGCGGGTTACGAGTTGCGGATTTTTGCGCCGGGATTTCCC
>QEVD01000225.1 GCA_003576975.1 Candidatus Zhuqueibacterota bacterium
TTCGATCCCAACCGTACCTCACTCACCGGGCACGGCGGCAATCTCAGCCTCGGTCGCGGCGGCAACAGCCCCGTACGTATTAATCTGGGTGTCACGTGGCGTTCGCCCGGACTCGATTTGAATGATGCCGGCTTCTTGCGCCAGGCCGATCGCATTATGCAATCATTTTGGATGGGCTATCGCTTCAACAAGCCCACACTGATTTTCAATCGCCTGAATTTCAATGTGAATCAATGGTACGGTTGGAATTTTGACGGAGAGAAAGTTTTCGAGGGCGGCAACATCAACGGCGGCGGCCCCCTGCGCAACTATTGGTACATTTGGTTTGGCATTGGTCGCGAGAGCAAAAACCTCTCGACGACGGCGTTGCGCGGTGGACCGGCGCTGATCCTGCCCGGGCAATGGAATCAATGGCTCACGATTGAAACCGATCAGCGCAAAGCCGTGGTGTTCAGCGTGAACGGCTACAACAGTTGGAAAGATGAAAATGATTCGCGTTATCACGAAATCGGCCTGGGAATGTCTGTGCGCCCGGTCAAGTCGTTAAACGTGCGCTTCAGCCCGTTTTATGGCATCAACAAAGACGATTTGCAATATGTCAGTACACCCGCCAACAACGGGGAAAGCCGGTATCTTTTCGGCCGGATCGATCAACGGACGCTGGGACTCACGACACGCATCGATTGCAGCATCACGCCCAATCTGTCGGTGCAGTTTTACGGTCAGCCGTTCGTTTCCGCCGGAGAATATTCCCAATTCAAGCGCATCACCTCGTCGCGCGCGGCAAACTATGCCGATCGCTTTCATGTCCTGAGCAACGAACTCACATACGAGGCCGCTTCGAATACGTTTTTGGTTGATGAGAATTTGGATGGCGCGAGCGATTATGCTTTTGGCAAACCGAATTTCAACTTCAAGCAGTTTCGCTCGAATCTCGTATTGCGGTGGGAATACAGCCCGGGTTCAACCGTGTTTTTGGTGTGGTCGCAAGGCCGCACCGGCTTCACTTCCGACGGCGAGTTCTCGTTCCGGAATGATGTAAGGGATTTGTTCGAGGTTTATCCGGACAATGTTTTTCTGGTGAAACTGAATCGCTGGTTTTCATTGTGAGGAAAGCAGTACACGGACATCATGATTGCATACCTACTCCATCTGTCATTCCGTAGGAATCTTGTGAAGTACCGGGCGTTGAGCTTGGAACTTCACAGGATTCTCTCTGGATGACAATGATAGCAGAGTATGACTTTGAAGATTACCGCGTCGGTGTTTCGATAAACCTTATTCGCATCACTCGCGCACGGATTCACTTGGAATCGTACTGAGTTGTCGAGCTTTGAACATAAAAATATGCACGAATCTGCGCTCAAAACCCTTCATGACGCTTCACTTCAACACAATCCCAATCGGACAGTGATCCGAGCCCATCACCTCGGGCAAAATAAAAGCCTCTTTGAGCCGCGGGCGCAGCGCAGCAGAAATGCAAAAATAATCAATGCGCCAGCCTACGTTGCGGCTGCGCGCATTGCCGATCTGGCTCCACCAGGTGTAATGCCCACCCTCCTTTTGAAATTCGCGGAACGTATCAATAAACCCTTTCTTCACAATATTGCCAAAACCGGCGCGTTCTTCCGGCGTGAAACCGTGATTGCCGACATTGGCTTTGGGATTGGTGAGATCGATTTCCGTGTGCGCCACGTTCAAATCCCCGCAAAAAATCACCGGCTTTTTCTTTTCCAATTTCTTGAGATACTTCAAAAAATCGATATCCCATTTGATGCGATAATCAAGGCGTGATAAATCACGCTTGGCGTTGGGGGTATAAACATTGACGAGAAAAAAATCCGCATATTCCGCGGCAATCACCCGGCCTTCGCGATCGTGCTCGGCGATGCCCATGTCGTTTTTCACGCTGAGCGGTTCGGTTTTCGTAAAGATCACCGTGCCGGCATAGCCTTTTTTCTCGGCGGAGTTCCAGTATTGCCGGTAACCCGGCAATTCCAATTCAACTTGCTCGGGCGCGGCCTTGGTTTCCTGCAGGCATAGAATATCCGGCTTGTTTTTTTGAATGAATTCCACCAAGCCTTTTTTGAGCACCGCGCGAATGCCGTTGACGTTCCAGGAGAGAAGTTTCATATTCAGTTTCGATCAATCTGAGCCAGAAGTTTCTGAAACTGTTCTGCCCCAAGTTTGCTCCACAGGGACTTTAGGATTTCTTCTTCTCCCAGTGCTTTTATCACATCTTCTTTGCTCAAGACTGACAGAAGCTCTTCTTTGCTAAAAGCGGCTAAAAGCTTGTCGCGTGCCCCAGTTTGACTCAAAGCGGCGATCAATTTGTCTTGATCACCACCGCTAAAAGCCGCCAATAGCTTGTCGGCGCCCATAGTTCTTTGCAGTGCCGCGATCAGCTTTTCATGCCCCAGGGTCTCAATCATCTTATCGATAAACTCCGGTTTAACGTCAATCATTTTGAGCACCTCACTTTGGTAAAGATCAAAAACGGTTTCGAGAATCGGAGTCGAACGATTGAGCAGGAATTGCGACAAGATAATTTTCTGCCGGCGCGCCGGAGTCGAAAATATTTGCAGCTCTTCAGGCGTCACCTCATCCGGCAAATCTTCGGTTGCGATCAGATACGAAACCATATCCGAATCACGCCGGAATATGCCGGGCTCAATCAACTTATAGCCAAGCACAGGCAAGACATTCAAAACCGCTGCGCTGAGATGATGCACCACAGCCGAGAGCGTCACCTCGGCAATGCTGTAGATGCTATGCTTCGCCATGTACAGCCAGCCGTAAGCTTGCAGCTTGAGCAGATCGCCGGGTTCCAGGCGATCCTTCTCGGTTTTCAGCTCCATGATGTTGAAGCGCTGAAAATAGCGAAACAGCGGCGGCAGCTTGGAAAAATCCGGTTTCTTGTTCTCGTCCGCTGAAATCACGATCAAGTCGATTTCGAGCGGCAATTCACCGACCTTTTCATGATCCTCGACTTTGAAATTGGCTTGCTCGAAACGCAGCCGCAGCAGTTGAATCAATCGCGCTTCATAGGCCTTGAAATTCGCCCGCTCTTCGTTCATGCTCGCCTCCCCATTGATAAAATAAAGCCGACATTCAAATAAAGCAAAGGCTTTTTGCCGGTCGTGGCGCGGCCTTACGGCTTGCCGTAGATTTTCTGCAAGTGATCGATCAACGCCCGGCGTATTTCCGCAACATTTTCATTCAGCACTTTCAAATCCGCGTTTGCTCTATTCAAATAATCCAGGCCCTGCTCGTTTCCGGAAATCAAGAAATCGCTGATCGCTGCTTTGTAATTGCGGCGCTGGTCAAGCTCAATGCCGTTGATCAGCCAATTGCCTTTTTCGCCGCTCCAGGCCACGTTTGCTGCATGCAAATAGCCCCCGCTGCCCTTATTTTTCTGACCCTGATCCAGAACTTGTTTGAGCAAGCGACCGCGCATTTCCACGAAAACGATGTTGCCGCCGAACGGCAGAATACGAATCACGTCGTACTCTGAAATCGGGCCGGGCGCCAGCTCGTCATCGATGCGGATCGAGCCGCCGTTGAAAATCGCGAGATCCGCCTCCGGCGCCGCTGCCAGAAACGAGGCGGTGATCAACTCCGTCAGTTTGCTTGACGTGTTGCGCACTATCGACTCGCGGCCGTCCAGCACGTCGGGAGAATTAACCACAAGCTTCTCCGGCTCAAAGCCCATTTTGCGAAATGCGTTAAAAGCCAAATCCACCCATTGGCAATCTCAGCTGTGATCGGGTGTAAACGAGTATCGATGCGAAGCTTTTTGGTGGCGGGATCGATCGTCAATTCATGAATATAAGCCGAACGCGCATTGGCATCCGCCTTGAACACCGGTGTCAACTCGGGCCCGCGCCAGACTTGCACATTTTCATGTTCGTGCCCGCCGAGAATCAAATCGATTTCCGGCAGCGTTTGCGCGAGCTGAATGTCTTCGTCGAGCGTCAAATGCGTGAGGGCGATGAGAATATCAACCTGGTCTCTGAGTTTTTTTACTTGCTCGCGCGCAACCTCAAGCGGAAGGCGAAACGTCACATAATTCGGATTATTTTTCGTCAGCATTACGGCAAACAATCCCACACGCACGGATTGTCCGGTTTTGTTGCTCGCAGTGAAGATAATATTCTCGGAAACTCCGGGAAATGGTTTGCCGTTTTTGTCAAAGGCATTGCTGGCAACCCAGTTGAAACGCGACTCTGACAAACGCTGCAAGAAAGCCGGTTCTTTCAAATCGAATTCATGATTGCCGAACGTGCAGAAATCCAGGCCCACCGCATTCAACACCGCGACCATTTGTTTGCCATCTAAACGGACATCGTCGACTTTCGCGGTGCCGAGCGCCGAAGGGCTGAAGAGATCCCCGGCCAGCAACATAAAGGTGTGGGGATTCTCTGCCTGTAGTTGTTTGCGCAGCGTTGCCAAACGCGCCATGCCACCTTCTTTGCCGCCGCTCACCGGAGTGATTTCATAGACGTCATTGATTTGCAGCAACGTGATTCTGATGCTGTCGCCGATTGAACCGGCGCGCGGTTGCGAAATCCTTGCCGGTCCGGCGCAGGATAGCAACAGCATTGCAAGAGCAGCATATATGAATCCCACTTTTTTCATCACGCCTCCAATCCTCTGATGGGAACGTATTGTTCAATCATGGTTTGATCATGCCTCATCACAGCAAATGCCGCGGCGGAACGCTATCGCGCCGGAAAATCAGAATTCTCCAGTATTCGATACTCGCCGCGAAAATAAAGCAGCGGGGAAACTTTTGCATCGCCATCACTCAGCGCCACAACTTCGCCGACAAAAATCGTATGATCGCCGCCGTCATGGCTTGCGGTTAGCTTGCAGTCCACCCAGCCAAGGGATTCGCCCAATACCGGCGCGCCGGTGACCGCCGCACGCGTTTCCAGCGTATCAAATCGCGCGGCGCCGGAAAGCGCCTCCTGCGCAAACCGCTCTGCAATGTGCTGTTGATCAACGTTTAGGATATTCACCGCGAAACATTTTCCCTGCACGATCAAGTCATGGCTTTGCGCGTCTTTATTCACACAAACCAAAACCAAGGGCGGCGACAACGACACCGAGCAAAAGGCATTCGCAGTCAAACCGTGGATTTTATCGCCTGCGCGCGTCGTCACAATCGTCACGCCCGTGGTAAAAGCGCCCAGAACACGGCGAAAATCTTTTTGGTCAATCATGGGTGATTCCTTCGTACCGATTGGATGGTATAAGGCAGTTCAAATGCGTTAGGAATGGTTAATGGTTAATGGCTAATGGCAATAGTCGATTAACCATTGGCCATTAGTCATTAAGTTTTCATGCGCCCTAAATGCGCGCAAATATAGTCCCGCCAAAGGCCAAATGCAAGATCGCGCTTGACATTCAAAGGCGGTTTACGTTAATTCATCCGTCAATCAGCCAGCAAGTTATGTGAAAATGTTTGATTTTGCCGCAGGCTGAGCTCGTCGAAGCCTGCACTGTCGCAGCAGAGCTTCCGCAGGCTGAGCTTGTCGAAGCCTGCTTTTCTCCAAATAAATCCGAATCAGATTAGAGTCAGATTATGGATCGCAGATCGCTTGTGGCCGGCGGGATTCTCATACTCGTCGGATTATCGTTTTTTCTTGGGAATTTTGTCGATTTCTATTGGGAAGAAATGTGGCCGTTGTGGATGATTCTCGGTGGATTGGTGTTTCTCGGGCTTTTTCTCGCGAATCGCCGCAGCTACGGTTTTCTCATGCCGGCTACAATTCTGTTGAGTCAAGGCGCGTTGTTTCAATTTTGCGCGTGGAACAATCGCTGGTATTACATGGAAGAGTTGTGGCCGGTTTTCATTCTCGGCCCGGGGCTCGGATTTTTATTAATGTATTTTTTCGGCAAGCGCGAAACCGGTTTTGTGATTCCCGCTTTTATTTTGATCGGCCTGTCGGTGATTTTCTTAATGACGCTCGGGCCATTTCGCGCGTATGGCGATTTTTGGCCGGTGCTGTTGATTCTCGCCGGGCTGTTTCTCGTTTTTCGCCGCCGCAAACCTGATGTCGTTAACGGCAACTAGCGCATCATCATTTCTTGCCAGTCGCTTCTCGCCTCATGTTTCGCCCACGGATTCGAACCTTACTCATTTTGTTTTTGATTTTGCAGATGGGCGCCGTGCTCGCGCTCGCCGGTTTTTATTTGCAGTGGCGCATGCGCGCGCAAATCGAGGGCGAGCTGGCAGACAAACTCACGGCATTTGCAAAAACCGGCGCGCAAACCGCGAGCGCGGCTGTGGGCGCGGCGCCGATCATCAGCCTGCTGCCCGGCGATGAAACCTCGCGCACGGCCAGCACGTTACACGCGCAATTGGCGCCGCTGGCAGAGGCCGGCGCGCTGGCGCGCATCATGATTTTTGCACAAGCAGATCGCATTCTCTTCGACAGCCGGCGCGAATTGGCAATCGGCAGCGAATATGTTCGCTTGCGGTTCGATCAAGAAGAAATCAGCCGCGCCTGGCAGGGCCAGGCTTCTGCTGCCAAACTTTTTTTTGACGCGCAAAATCAGCCGTTCAAAGCCGCCTATGCGCCGCTGCGCGAGGGCGGGAACGTGGTCGCGATTGTTGGCATTGAAGGCAGCGCGGCAGCCTTGTCTGCAATTGCCGAAATACAACGCGTGTTGTGGAGTATTGCCGCCGTCGGTTTGATCGTCGCCGCCATCAGCGGCGTCATTTTCGCGCGGCGTCTCACCTCGCCGCTGGAACGCTTGCGCCGCGCGGCGGAAGCCATCGGCGCAGGCGCGCCCGAGGTGGCTTTCGAAGTAAAGGGCACGGAGGAAATCCGCTTTCTCGCGCAAACCATGCAGCACATGCGCGAGGCGATTGTGACGCGCGAGCAGAATCTGCGCATGATGCTTGCCGGCGTGGCGCACGAGATTCGCAATCCACTCGGCGGCATTGAGCTGTTTGCCGGCATGCTCGAAAACGATGCGCCCTCGGAACTAAAGCCGCAGGTTCAAAAAATCCGGGCGGAAGTGCGGCGCCTGGAAAATACGGTGCGGGATTTTCTCGAGTATGCGCGGCCGCGCGCCAGCCAGCGCGAGCGGATACAGGTTTTGCCGATCATTAACGATCTGCACGCTCAATTGCAGCAATTGCATCCCGGCGTCACGTGGCGCATGCAGGTGCCGGATTCGGCGGCAGCCTTGGCCGATGAAGGGCAATTGCGCCGTCTTTTGCTCAATCTTCTGCGCAATGCCATCGAAGCCGTGAACGGCCAGGGCGAAATCGAAATCAATGCAACCGTTTCACATGCCCAATTCATACTTACAATAAAAGACAATGGCCCGGGCATTTCGCCGGAGATTGCTGAAAAAATTTTCGAACCGTTTTTTACCACGCGACCGCAGGGCAGCGGCCTAGGTTTGGCGCTGGTGCGGCAACTCGCGGAACAAAATCACGGTCGCATCGAACTTGTGCCGGGCGCAAAGGGCGCGCATTTTCGTTTGACGCTAGAGGTAGGATAAATCAAATGCCCGAGGAGCAAAGACTTGAACCGCTGAAAAAGGCAAAGTGATCAAAATCTTTGGGGGTAATGATCTTGTCCAAAATGATTTTGCCATTTATCCTGCTTTGCGTTGCCTCTGCGGCTTTTGACATAGTATCTTTGCGCGCACTTTTGCTGCAGTTCATAAAATAAACCAAGTCATTCCATATGAACCACAAACTTCATCTTTACCTTATCGAAGATAACGCCGCCATGCGCGAAGGCCTGGAGCAGGTCGCGCGGCGGCAGGGACACGAGGTCAAATCGTTTGAACGCGCAGAAGCCGCTTTGCAAGCGCTGGCTACTGCGCCTGCTGATCTCATCCTCTCGGATTATCGCCTGCCGGGCATGAACGGCCTGGAGCTGCTGGAAAAAGTGAAAGCTCTGCGGCCGGCCTGTGAGGTGATGGTGATGACGGCCTTCGGCTCTATCGAACTCGCTGTGCAAGCCATGCAAAAAGGCGCGGCCGATTTCATCACCAAGCCCATCTCACCGGAGGAGCTTACCTTAAAACTGGAACGCTTTGCCCAGCGTCTGGCGCAGCGCCGCGAACTGGAAAGCCTGCAAGAGCAGAATCTCTATTTGCGCGAACAGGAAGAAAAGCAATTCAACTTCGGCGAGATCATCGGCCAGGCGCAGCCGATGCAGGAGGTTTTTCGCATGTTGCAAAAAGTCGCGCCCACGGATTCCAGCGTCATCATCTACGGCGAAAGCGGCACAGGCAAAGAACTGGTGGCGCGCGCCATTCACAAAAACAGCAACCGCAGCACAGGCCCGTTCGTGCGCGTGAATTGCGGCGCCTTGTCGGAAACCCTGCTGGAATCCGAATTGTTCGGCCACGAAAAAGGCGCCTTCACCGGCGCGCTCAAACGCAAGCTGGGCCGTTTTGAATTGGCGCAGGCCGGTACGATTTTTCTCGATGAAATCGGCGACATCTCGCCCAATTTGCAAATCAAGCTGCTGCGCGTGTTGCAGGAAAAGGAATTCGAGCGCGTCGGCGGCGAAGAAACCGTAAGCGTCGACGTGCGTGTGATCGCGGCCACACACCGCAATCTCAAAGAAGAAGTTGCCAGCGGCCGCTTTCGCGAGGATTTGTATTATCGCCTGCACATCGTGCCGATCAATTTGCCCGCCCTGCGCCAGCGGCTGGACGATTTGCCGGTGCTGGTCGAACATTTTTTGCAGCGCCTCGGCCACGAATTGCGCAAACCGAATTTACAAATCGCGCCGGCAGCGTTGGACATGATGAGAAATTATCACTGGCCCGGCAACGTGCGCGAGCTGGAAAATGTGCTGGAACGCGCCGCGGTGCTGTGTGAGGGCGCGGACATCACGCTGGCCGATTTGCCGCCGCTGGTGAAAGATCGCAACGCCATTCTCTCGCTTTCCGATGATAATCTCGACTTGAACAAAACGCTGGAGGAAGTTGAACGCGCCATGCTCGAACGCGCCATGACGCGCGCGCACGGCGTGAAAGCCGAAGCCGCGCGCATTTTAGGCATCAAAACCACGACGCTTTTATACAAGCTGGGAAAGTATGGGATGGGCGGCGAGGAGTGAGATGGTGGTTTCTCGCCGTGAAAAGTGAAGCCAGGCGGGAACACCATTAGGTTTAATCGATTTTTGAGCGCGTTGAATCCAAGCCTGGCTTCGCTCGCTTATTACTTCGAGGCAGCTTTCGAGACTTCCGCAGACAATTTGAATTTGAACGGGATGGTAACGGTTGCGGCGACTGGTTTGCCCTCCTGCAACGCCGGCTTGAATACCCATTTCTTCACGGCCTCACTCGCAGCTTCTTCAAAACCGTTGTTGGGTTGATCACATTCTTTGATCTTTACGTCCTCGACCTGCCCTTCTTTGCTCACAAGAACCTGAAGGTAAACCTTTCCTTCGATTCCTGCCTTTTTCGCCAGCTCAGGATATGCCGGGACAACCTGGCTGACAACGCTGGGCGCGACTTCGAACGCGGTATCGGGCATGGTATCTGCGGCTGTTTGACTGGCAGCAGGTGCAACGGTGGTTTTGGGCATGCTCGCTTCGTCGCTGCAACGCCAGGATGCGCCCGCTAAAATCAAGAACAGTGCGGTGAGCAACAGCCCTTGTGTCCAGGTGAATTTATTCATGGCAACCTCCTTGGGTGAAAAGAGATAAATGAGACGTTGTTTGAATCCGCTTTTTGTTTCAAAGAAAGATGCGCTGGTTTGCAGCAGAGCGGGTGCAGGTGTGCTCGTTTCCAAAAAGCGCAGAAGCATTTCGCCATAGTGTTGCGGCGTGGCCGCGGAATGTTGCAGCGCAAAGTCGTCGCATCTCTGCTCGCGATAGCGCGTCAACCGGGCATGCATCAGCCCGAGTGCCGGATTGAAGGGATGCAGGATTTGTGCGAGCGTTTGCAGAAGGATAACCCAGCTATCCCGGCTGCGAATGTGAGCCAGTTCATGGCAAAGGAGCGCATGCAGGGTTGCGGCGTCCGAGGAAAGCGCGGCGTGATTCAGGTAGATGCGCGGCCGCAACCAGCCGAGCGCCAACGGCGTGCGTAGATGATCGGCGCGCAAGATCGGCGGCCAGGTTAGTTCAGCGCCGGCGGGAGAAGCATGAGGCGCAACTGGCAATGGCTGCGCGCGGCGGAGTTCTGCACGTAACCTCAGAAAGTTGCGCACCGCCAGTACCAGCCAGAAAAGTGAACCGGCGAGCCACAGCAGGAGCAAGCCGCCGGCAAGCGTAAGCCCGGGTGATGAGGTTCCGGCGGTTGCCGTCACCGGCGACATGAAACCAAACTCGAGCGCTTCTGCAGACCATGACGAAAGCTGCGGCCACACCCAGAGCGGGGGCAAAAACGTTTTGAGCAGCACCAGCAGCCAGAGGCTATAGCGCAGTTTTGCCGAGGCGCGCGGCAGAACATGGTCGAGGGCTAAAATCATCAACGCGAAGAGAAGAATTTGCAGTTCAAACAAAGCCAGCGCGCGCAGAATGCCGGGCGCATGAGCCTGGAAGTCTGCCATCACGTTATTCATGATTTGTTCCTCCGCTTTTCTTCTCCAAAAGTTTTTTCAACTCATCGATTTCTTCCGGAGGCAATGTGCCGGCGTTCACCAGAAACGAGGCCATGGCGCCGTAGGAACCGTGGAACATACGCTTGGCCAGCGCTTGCAACGAGCTGCGCAAAACCGTGTCGCGCGCGGCCGCCGCCGCATAGAAATTCACCAGGCCGATCTTTTTACGTTTCAAGAACCTTTTTTCCACCAAAATATTCATCAATGTTTGGACGGTGGTGTACGCTTTTTCAGCGTCCGGATAGGCGGCATCCAGCACCTCCCGCACTGACACCGGTTTGTTCGCGCGCCAGACGGTTTGCATGATTTCCCATTCGGCGGCGGAAAGCTCGGCTTTGCGTTTTGCCATAACGAATCCTTTTCTACTAATTTTTTAGTAGTAATACGAATCTTATAGGAAAATGTCAAGCCTTTATTTTGGCCAACAGGCGGCTGCGCCGGAAAACTGTATTTTCCTTCTGCCTTTTCGGGCTTGACTTTCTCGGAAAATTTCCTACTTTCGGCACACTTGCTCATGCGCGTGCGGCCTCGCGAACCGCACAACAGCGCGCAATCCTTCAAGGCATTCTCAAATAATCACTAAACTCTCCCGCATCCATGAACCGGCAGCCTGCACATGGGGTGAGCGCGTGTTTCAGCAAAACAGGACGGGGATCATGACGGTGTGTGCGGCTCAACAGTTCGCCTGTTCCATTTCTTTTACTCGTCAACCTTTCTTCTCCAAAATTCTCATTTCACCAAAACCATTCTGAAGGAGTACGCTCATGCAATTTGTGCGACGCTTTCTCTTTGCCGGGCTGCTTTGCCTTGGCCTGGCGCTGCCGGCATTTGGTCAGAACGACCATCTGCTCATCTCCGAGTTTGTGGTGACGCCCACCGCGGGCGAGTTTATCGAGATTTATAATCCTACCAACGCAACCGTCGATCTTACGACCTACTATCTCACCGACGACGTTTCCAACAACAATAATGATTACATCAAAGTCGTCAATGGCGCTGCTGCGTTGGCGGTTGCAAACTTCGACTTTCTCGTCAAGTTTCCCGACGGCGCGAGCATTGCCCCCGGCG
>QEVD01000226.1 GCA_003576975.1 Candidatus Zhuqueibacterota bacterium
GCCGAAGGCGTTATAGAACTCAGCCCAGGGTGCCCAGCTTCTGGGCACCCTGGGTCCAACAACGCCCAACCCCACGAACACCGAAGGTGTTCAACAAAAATGGCCTTGTAGACAAAGTGCGTTGCGAAAATGAACGATTAGCTGGCGGTCCCGCGCCCTCTTTTGTTGAACTCTTTCAGAGTTCTTTTGCGCATGGTTGTTTCCCGAGGGTCGCGCAGCGCGACCCTCGGCTTTGTTGTTGAACGCCTTCGGCGTATTCATGCTGCCCACACAGAACAACATAGAACCAAAAAAATTTTCGGTGGGATTTCATTTCAGTGGGCGAAACACTTTCAGAATTTTATTCTACCTTTGAGCGCCTTACGCTCCAAATTCCTCGTTCAGCCACGGTTCAACCGTGGTTTTTTTGTTTGTGCATTCACGGGCTTTGCATTTGTAATCGGATCAAATTATATTGCTGCAATTCATGAAGGAATCACCACCGCCCGGGCGCTATTTGAACAAAGGCACAGCCGCTCATAAGCATAATTGCTCATCAAAACAACTGGCCGGGCGGTATGTTCAGATAACCTCACAAAATCGGGGAACTCTGGTGACTACGAAAAAAAACTATACCAAAATCCGCCTCTTCATCGCCTCGCCGGGTGATGTGACGCCGGAACGCGACCGGCTGCTCAAAGTCGTGCAGGAATTCAATCAGCCCAACGGTTTTTTGGATGATCTCGGCGTCACCTTGCAGGCGCTTGATTGGCGTTCACATGTTGCGCCGTTGATGGGCCGGCCCGAGGCGGTGGTGTTGGAACAACTGCCGGTGGAGAGTTGGGATATTTTCGTCGGCATCATGTGGTCGCGTTTTGGCACACCAACCGGCGGCTCGACTAAGCTCGCCGGAGCCGGCGCGGATCCCCAAACCGGCTTCAGCTTTGATTCCGGCACGCAGGAGGAATTCACCCTCGCCTATCACGCCTGGCAAAAAACACAACGTCCTCAGATTTTGTTCTACCACTGCATCCGAGACATCCCACAGCGCAAACTGGATATTGATCAATATCAGCGCCTCAAAGAATTCTTAAAAGAGTTCTCTCCAGAGGGCAAACACCCCGGTTTTGTGCAGGAGTTCGAAACCTCCGACGATTTCGCCAGCCGCGTGCGCCTCGATCTCGAACGCCTTCTGCTCAAATTGCGTCCGGCAAGCGCCCCGCCGCCGGCTTCTGCAGTGCAGACTGTGGCGCGTGAGCCGGCGCGGCAGCGCTATCTCGAAACCATGATCAAAACGCATCAACACCTGCCCGTAGCCGGCTTTGAAACCAATTTGCGCATTCCCATTCCGCTGGAAAAAGTGTATGTCACGCTCAAAGCGCGCATGAACGAGCTCGAGCATGCGCGCGGCGAGCTGGATTCTTCCGCACGCAAACGCGACCCGGTTCGACATAAGACTTCGGCAAGCTCAGTCGAACCGCTCACCGACCAGGTTCGACAAAGGCTCACCGGAACGACGCAATCCGATCAAACCGTGAGTGTGCAGCAAGCCTTGCAATTCGCGCTGCAACGCGACTATGACGGACTGGTGCTGCTCGGCTATCCCGGCGCGGGCAAAACCACGCTCACCAAATATTTTCTGCTTTGCTTTGCCGGCAATAAAGCCGAGCAGCAACTCGGCATGCCGCAGCCATTTCTGCCGATTCTGCTCAGCCTGCGCGACATCGATCCCGAACTGCCGCTCACCGCCAACATCCTTGCCTCTTTGCAAAAGTATCATCTCGATTTATCTGAAGAGTTCTTTCTGCATTATTTGCAGGAAGGCCGGGCCATTCTCCTGCTCGACGGTCTCGACGAAGTGCCGACGGAAAAGAAGCGCGCGCAAGTCAGTCAATGGATTCATCACCAGGCGCATCTCGCGTTTCCGAAATGCCCGGTGATTGTGACTTCGCGCTTTTCCGGATATCGCGGCGAGGCGATATTGCCGGGTTACTATCTGCGCCTGGAGATTCAAGATTACGGCATGCCCGAGGTGCAGCAGTTTCTCGAAAACTGGCTCATCGGCGTGGAAACGCATGTGCACGAAGACAGCGACTATTGGCGCCAGCAGGCGAAAAGCCGGGCTGAGAATTTGTTTCAGCGCATCGAGGCGGCGCCCGCGCTGCGCGAGCTGGCGGTGAATCCGCTCATGCTGCAGATTATCGCGCTGGTGCATCGCGACCGCGGCACTCTGCCCGAGCGCCGCGTCGAGCTTTACAAAGAATGCACCGATGTCTTGCTGGAGCGCTGGGACAAAGCCAAGGGTTTGGAAGTTCTGCTCTCCGCGGCCCAGGCGCGTCAGCTCTTGCAGCCCATCGCGTTGTGGATGCACTCCGTCGAAAATCGACGCGAGGTGAGCAAAGCCGAGCTGCTGGAGTTCATGCAGCCGCATCTCGGCCGCATCAAGCGCGAAGTGGATCCCGAAGAGCTTTTGCAAAACTGGCAGGAGCGCAGCGGCATTTTCAAGGGCGAGGGCGACATTTATTTTTTTCATCATCTCAGCTTTCAGGAATATCTCACCGCCGAAGAGATTCGCAACACCCGGCAAAGCGAGATTCTCGTCAAACAGTTTGACCAGGCCTGGTGGCGCGAGCCGACCCTGCTGGCCATGGGCCTCACCAATCCCCCAATTTTTGCGGATTTCATGCGGGTTTTGCTGCGCGCCAACTGGCGCGACGGCGCGCGGGTGGATTTCATGCTCAAATGTATTGACGAGGCGTTAGTCAAAGATGAAGCGCCATTCGTAAATGCGTTAAAGCGTTTGAAACGTTATGAGGCGCGCTATTATGCCTTGCTGGCATTGAAGCATATAGCTACTAAAGCATCGATATCGGCTTTGATGTCAATAACAAGTGATAAGAACAGACGGATTGCGAAAGAGGCATATGCAATTTTGACACAGGTCGCCAATCAATACTATGAATACAAAGAAATATTAGAAATGCTTGAAATTGAGCTAAGTGAAAAAGTGGATGTCATCTTCCGACACAAAACATATGAATTGTCTCCCCGTATTTTTAACCCCGTAGAACTGAACGCGGAATACATTCTCATCAAAAACGGCAAGTACAAGTATTCGGTCACCAAAAAAGAAGTTGAAGTGCCGCCGCTGTATTTTGCCAGGTATCCAGTTACCAACAAGCTCTACAATCGTTTTGTGTCTTATCTTGTCGGAAAGGGTGGCGAGGAGGCATTTGCAAATTTGCCCCTCGGACGGTTTGCTGAAAGCTTGCGAGCCAAAGCAAAGGGAATCAAAGGCTTTACAGAATACATGGGCAACGACCCTAAAAAATGGCCTGAGACGTTCAAATCGAAAATGGATGACAAGCGCTTTTTGGGTGATGATCAACCAGTGTTACGTGTGACCTGGTTTGACGCAGCGGCATATTGCCATTGGCTGAGTGAGTTGCAAGGGGCAAGGGGCAGTTCGCCCGAGCTTGTCGATGGCAAGGAGCAAGATGAGCATATAATCTATCGTCTGCCCACCGAACAAGAATGGGAATGGGCCGCTGGCGGAGGCAAGCGGAAATATCCGTGGGGCAATGAAGAGCCGGATGAAAACCGCGCAAACTATGAAGAGAAAGTTGGAAAAACCACGCAAGTAGGATCATACCCGGTCGGGGCAACGCCGGAGGGATTGATGGACATGGCCGGCAATGTATGGGAATGGATGGAGAACAAATACAACACTGAAAGCCAGAGACGTGCGGTGCGCGGCGGTTCGTGGTTCGGTAAATCAGAGTATCTGGCTTTTGCGGCTCGTTACCACAATCTTCCCGTCCTTCAGTGGTACGACCTTAGCTTTCGGGTCGTATGTGTCTACTCCTTTTTTGATACTCTGAAACTTTGATCATCTGTTACTCTGAAAAAGCAAGAACAGCGTTCGCGGTTTTTGCCGCGGAAATTTTTTCGAGATCCAAACGATGCAGAATGTCCACCAAAACACAAAAATTTTTGACAGTCAAACGTGGTTGTGATTTCTTCAAATAATTTTTGCAGCATACTGGAAAATCTCCAAAAAGCTATCGCTTCAGCGTGGCGGCAAAATTGTAAAATGCCAGTTTGGATTTCATCGAACTGACCTCAGTTGCCAATATGCGCAGAGACAAACTGCCCCTGTTGAAACAAGCCGATGAAGCGCTGGCAAAGTTGCGGCTGCTATTCCGCCTCAGCTACGAAATGCGATTCATCAATCTTCAATCCTACGAGCATGGCAGCAAGCTCATGAATGAAATGGGGCGCTTGCTGGACGGGTGGATCAAGAATCCTGGCGCCGCGCTGGCTATCTAACACCACAATGTTAGGTGCACAATGTTTTCTCCAGAAGGCCAGCTTGATGACCCCAACGGGGTCGCATGTAATAGCCCACGGGCAGCGCCCTGGGAACCGATAAAATCTATCGTACCTAGCCCTGAAGGGGCGGCATTCCTGACGTGGTTCTATGGCGCCCCGCTGGGGCTTGGTAATATCTCATGATTACCGATTTTCCAGGGCGTTGCCCTTCGCTTTTACATTTCGCCCCTTTGGGGCATATGTGTCAAGCTAACGAAAGTGCCTGTCCCCAACGGGGACAAATGTGATAGCAAAGGGCAACGCCCTGGAAAACAAGAAATCGCCGTTTTTTTATAGCCCTGTCAGGGCGAAATGAAATTACGTATGCGGCCTCGCCCCATTCTATTTCGCGCCGTTGGCGCTCCGAGTTTGGTTTGAACGTTATCTTGGGGCGTTGCCCCAAGCTTTCATAGGCCGCCCCGTTGGGGCTTTTGCTTTCTCCCAAATCCTTAACTTGACACCGATGCCGGAGTGGCTGTTGGCCCGCAGCCGTCGCGAGTTGAAGGGCGAATCATTGGCGGGCAAGAACAGCCGCGCGCGGTTATTGCAGATTTGGCGCGCATTCCCGCGGATAATTTTTCATGACAAACTTATCCTACTACCTCGGCTGCCCGATCTGGAGCAACAAAAACTGGGTCGGCGAATTTTTTACGAGAGAGGCAAAGCCGCCCGATTTTCTGCAACAATATGCCTCCGTGTTCAACACGGTGGAGGGCAACACCACGTTTTACGCCCTGCCGAAACCGGCCAGCGTGCAAAAATGGCGCGAGGAAACGCCGCCGGCCTTCAAATTCTGCTTCAAGTTTCCGCGCCTGCTCAGCCACGATTTGCGTTTGCAGGACGCCGAAGCCGAGATGCAGGCTTTCTTGAAATTGCTGGCGCCGCTGGCCGAGCGCCTGGGGCCGTTCTTTTTGCAGTTGCCACCCACCTTCAGCCGGCGGGAATTTTCACCGCTCGCACATTTTCTCAAAACCCTGCCGGCCGAATTCGAATACGCCGTAGAAGCGCGCCACCCGGATTTTTTCGACGAAGGCGAGTGTGAAGCGCGATTCAATGATCTGCTGCGCACGCACAACATGGCGCGCGTCATTTTCGATACCCGGGGCTTGCATGCCGCGCAAGCCGCGCCGGGTGATCTTGTCACCCGGGATGCGCAACGCCGCAAGCCCAAGGTTCCGGTGCGCTTTCTCGCTACCAATCGTCGTCCGTTCGTGCGCTTTGTGGGCGATCCGATCATTGAAAAGAATGAAGCATATCTTCAGCAATGGGCCAAACAGGTGGCGCAATGGCTCGACCAGGGATTGCAGCCGTTTGTGTTCATGCACGCGCCGGACGATATTGATGCGCCGCGGGTGGCGCGCTATTTCCACATGCTGCTGCGCGCGCTTTCTGAGAACGCCGGAAATCTGCCGGCCTGGCCGTGTGAAAAAGAACAAAATCAATTACAGTTGTTTTAGCGTGTGATGCGTGCGCCGTGGCATTTTCAACTTCACGGCACGCAAAAAAGCAAGCGCAAATATTCGAATCGCGCGCACTTGTTTTTTACAAAGGGTTTGTTTAGTTTTCGCGCAACACCAGAACAGCTCGAACGTTCCGTTAAACTTGTCCGTCTCAAATCAAGTGGCGGGCGGGCGAAATCTCGTTTTAACTTTTTGCAGAAACTAGATCCGTTCCATTCAAAATATCCTATGAAGATTCGCTTCCGAAGAAGAAAACAGCCGCGTCTTGCCGTGTTGCGTTTGGACGGCGTGCTGGATGAGAGTGGCGAGGACCCCATTCCGCGCCGGGTTGTGACGGCATTGGAGGAAGCCAAGGACATTCATGCGCGCGCGTTGCTGGTGCGCATAAACTCGCCGGGCGGCACGGTGGGCGCAACCCAGGAAATTTACGACGCCATCAGCCATTTTCGCGAGGAAGCCAAAGTGCCGGTGGTGGCTTCGATGGGCGAGGTGGCAGCCTCGGGCGGTGTTTATGTGGCGATGGCGGCGGAGCGCGTGCTGGCCAATGCCGGCACCATCACGGGTTCGATCGGCGTAATCATTCAATCGCGCAATCTCAGCCAGCTTTTGAACAAGGTTGGCGTCGAGATGGAAGTGGTGAAGTCCGGCCAGTTCAAAGATACGCTGACTTTCTTTCGCGGCATCACCGCGGAGGAACGCAACATGCTGCAAGAGTTGATCAACGACAGTTACGAACAATTCGTCGAAGCGGTGGCCAAGGGCCGCAAGCTCGAGCCGGACAAGGTGCGCGCATTTGCTGACGGTCGCGTGATGACAGGCCGGCAAGCGCTGCAGCACGGCTTGATTGACGAGCTGGGCAGCTTCGAGCGCGCGGTGGAAGTGGTGAAAGGCATGGCAAATCTCACGGAAGAGCCGCAGCTTGTCGAAATCGGCCGCACGCGCAAGCCCTGGTACGAGCGCTTGACACGCCGCTTCCTCGGCCAGCTCGAATGGAACACCACCATGGCGCGTTTGCGCGGGATTCCGCTTTACTTGATGCCGAGGTAAGGCACACGCAAAACCAGGATTTCAGATTTATCATCAAGGAGATTGCTTTGCTCAAATCACTGATTGGATTCCTGCATCTTATTTTCTTGGTCAGTTCGATTTCAGCCCAGTCGCTGCCCAACGGCCAGGCCGCCGCTGATTCACCGAAATGGGTTGCGCCCAAAGCGCTTTATCTCATGGCCAATGCTGAAATCGATACGTTGATTCGCCGCGTCACCGCGAGCGAGCCGGAGTTGACGCGCCGTATCGCCATTTACTCGGAAGTTGCGAAAGGCACGCCGTACGCGCTGTTTTGCCTCGGTGAAGGCCCGAACGCAAAGTATGATCGCGACCCGCTGATCGATTTCACCCGCGCGGATTGCGTGACGTTCACCGAGCAAATCCTCGCGATGGCGATTTCGAACAACTACGAGCATATGTTCAATAATCTGCAGCGCATTCGTTATCACCGCGGCGCAATCGATTTACGCACGCGCAATCATTTCACGCATGCGGATTGGGTTCCCAACAATGCCTGGCTGTTGCAGGATGTCACCGCGGCGGTCGGCGGAAAATATTGCCGCGAGATGACCAAGACCATTGATCGGCGCAAGTTGCTGAGCGATCTCGGCGTGCCGGAGAGCGAGCAGGCAGAGATTCCACCGGCGGAAACCATGACGATCAAATACATTCCCGAGCACAGCCTGTTGGCGGTGCAAGACAGTCTGCAAACCGGCGATTTGTTCAGCATTATTCAAAGCGCGCCCGGCATTTTTTCCGCGCACATGGGACTCATCATTCGCCAGGAAAACGGTGAAGTTTATTGCCGGCATGCCTCCTCGCGGCCGGAGACGAAGCAGGTCATCGACGAACCCCTGAGCGCGATGGTGGCACAACTGCAAGCCAATCGCAAGCGCGTTGGCATGGCGTTTCTGCGCGTCAAATCCGATTTCAATCTCGCGGAACCACCGGCTGCAACACCTGTTGAACATGAAATCAAACATTAAGACAATTTGTTTTGTGTCGAAGATGTTGGCGATCGCGGTATCCTCCGCATTCGCGCAGCAGACGGACGGGTATGTGCGACAGCCGGCATTCGATGTCGCGCACTACGCGCTCGATCTCACGCTTTCTGATGCCAGCAACATCATCAGAGGAGAGGCCACGGTCAACGTGATCATCCGGGATGCAACGGACGCTGCATTTAAATTTGAAAGGCCTGGAGGTCACCAGCGTCACCAGCACGAATCGTGCGCTAGCGTTTGTGCGTGTGTCTGACGGCTTGCTGGTACATCTGCCGCAAACGGTTGCTAACGGTGATACGCTGCCGCTCACCGTTGTTTATGCCGGCGAACCGCAAGACGGCCTCATCATCCGCTCCAACAAATTCGGCCGGCGTTCGTTTTTTGCGGACAACTGGCCTGATCGCAGCCGTTATTGGTTCCCGAGCGTCGATCATCCTGCGGACAAGGCGACTGTCGAGTTTCGCGTCACACTGCCGTCGCGCTACACCGTGATTGCCAACGGTCGCTTGCATGATGTCTCCGATGAAAGGAATGGCAACAAATCCTGGCATTGGATTGAACGCACGCCGATTCCGACATACTGCATGGTTATCGGCGCTGCCGAGTTTGCCGAAACCTCGGTGTCATCGAGTTCAGGCGTGCCGATCACATTTTATACCTTCAAGGAAGATGCGCCCTATGCGCACGAGAATTTCGGTCGCGTAGCGGAGATGATGGCATTCTTCGAGAAAAAGATCGGGCCCTTTCCGTATGAAAAGCTGGCTCTGGTGCAGTCGTCGACGCGCTACGGCGGCATGGAAAACGCCAGCGCCATTTTTTTTGCCGAGAACAGTTTTGGCAAAGGCAAAACCATCGAAGGCACAACCGCGCATGAAATCGCGCACCAATGGTTTGGCGACGCCGTTACCGCCGCGGATTGGCATCATGTCTGGTTGAGTGAAGGGTTCGCGACTTACGGCGAAGCGCTGTTTTACGAACATGCGGAGGGCCAGCAGAAATTTCGCGAAGTTATGCGGCGCTCCCGCGATAATTATTTTCGTTTTGCCGAACGCGCCGGCGGGCCGATCCTTGACACGACGATTACGAACTACATGCAGCTTCTCAATGCCAACAACTACGCCAAAGCCGCCTGGGTTTTACACATGTTGCGCAACGTGATCGGTGAGGATAAATTTTGGCAGGGCCTGGCCGCGTATTATCGCCAGTTCAAAAATGGCAACGCTCTGACCCAGCATTTTCAAGCCGTGATGGAAAATATTTCAGGCAAACCGCTGGATTGGTTCTTTACGCAATGGTTGCAGCAACCGGGTTATCCCAAGCTGGAAGGACAATGGTTTTGGGATTCTTCAGCGAAAACCGTGGCGCTGGAGCTTCGCCAAATTCAAGCGGCCGAACCTTTTTATCTCCCGCTCGAAATTGCCTCACAGCCGGGAGATTCTGAAAAGCTTCATTGCGAGATGAAAGAGAATTATCTGCGGTTTGTATTCTCGGCTGATAAGCCGCCGGCAAAGCTCGAGATCGATCCTGACGAAAAAATTTTGATGACGGTCAAACTGACAAATGAAATGCCGGCGAAAGCCAGCAGTCAATAAGTTCGTTTGCCCAGGATTATACAAACACGCGGACACAACAGATTCGACTCTCATGCCGTGAACGGGAGGCGTGATGCAAATCACAGGTCATATCAATGAAGACTTGGTGATGGCAATGTATCTCGGCAATCTTGCGGCCGAGGACCAGCAACGCTTGCAGCGGCATGCTTCCGAATGCCCGATTTGCAAGCGCGAGCTTACGACTTATTGTGAAGTGCTGTCCGGCCTGGAGGCGCTGGCTTTGAAAGTGGGCGGGCAGCAGCGCGCGGCGATTTCACGCGCAACCCTCAAGCAGCAGATGCGCAAACGGCAAATTTATTATGATCTGCTGCATCACCCGCTCGCCGGCCCCATGTGGATTGCCAGCACGGCAGCCGGCATATGTCTGGCCAAATTTTCCGAGCGCACGCCGTTTGAGATCGAAGAATTTTTAAAAGCGCAACAGCCGGAGGCCTGGATCACACGCGACAAGAACGCGACAGCAACGATCATCGCCGAGTTGCGGGATTATCTGCAAAAACGGCTGACGCAATTTTCCACGGCCATCGATTGGCGCTTTGTGCCGGCCGGGTTCAAGCGCGAGGTTTTGCAGGTGGTGAGCAAAATCCCTTACGGCCAGGTTTGCACCTACGGCGAAATCGCGGAACGCCTGGGAAATCCCCGGGCGGTGCGCGCGGTGGGCCAGGCGTTGGGCGCCAATCCGATTCCGATATTCATACCATGTCATCGCGTCGTGGCGAGCAATGGCAAGCTGGGCGGCTTTGCCGCGGGCGAAAATCTGAAACGCCGCTTGCTCGCATTGGAAGGCGTGCGCTGGCCCAACGTCACGAAGCAATTGGATCTTTTTATTACCGTTTGAGAACAATCGCGGCGGCGCTCGGTGTTGGCGTGTGTTGCCGTGTTTCGTTAAGGTATTTTACCTTGCAAGTTCCTGGGGCATTCCTTACTTTTCCCGCCAGTTCATTCCGTTCGGTTTATTTTTTAGGAGAAATGTATGTATTCGAAACGTCTCGGGGTAGCAGCCGCTGTTATCTTGGCCGCAAGTTTTCTCACCTTCCACCACAGCTTTGCGCAAACTTCGCTTTATGAAAATCTCCTGCAGGATCAAGGTGTGATCACCGGAGGCGTGGGCGTTTCCGTCATTGACGGGCAATCGTATTTCACCATGTCGTTGCGGCCGGATCTGGCGTTCGGCAAATGGGGCGTGGGGCTGGATATTCCGCTGCGTTTCGATGTTGACACGGGCAACCTCCGCAACGAGGATTGGGATCAAGGTTACGACTATTTGCGGCTTTTTCGCTATGTCCGCTACAGCCGCAAGCGCAATCCCGATCCGGTTTATGCGCGCGTGGGCGGCCTCGATGCGGCGCGCCTGGGACACGGCTTCATCATGAATTACTACAGCAATTCGTTGGTAATCGATCAACGCAAAGTCGGCATGGAATTCGATTTTGATTTCGGCATCGGTGGATTCGAAACGGTGACGAACAACTTCGGGCGCGGCGAAATTTTCGGCGGGCGTATTTACTATCGCCCCCTGCAACTGGCGACCAATGCGCCGATTCTGCGCAATTTCGCCATTGGCGCGACCTATGTCGGCGATATCGATCCGGATGAGTATCGCGGCACGGATAACGGCGTTTCCGAATTCGGCTTTGACGCGGAACTGCCGATCGTGCAAACGCCCTTGCTGCGCCTCGCAATTTACGGCGACGTTGCCAAAATAAACAATCACGGCTCCGGCAAGGCAACGGGCATTGAAATGAATCTCACCGGCATTGCAAATTTATTCGATGTCGGCGCGCAACTGGAGCGGCGCTTCCTCAATCGCGAATTTCTGCCGAGTTACTTCGGACCCTTGTATGAATTGGAACGCCGCACGAAGGAAGATGCGGCCGCCTGCACCTGGAAGCCACGGTGCCCGACGCCGTTCCCAACATCGCCATGCGCGCGTATTATGACGACACGCGCGTTGACAAGCTTTCCGATGTTTTCAACATGGATGAAAATTCCGCTGCGCGCGTCGGCATCGGCTACAAACTGAACCAATTCCTGATTCTTTACATGGATTACGCCTGGACCTTCAAATTCGATCAGGCGACGCAAAAATACAAAGTGCAGCGCCGCTTCGAGCCGCAATTGGCGTTCGCTTACACCTTTCCGCTGGGAGGCGGCCGATAACCAACGAGGGGGAGCTTGACCGGGGCGATCTCAAATCTTTGGCGGAGTCTCGTTGCGCTCGTCTATCCACCGAGTTGCGTCGTATGCGCCGATGTTCAAATCAGCGAGCGCACCCGTTTCGTATGCGAGCGCTGCTGGCGCAACGTCGAGCAAGCCCGCATTCCGCTGCCGCGCTACGCTGAAACGGATGAAGCGTGCGCCGCAGGAATTGATCTTGACCTTTCGGCATGGTATTATGACGGTGAAATCGCGGCGTTGATACCGAGCATGAAATACCACAATCGCCCGGCATTGGCAAAAATTCTTGGCGAGCAGGCTGCTGCAAGAATACAACCGGACTTGCATGCGGTTTTAGCATCATCAGCGGTTTTGGCGCCGGTGCCCCTGCATCCCCGCCGCCGCCGTGAAAGAGGATTTGACCAGAGCTTGTTGATTGCGCAAGCCTTGAGTAAAAAGTGGGGAATCGCAATGGCGCCCAAGCTGCTGCGGCGCATTCGCTTCACGGAAAAACAGGTTAAACTGAACGCCCAGGAACGCGCCCAAAACGTGTCAGGCGCGTTTGCGATAGACAAGCGTTTTCTCGCAACAGAAGACACCGTTTTGCTGGTTGACGATGTGATCACCACCGGCGCAACGGTGAATGGATGTGCGACCATCTTGAAAGCTGCTGGATTTGAACGCGTGTATGCTATCACTCTCGCCCGCACCGATTAGTCTAGAAGTCCGACCGCGCTTACGGCAACCTCTTGACAATTCCTCGCATGACGCAGGCCCACACACACCCGTTGCCTCAAAATCTCCTTGACTTTGGTAGCCGGATTCTTTATTGTACTGCCGCTTTTTTTAGGGGCTGTAGCTCAGTTTGGGAGAGCGCTTGAATGGCATTCAAGAGGTCGTCGGTTCGATCCCGATCAGCTCCACACAAAACTTCTAAGGCGCTAATGAGGCGCCTTTTTTGTTTATGGCCGATTGCAGAATCGTATTATTTATTGCAATCTTGCCTTAAAAGCCGACTTTCTGCTTGATTATCGCTTTGAATATTTTTATTATTGCCCCGTTTATGTAAAAAATATTTTGCCCGGCATTAACCCCTTGGTTGAGGAACGCTGCTCATGTCGATGCTCAAGGAAACTATCGAAATCAGAAGGCCAATCACCGATGTGTGGCCTTATCTCGACATCGCGCGGTGGCCAAAAGTCTCGCCGATTTTTCATGAAGTCGAGCCTCAGGAGGCTGCGATGCAAACAGGCGCGCAGTATATAGTGACAGCCGGACCGGGCGAAGAGAAAGTGAAGTACAATGTCGAGATCGTCGCCTACGATCAAGCCTTGGGGCGACTGGTTTATAAAAGAACCGGCGGCCCCTTGCCGGGCACGAGTGAGTGGTCTCTCGCGGCAACGCCTGCAGGCACGCGCGTCATCTATACCAATCATTATCTGCACGATTTGAACTCCAACTCGCTCAGTTCGATTATGCGCGCCATGGAACGCTTCCTTGGCGATCTGCGCAACGCTGTGGAAAATTCTTCCTCGGCAAAGAAATCAGAATAATCATACCCGCGCGTAGCGTTTCATTAATTCTACCAAATTCCTTCCTTTCAGCTATGTCAGTTCATCCACAGCGTGGACTGACATGCACACTTTTTTGCCCTTCCGCAGCTCCGAACTCCCCGCCAATATCATCAATAAAAACAAGAGTCTTTCTCCATTCAATTCGTCTTCATTTTGCCTGGCATGATGCTTGAGAGAGAAGCGAGCAAAACGCTTTGGTATGCTCACTTCTCAAATCAGAAATTGGAGGTTGTCATGGCGTCAAAATGGACGAGGCATTTGATGGGTGCGGGATGTGCGGGCTTGTTGTTGCTGTCGGCATGCGCGCAGAATCCGGTGGAGCCGGATCCGCCGGCGCACCGTGAATTTGCGCAAATGGCCAGCGCGAATGGCGCAGCGATTTTTCGCGGCGTGCAAACGCTGACGACTTTGCATCGTGCGCAGGAAGGGCCGCAGGCTTATGGAAAAATCAATCTGCCCGGCGTGGGCAGCATTGCCAACAGCGGGCGCATGCTCCACCAGCGGCTTGCGCCGTTTTACCGAAACGCGGCGCAGCTTGCGCAACGCCTCGGCAAGGTTGCTGCCGATACGTTGATTTATGAAGACTGGAAAAAAGATCCGCGAACCGGCGTCACTTACCACACGCGCATTTATTACGACGGCAGCAGCGGCAACGCGCGCCTGGTTGTGGTGGCCAGTGACTTTCCGGCAAGCGATGTGGTGCAGCGCGATTCAGCGGACATTGTTGTGCAAACCAATTTTACGCTGCAAGACACCACTGACGATGTCATCAAACAGCTCAGCGTGCGGCGCGATTATCGCGCGAATTATCGTTTACAATTCGAAACCGGCATATTGATTCCTGACGCATATCTGCCCGGCAGCGCGCCGGACGGCGGCATTATCGACGGCCGCCGCGTCTTTGCCGCACAGCAAGACTCGGTTGAAGCGGTTTATCATTTGGAATATCACGCCAACAGCAGCGGCAATCTCTCGGAAACCGTGCGCTTTGCCGATGGCACACGCTATCAAGCCAACCTGACTTTCACGGCAGATCAAATTGTGATTGCAATTAATTTCCGCGACGGCGCAAGCGAGCAAACCAGCATCACGTTCGAGCAGCCGCATCGCTTGCGTTTCAACAAATTCCTGACATTTGCACCCGGCGCCGATCCGCGCTCACTTCATGAAAGCGGCGATTTCGCCATGAATCCGGTGGATTCGTCTGCGACGGCAGATTTCAGGCGGGAGATTTTCTATGCGAACGGTACCTCGCTGCAAGAGGAGTTTCACGCTGCAGAATCGCGCCAAAATGGCTTGCGCCGGGTGACAATTTCGGCGAGCAACAGTAACGGCGAAAGCGGCAACTGGGTTTGGCAACAAGGCGTGGAAAAGGATCGTCTTACCGGCAACGCGATTGATAAAGAGCAACATTACATTCTCTTCTCCGGTGATTTTTATCGCGACGGCAGCGCCGATCTTCACCTTGAAGTTTATGCTTCACAAACAGCTTATGAGGCAGGTGAACTACCGCTCTTCACCGCTGATTTGCACATTGGTCCTGACGGCGGCGGCAGCGGTACGGTAACTTCCAAAGATGGAATTGAAGCGTTTGACTTTGGCACAAATTCGGAACTGCGAGGTTGACGAGCAAGAAACGGTTATTTTTGCCGAGAGTGAATTCTTTGTTTCAAAAGCAAAGACTTTTTGGTAAGCGGATTTTGCAAGTATACGGACAGAGGGCACCGTGTGATTTGCGGAATCTGCTTACCGAAAGCTTTTTGGGGGGCGGCTCGTCCGCGTTTGGATGCGGACGTTCGAATCCCAAAAGTTCCGCGGCGAAATTCCGCTTGACATCCTGCCGGTATTTATTTACCATAAATGCAGATTTTTTACGCTTCTGGCGCGTGCTGCGGCTATAGTTATTCCCAAAAAATGCACGATTTCTCCAAGGAGACAGAACATGCGAGCGCTGTGGACCGGTCGCCTGCAATTCAGCTTATTCGATTTTCCGATTAAGGTTTATTCCGCGACGCAATCGAATGACATCTCGCTCAACATGCTGCACGCACCCTGCCAGTCCAAAATCAAATATGAAAAACGCTGCCCGGCACACGGCCCGATTCTGGAGGGCGAAATCACCAAGGGTTATGAATTTGAAGCCGGCAAGTTTGTCACGCTCAGTGAAGCGGAATTAGAAACGCTCGCACCCAAGACGCAGCGCAGCCTGGAGGTTTTGTTTTTCGTCGATCAGCCGGCGCTTGAACCGTTGCTGTTCGATACACCGTATTATATGGCGCCCGACGGGCCTATGGCGCGCGAGGCGTTCAATAATCTGCGGGAGGCCATGCGCAGCTCCGGCAAATATGGCATCGGCCACATGGTGATGAATCGCAAGCAGCATCTGGTGGCTTTGTGGGTCAAAGAAAACGCCATCGTCGTTTCGACGCTGCGTTACGACAGCGAGGTGCGGGATGTCGCCCTGCTCGACGATCTGAAAGCCGCAACCAAAAAGAACAAAGAAGAGATTCAGATGGCCGCGGATTTGATCGATAAACACACGAAGAAATTCCGCTACAAAAGCTTCAAAGACGGGTATCAGGAAAAATTGCTGGCGCTGATTAAAAGCAAAGTGGCCCAACTGCAAGCCGCCGCACAGACGAAGGAAGTCGAGACCACGGCAACCTATGCAACGGCTGTTTCAGGCAATGGTGCGCCCGTAAAGCGCGGCATGGAAAAAGCCCCGCCAACGGCAAAGAAAACACGGCGCAAAACTGGCACGGACAATTAGAATTCATTGCAAACAAACGCTTCGTTAAAGACCACACGAAAACCGTTTTCGTGTGGTCTTTTCATCTCTGGTAGAAGGACATGCCTACGCCGGACGATCAAAACATTTTTGCCCATCACGTTATCGTTTTTACCGGCAAGCTTGCCTCGTTTTCGCGCAAAGAGGCGCAGGAACTGGTGCAGCGCCATGGCGGGCAGGCGCCGCCGCGCGTGACCAAAGAGACCACGATGTTGGTGATGGGCGAAGAAGGCTATCTCGCCAACATTGTCAAGAGCAACAAGCTCAAGCGCGCGGAGGCGATCAACGCCGGCGGCGGCAATATTCGCATCATCCCGGAATCCGAATTTCTCGAAACTGCCGGGCTGGAGAGCAAAACCACGCTCGAAAAAAAATTTTACTCCCTGGATCGCATTCAGCGCGTCTTCCCGCGCCTGCGCCCTGATCTCATCAAATATTTTGCGCATTGGGGCTTCTTCACGCCCGCGGTCAAAACCAACGCGCAGCAGTATTACGAGTTCAAAGACCTACTCACCTTTCGGCAAATCGACGAGCTGATCGAACAGGGTCTGGCGTTGCGCGCGGTTGCGCAGCGTTTGCTGCAAAACCGCACGCCTTCCGCGCAAGTAGCGCTCGAGTTTGAAGAATTCAAACCCAAGGGCGCCGTGCTTGCCCTCGCACCCAAACCCGAAAGCAAAGAACCGCCGCGCACCGCGGAGGAGTGGTACGATCTCGGCTATCGCAATGACGGCAATCCGGAAACCTATTCTCAGGCCATTGATGCCTACGAAAATGCGCTTGCCATGAATCCGCATTTCGTCGAGGCCATGATCAATCTGGCGAATATCTATTTTCACCAACGCGAGCTGCCTGCGGCGGCGCAACTGCTCGAGCGCGCGCTGGCAGAAGACGGCAACAATTATCTCGCCTGCTACAATCTCGCGAATATTTATGACGAGTTGGGCGAATCCGAAAAAGCTTTGCAGTTTTATCAACAAGCGCTTGTCATTTTTCCGGAATACGAACCCGCAGTTTTCAACCTGGCGGTGATCTATGAAAAGCTCGGCCTTGTCGAAAAAGCGCAAGCGCAATGGCAAAGGTATTTGCAGATCGATCCCGCCGGTGAATGGGCAAAGGTTGCCAAAGAACATTTGAAAGGAAGCGTGGGATAGACCGGAAGCTATTTGATGTCGAAGTTTATCGCAATAAAAACACAAAGGCCTGCTGGAGAAATTTCTCTAACAGGCCTTTTTGTGGTTGGGATGGGGTATGCGAATCAGCGCGGGTGAAAACTTGAACAAATCGCGCTTGGCGTCGGCTTCGACAAGCTCAGCCGCCGACAAGCTCAGCCGGCGTCCAGTTCGCCAGCGAGAAGTTCAGGCTTCGACAGGCTCAGCCTGCGTTTAGTTCTGCTAGGCGCCAGCTCAACTTACATTGAAACCGAGCATAATCACAAAAAATGAATATCAGTGAATGATGATATTTAGCATGAAGCCGTTGGAATTGCCGCGAATCGGGTCATTGAGATCGGTGAATTCGTTATTCTCACCTAGACGCAGGCGCTCGTAGTCAAAATCTTTCCAGAAAAACTCACCGCCAATGGATAAAAATCGGAACAAGCGGTAATCTGCGCCCACGGCCCACACGATACCGCCGCCGGTGAGCGTGGTTTGCGTGGCCTCGGTTTCCTGCACAAAACCTCCCAGCCCCACTTTGCCGTATGGCCGGAATTTTTCATAAGGCCGCAATTTATATTGCAGATTCAGCTCGAGACCGCCCACGTTACTCTCAAGATTCGCATTGTCG
>QEVD01000227.1 GCA_003576975.1 Candidatus Zhuqueibacterota bacterium
ACCAAAGATTGGACTCCGCTTGAGCCGGAAGTGGTTGAGCATAAGTTTTATTCCAAGGATGTTGGGAATGCTATTTTGGAAAAGAAAGTTGCCGGCGAAACCGGTCAACTGGAGTTGGTTGAGATGAGAATGCTGGAGACACAAACTCCTGAAAGTGAAGAGCAAAGCCTTGAAAATTAAGGGCGAAGCGGTGTAGCACTTTATCTGATCCAAACTGGCACACGTTCTCTATTTTTAAAATGCTGAGGCCGTCTTTTTGGGCAAAAGAAGCGGCCAGACGTTGCCGGGCATTCATGTTCATTAAAGAAACCATCTACGGATGGTTTCTTTATTTTAGGCAGACAAGCTTGTTGAGATCAACTAAAAATTAAATTAATGGCCCCTAAAAAAAATCTCTTGCTTTGTTACAAATCGTTAATTATTTTGTCACAAATTTGTAAAATCAGTATCACCAAATAAAAATTAGCAAGCCACGTTAAGTACAAAGTTGACGTATTGAATGCCCCCGCATGAGGGGCATACGCTTCTTATTCCTCATGGCGACGCTTCTGTTTTCTTTTCAAAACTCCCTAATTTGACATTCGATTTTCGCTGCAAGGCGATGATCAGGTTCTCGCTTGCGAGAACAACAGCACTACTTCCAGCGGACGACAACAGATTTGTGAACCTGAGCATAACGCAGAGGTATTTTTATTTTTAAAACGTAATCTTCGCGCGATCCCATTTCTCTCACAACTACTATTTCGCATTATCCCAGGCCGGCATTTGGCTCATGCCCTTTGCCCGTTTTTTTACATTGTAGACCGTATCCCGATTTGGCGGCGAGACGACCATGCGTATTCTGATTATCGAAGACGAAAAAGACTTGGCGGATATGGTACGCCGTGCCATGTTGCAGGATTCTCATGCCGTTGATGTCGCTCACAACGGGCGAACCGGCGAAGAAATGGCTCTGAGCGAAACCTACGATTTGATCATTTTGGATATCATGCTGCCGGGAAAAGACGGCTTGGCGGTTTCCCGGGAATTGCGCAAGCAGGGCTTGCAAACGCCGATTCTCTTGCTCACGGCGCGTGACAACGTCACGGATCGGGTCAAGGGGCTGGATGCGGGCGCGGATGATTACCTGGGCAAGCCGTTTGCCCTGGCCGAACTGTGCGCGCGCGTGCGCGCGTTACTGCGGCGGCAATCTCAAGCCAAATCTTGTGTGTTGACTCTGGGCGAGCTGGAGATGGATACGGCGACGCACGAGGTGCGCTGGGGTGAAACCCGCGTTGAGCTGACGTCGCGCGAGCACGCGATTTTGGAATATCTACTGCGCAACAAAGGCCGCCTGCTGACCAAGGGCATGATTGCCGAACACGTCTGGGATTATCATTTCAACAGCGACTTCAATCTTATTGAGGTTTATATCCGGCGGTTGCGCAGCAAATTGGAGCAGCGCGGCCGGCCGCGTTTGATTTACACCGTGCGCCACAGCGGTTATGTCATTCGGGAGCCAGACGCATGACGCTGACCCTTCGCGCGCGCCTCATGCTCTGGTATACGCTCGCCTTTTTTGCCGTGTTGACGCTGGTGTTATGCATTCTTGCCCTGGAATTGCACCAACAACTCAGCGATGAAGCGCACGATAAATTGCTCACCGAAGAAACCTGGGTTTCGACCCTGTTTGAAACCGAATTTCAGCCATTGTTGCAGGCGACAGCAGAAAAAGATGACTCGTTGCTCGCCGAACTGCCCGAGGATTTGGAGGAACGCTACGGCTTGAAACGCCAATTCGCCCTGCTGCGGCTCGAACACGGCGCAGAAAAACGTTATTACAGCGGCGGCTTGAAAAACATCGACCGGCTTTTGCCGTTTGGTTTTCTGGAGCAGGGAACCGGAAATTACGATGTGCAGATCGCCGGGAATCGTTACCGCGTGCGCGTTTTTCACCGCGACTGGGGAAGGGTTGCCGTGGGCGTGGAGAATGACACCATCTTCAAAGTGGCACAGAAAACGGGGCAAGTTCTGTTATGGGTTGTGCCGTTATCCGTGTTGCTGGCCAGCGGCGGGGGCTGGATTTTGGCAAAAATGGCGATGCGCCCGGTGGCTCTTGCCGCGCGTGCGGCGGAATCCATCTCGGTGGCCAATCTTCAAGAACGCTTGCAGGATTATGCCGGCAAGGATGAGTTCGGCGCGCTGGTGGCGACGCTCAATCGCATGATCTCGCGCCTGGAAGAGGGCGTCAAGCGCCTGCAACAATTCACGCAAGATGCCGCCCATGAGTTGCGCACGCCGCTTGCCATTTTGCGCGGCGATTTGGAATTAGCCTATCAGGACGAGAAGCTTTCGGATGACACGCGCATCTTCCTGCAAAAAATGCTCGATCGTGTCATTGCGCTGGGCGGGATTGTCGATAATCTCATGCTGTTGGCGCGGTCGGATGCCGGCAATTACCCCTTCAAGAAAAAACTCTTTCGATTTGACGCTCTCGTTCACGAGATTTTTGAAGACCTGCAAATCCTCGCCGAAGGTCGCGCCTTGTCTTTGCAACTGCGCACGTGTGAGGCGTTGGAATTTTGGGGCGACGAGCTGCTGATGCGCCGCTTGCTGTTGAATCTGTGCGATAATGCATTGAAGTATACCTGTGAAGGAAAAATCGTGCTGGCTTTGCGAAAATCCCGGGACAACGTTGTGTTCACGATTAGCGATACTGGGGCAGGCATATCCGCCGAAGATTTGCCGCATATTTTTGATCGCTTCTATCGCGCCGACAAATCGCGCACGAACTCGACCGGGGGCAGCGGTTTGGGCTTGGCAATTTGCAAATGGATCGTTACGGCTCACCACGGCACAATCGATCTCACCAGCTCTCCCGGCGCAGGGACGACCGTGCGCGTCAGCTTACCAGGCAAGTTTGAAGCTGTCATGGCTTGACGGAAGTCTCGTTTGCCTCATCCATCACCCCAAGCAATGATATTCCCCACAATACTCTGTTACTTTTTTGCCTGAAAATCCGCTCCCGGCTCTTCGGGATAAAATTTTTGCTTATGCAGCAAACATTTTAGAACCGTGAATGAACGCGAATAAACGCTAACCTCTTATTTGCTTCAATTCGCGCATTCGCGGTTGCCCTTGTTTGTCTGCGGCTCGTCTCTGTCAGGTTAAGACAGGATTAATTCTTTGGTTTTTGAACCTGCCTCCTGGATTTATTTTGATTTTCCCCCCAGTTTTAAGCTACGATTCAGCTTTAATAGTTACATTCACGTAATTATTTTCCTAAGCGTGCGAAAAAAGCATTCTTCTATCCTGCATTTCTAACAAAAACAAATAGCTAAAGAGTTGTTGCCCTTTGGGCACTCTTGGCGTTTGCAACAATAATGGCAATCCGGAGACCGTTATGGCGAACGCAGCACAGCAATTTTTTTTGCGGATCAATAAAGCGCCATCCTGGTTGGCGCCTCGACTGCAATTCTGTCCTTACCTAATATAAAACAGAGCATGAAACACTCTAATCTTGTCAGCATGAATGGACGAGATTTTGGGCTTTCATGACTAATTATGCAACTAGAGTTGCTTGTGCTCTGACCAGGAAAGTCATCCGACCCCGTAGGATATACTAAGCTCAATCTTTACACGTTCAGCATGTCAGCATCGGCGGATTGTTTTTTCGCTGACTGCGGAGGTATTTTATTTTATGAAAAGCTTGCTCGACCGCTTGCGCGACACCCAGGCTCTTGCCAAATTGATTGGCGAGGCCCCGGCTTTTCTGAAGGCGATTGCCTCACTTCCGGCGATTGCCAAAAGCGACGCCACCATTTTGATTACCGGTGAAACCGGCACGGGCAAAGAGCTGGCCGCCCGCGCCATTCACTACCTGAGCGCCAGGGCTGCATTCCCCTTCATCCCGGTAAACTGCGGCTCGTTTCCTGAAACGCTGTTGGAAGACGAGCTTTTTGGGCACGAACGCGGCGCTTTTACCGATGCGCACACGCAAAGGCGAGGCGTGATTTCACAAGCCGACAAGGGCACGCTTTTTCTAGATGAAATCGAAGCCCTGAGCGCAAAAGCGCAAGTGTCGCTGCTGCGCGTGCTGCAAGAAAAAAAATATCGCGCCCTGGGAGCCAGCGAGGAACAATCCGCCGATGTGCGGATCGTGGCGGCAACCAATGCGCCGCTGGATGAATTGGTGCATGCCGGAAGCTTTCGCGCGGATTTGTACTATCGCCTGCGCGTGCTGTTCATCAATTTGCCGCCTTTGCGCGATCGCAAAGAAGACATCCTGCCGCTGGCCTGCCATTTTTTGAAAAAGCATGCTTATCCGGATCGACAGTTCCTGCAATTCTCGCCCTCGGCTGAGGAGGCCTTGCGCGCTTATGAATGGCCGGGCAATGTCAGAGAGTTGGAGAATGCCGTCATTCGCGGCATTCATCTTTGTCAAGACAACAAAATTGAGATTGAAGATTTGGGCATTCCCGCGCTGACCGCAAGCCGGCATGCCTCAGTCGTTGTCCCCCACGCTGAAGTATGCTCGTTCAAAGCCGAAAAGCAAAAAGTGATCGAGGCGTTTGAGCGGGATTATCTCACGCGCCTTATGCGCGATTACAACGGCAATGTCACGCAAGCCGCGCTGGCCGCAGGCAAGGAACGCCGCGATCTCGGCAAGCTGCTCAAAAAATACCAGATCAATCCCAAGTATTTTTGACCGCTTTCCAGACAAGCTGAAAATTGAGGCTCTTCGAGCAGCTTTAGGGACTTTGCCCACAAAAGCTGAGCTCCCACAAAAAAAAGCAAAAGCCTTTTTGGTGGGAGTTCGTTTCAGTGGGCGAAAACTTTCAGAATTTTATTCTAACTTTGCGCGCCTGATGGCCGAACGCTGCTTGTCCAAAACATTAAGATATCATGAAATCCCAGATTGACCCATGTATGTTTTGTATGATTTGGTTGCTTTGCTGATTGGGTGAAAATTTCCTCACATGGTGGGTGATTTTTAACCCAACGAATTTACTGCTTTCTAATAAACAACTTATCGCCAAATCAAAAATGCAGCTTTGCGGGTGTCTCTTGACCTACCCCTTAACCTATGCCCGAGATGATCCTTATTAAGCTATTGAAAATACGGTTCTCGTGAGCCACAAAAATTTTGGCTGCATCTTTGCATGAGAACTTACAATTCAAAAGAACCATTTGCGCCAGCAACGCTTAATAAGGACCGGGTTAACCTTGAACAACCCATGCGCAACTCATTGAAGCTCAACAAGGATGAACACCAGCGCGAAAAGGAACTGACCGATGCCATTCTCGAGTATCTTACCGAGCATCCCCAGGCCTCGGATACGTTGGAGGGTATTGCCGAGTGGTGGGTCATGCGTCAGCAAGTTCGCGTTGAAATCAAGACCCTCTTGAAAGTTTTGCGCCAATTAACCGGCAACGGTCTTTTAGAGAAAATCGGCTATGGTGATGAAGCCCTGTATCATCTTAAAGCCAAGGAGGACGGACGGCATCCCTCTTAGATGCCCTCTGAAAAAGTTCTAGCATTGACCATGTTGGCCGGTCGACGGAAAAACAGATTATCCGCAATCGGTTGATTTTTTGATAATCGTCGCTCGGCCAATAGCCATTCCTAATAGCCTCTCAGGACGAGTCGTTAGACCCAAGTCTCCTTATTCCATTTCAAAAATAACGTGCAAATTTGCCCACGTGATGGGCTTGTGTCGGTTTTTAAGTTTCTCGATTGCTTTGGCCCTGCACCGCGTGATCACAACACCGCAACGACCGACACGCAAATTATTTTTGGCTGAACCCCAAGCGCGAGGTTAGAAAATGTATTTCAAGAGATTTGTGCTGAGTTTTTTTTGCTTGACCTTCGTTCTTCTGTTGGCGGGCGTCACGCGGGCACAAACGGATAGCAACACAGTCACCATTTCGATTAGCAGCGGCATGGCCCCAACATTTTCCTGGGCGCCAGACATTCCGATCGGACGTCTGGTGGTCGAGCAGGGCGAGAAAGAGCTCTGGGGCACGGAAACGGAGGGCACCGACACCTACCGCTCGCCGATTCGCTACGGCGTTCATCCGCCCGATGCGCTGGAAGATGTGTCCGCCGATCCCTTGGTAGCCGGAGAAACTTACACCGTTTCGCTGTTTCGCTGGATCAGATTCGCCGAGCCGGAAAGCCTGGAATTCGTCGGTTCACAAGAATTTAGCCCCATTCCTGCTGCAGAAGGCGAAGAAGAACCGGTTGCCGGCATTCGTCCCACCTTGCGCGCCGGTGTTCTGGCGCCCGATTTCAAGCTTGAAGGTACGTCAGACACCCAGTCCTGGTGGGAGGGTGCCGAATCTATTTCCAACCTCGTTACCATCGAACCGGAAGAGGGCGGCACTCCCGCAGGCCGCACGGTTGTCAGAGTGTTGGCTAATGCTCAAGAAATTGTCGTGGGCGTGCGCTGCTACGATAGCGAACCGAAAGGCATCGTTGCTTTTTCCAAAGCCCGGGATGTTGCCTTCGAAGATGAATATCAGGAAGATCACATTGTGATCGTGTTTGACACGTTTCTGCCAAAACCTCGCGCGATAATGCCGGCTGGTCCGCCGAGATTCGTATTCCGATCAAAAGTCTCAGTTTCAAAAAAGGCCTGACCGAATGGGGTTTCAACGTGCAGCGTCGCGTGGAACGGTTACAGGAAACCAGCCGTTGGGCGAGCGCCAAGCGCGACTATGAAATTTACCAAACCAGTCGCGCTGGAATTCTCACAGACCTGCCCGAATTCGATCTGGGCGTGGGGTTGAGCATTCGTCCGGCCGTGGTCGGCAGAGGCCGCAAACCTGAGTCAGGCGCGAGCACGGAAACAGAGGGGGACTTTAGCCTGGACATCACCCAAAAACTGGGATCGAATCTTTTGTCGGCGTTGACGGTGAACACGGATTTTGCCGAAACCGAAGTGGATGTCCGACAAATCAACTTGAGCCGCTTTCCGGTTTTCTTCCCGGAAAAACGCAGCTTCTTTTTGGAAGGCGCGGATATTTTCGAGTTCGGCATCGGCCTGGACGAAGACACCATCTTGCCGTTCTTTACCCGCCGCATCGGCCTTTATGGCGACCCGGAAGCAGATCAGGCGCCGATTCCCATCAACGTTGGCGGTAAAATCAATGGCCGTGTCGGCAACTCCAACCTAGGCGCGCTCGTCGCCAATACTCGCAAGGTAGAGGAATTTGCCGCGACCGAGGACACCACCATTGAGGTCGGGCAGGCAACCATGGGGGCGTTTCGCCTTAAACAAAACGTGCTGGAAGAATCTTCGCTGGGCATGCTGGCCACGTTTGGCGATCAACAGGGCCGCGCCGACAGTTGGTCCGCGGGCGTGGATTTCACGTACCGTACCTCGGAATTCATGAATGAAAAGACGCTGCTGATCGGCGTGTGGGGCTTGCTCAACAACCGCGAAGACTTGGAAGGCGACAAATCCGCCTACGGCCTGCGCATCGACTATCCCAATGATTTGTTCGACGTTAACTTCACCACGATTCGCATTGGCCCGGGCTTCGATCCCTCGCTCGGGTTTGTGCCGCGCCGGAATATTCATCTGTGGGATTTCACCGGCGATTACAAGCCGCGGCCCAACTGGTCGTTGGTGCGCCAAATGACGCATGAGTTCTCTTTCCGACTGTTTAACGCGTGGAATAATTCCGAGTGGGAAAGTTATGATTTGCTCATCAAGCCGCTCGATTGGTTGTTTGAAAGCGGCGATCGTATGCAAGCCGGCTTGCTGCGCCAGGGTGATCGCCCCCCGGAGATTTTCGAGTTGGCGGCGGACGTGGACATTTCCACCGGCTCTTACGAGTGGACGCGATATTTTCTGGAGGCAAGCACGGCGCAAAAGCGCATGCTCAGCGCCGGCGCTCGCTGGGAAACCGGAAATTATTACAATGGCGATTTGAACACGATTGAAGGAAAAATTGCGTTGAAACCCTCCTCGTTTCTCACGCTGGAATTTACCGGCGAACGCAATACTGGCAAAGCGACCGCGTTCGATGAAGAAGAAGAAACATTCACCGAGACTGATTTTACCGAGGAATTGTTCGGTTTGCGGTTTCAACTGAATTTCTCCCCCAATCTGCAATTCAGCAGCCTGACGCAATATGACACGCAGAGCCGCGAGCTGGGTTCCAACAACAAGCTGCGCTGGACGTTTAACCCGCTCGGCGATCTTTTCCTGGTCTACAATCACAACATGGTCCGGCGGGTCAGCGACAATCGTTGGGAATTTGTCTCCAACGAGCTGCCGGTAAAGATTCAGTATGCCTGGCGATTCTAAGTTGTCAATTGGCAATTATCAATTAACAATTGTCAATTAACAATTGAAAATAATCAATCATCACACGGAGAGCGACATCATGAACACGGCTTGCCGGAGAGTTCTAGCCCTGACTTCCCCCTTTTTTGCGATTGTTTTTACCTCCACCTGTTTAGTGCTGTTGAGCAACTGCGCCAAAGCGCAGGACACCAAAGCCGACAACAAAGCGGCAAGCAAAACCGAAGCAATGGCCGAGAACAAAGCTGCTGAGAAAAAGTGGGAGGATTTTGATGCCAACAACTTCGCTAACCCGACCAATATCGATAACACCTACTTGCCCATGAAGCCGGGCATGCGCTACACCTATGAAGGCACCACGGTCGAAGATGATGGTACCGTCGTGCCGCATAAAGTCGTGATCAATGTCACCGACATGACCAAAATGATCGGCGGGGTCCGCTCGCTGACCACATGGGATCTGGACTATAGCGATGGCGAACTGGTGGAAGCGGAGTTGGCTTTCTTTGCGCAAGACAATGACGGCAACGTCTGGCGCATGGGTGAGTATCCCGAAGAATATGACGAAGGAAAATTTATTACCGCCCCCACCTGGATTCACGGCTTTGAAGAAGCGCGCGCCGGCATCATGATGCAAGGAAAACCGCAGCTCGAAACGCCCAGCTATGCGCAAGGCTGGGGCCCGGCAGTGGACTGGACCGACCGTGGGCAAGTCGATCAGATGGGCGTCGAAACCAAAGTACCGGCAGGTCAATACAAAGATGTTTTGGTCGTCGTGGAGACCAGTTCTGCCGAACCGGATGCGCAGCAACTTAAATATTATGCGCCCGGCGTGGGCAATGTTTATGTCGGCTGGCGTGGGGCAGGTGAAAAGACCAAAGAGATTTTGGAATTGACCAAGGCCGAACAACTTGACGCCAAGGCTATGGCCGAGGTGCGCGCGCAAGCGCTGAAGATGGAAAAGCACGCTTACGAAGTCAGCAAAAACGTGTATGCGCACACGCCGCCGTTGGAGCAAATGCCGAGCGCCGGACAGGCAGCCAAGTAAGGATTCATCTGAAAATAGCTTCCCGCGAACGTAGCCCCCGGCCCTTGTGGGCGGCTGGTGGAACAATGAAATTTCGTGTTCCATCATGCCACACGAGAGTGAAGGTGACGAACTAGTGAAGGATTTTTCAGATGCGCACTTAGCGCCAAAGCTGTTCACTTGACATTTTGTTCGTAGTCCCTGCCTCTTGTAGGACGATGATTCTGCTCACGTTATAGCACCCCACAAGGGGGTGGGACTACGAAGTGAACGGCATTGCATTTTGTGTGATTTTTAGAACTGATCGCTAAGAGCCGTTGGAATCTCTTCGCGGTCTTGGCGACTTCGCGGTTCAAGGTTTTGCTTTTTGGGGTGAAAAATAAAGCTGTGCAGTTTTCCGAGCTATTCTGAGATTTTTTTAGCGTTGCGGCGCGCCGGATCTGGCGGCCACCTGCGCAAAAAACACGCTCAGAAGAAAGGGAATTCTTTTTCAAAAATATTGTGATCACTGTAAAGAACTACCCAAGCTAAACATACAAAAAAAAAAATGCAAATGTGTCACAGCCTTGTGAACAACTTGCAAAATAACTGTCAAACAAACGCAGGAAATAACCCATGTTGTATCACCAAACCAACGGAGGTCTGCAATGATGCGTTGGATCGTTGGGTCGAGCATGAAGCTTCGACTCGTGATGGCTGCGGCTGCAGTGTTGCTGATGGTTTTTGGCTTCACGCAGCTTCGTAAAATGCCGGTGGATGCTTTGCCGGAATTCTCGCGGCCGTATGTTGAAATTCAAGCCGAAGCCCTCGGGCTTTCCGCCCAGGAGGTCGAAGCCATGATCACCACGCCGTTTGAGGCGGACATGATGAATGGCACGCCCTGGGCAGAGGAAATCCGGTCCGTATCGATTCCCGGCTTGTCGTCGGTTACTCTGATCTTCGAGCGGGGAACTGACATCATGAAGGCTCGGCAAGTCGCGCAAGAGCGCATGACTGAGATCTTTGCGCTGCCGCAAGTGTCGAAACCGCCCTCCATGATCAATCCCGTTGCTTCGACCGGCCGGTGTATGGAGATTGGCTTGACCTCTAGTAAGCATTCTCTGATCGATTTGTCAGTGCTCGCCCGCTGGACGATTGTGCCTCGGCTGATGGGCTTGTCTGGTGTGGCCAATGTCTCTATTTGGGGCGAGCGCGAGCGGCAGTTGCAAGTGCAGGTAGATCCAGAAAAACTGCGCGCAGAAGGCGTAAGCCTGATGCAAGTCATCACCACTGCCGGCAATTCGTTGTGGGCCTCACCGTTGACCTTCTTGGAAGCGTCAACACCTGGCACCGGCGGTTGGATTGACACGCCGAATCAAAGACTGGGTGTGCGGCATATCCTTCCCATTCAAACTGCCGATGATTTGGCTAAAGTGCCCGTCGAAGGCAGTCCCTCGAAGCGTTTGGGCGATATTGCCACGGTGATGGAGGATCATCAGCCCCTTATCGGCGACGCGTTCGTTAATGACGCCGCTTCGCTCATTTTAGTGGTTGAGAAATTTCCGTGGGCCAACACCAAGCAAGTGACGCAGGATGTTGAAAAGGCGCTGGCTGCTCTGCGTCACGGCCTCGCCGGCGTGGAAATGGATCCCACACTTTTTCGTCCCGCAACCTTCCTGGATGTGGCCGTCAACAATCTTTCCTCGACATTGCTGATCAGCACTATTCTCATGATTCTGGCGCTTTTCGCCTTTTTCTTTAATTGGCGTACGGCCTTGATCTCCTCCGTAAGCGTGTTGGTGTCTGCTATCGTCGCCGGAGGCGTACTCTACCTGCGTGGCGTCGAGGTCAACATGATGATCATTGCCGGATTGATAATCGGTTTGGTCGCCCTTGTCGACGACGCCATCGTCGGCGTCGAAAACATCGTCCGGCGTTTACGCCAATCGCGTGAAGAGCGTAGCGGCAAATCCACCTCGAATATCATTTACGAAGCTGTCACCGAAGTGCGGAGCCCCTTGCTTTACGCGACAGCGATCATGTTGTTAACCGCGGTGCCGCTCATGCTCTTGGAAGGCGTTTCCGGCGCGTTTTGGCAGCCGGTGGCAAACTCCTATGTCCTGGCATTGCTTTCCTCATTAGCGGTTGCCTTGACCATTACCCCGGCGTTGAGCCTGCTATTGTTGCGCAAGGGATCGCTCCCGGCCGGCGATTCTCCCGCTATGGGCGTATTGCGCGGTCTCTACAACGGCCTGTTTGGCTGGGCCGCTCGCGCTCCGCGCCCGGCTTTTGTTACCGCCTGTGCTTTGGCAGTGGTCGGTTTGCTTTCCTTGGCATTCTTGCGTCAGGAATCGCTGCTGCCGGCGTTTAAAGAAACCGACCTCGTGGTCCGCATGGCCGGCAGCCCGGCCACTTCCCATCCGGCCATGACTCGCATTACCAATCTGGCCAGCCATGAGTTGCGCTCTGTTCCAGGCGTCCGCAATGTCAGCTCGCATATTGGCCGCGCAATCATGTCGGATAAGCGCACCAACGTCAACGACAGCGAAATTTTGGTCAGCATTGATCCTGCCGCTGATTATGATGCCACCGCCGCGCGCGTTCAGGAAGTGGTGAGCGGATATCCGGGATTATCACCGGAAGTCTTGACATATAGTGAATTGAAGGTGCGAGAAGAACTTTCCGGTACCGGCGAGAACCTGATCGTGCGTGTTTATGGCGAAAACACGGATATGATCATCAAAAAGGCGGAGGAAGTTCAGAGCATGTTGGCGAAAGTCGGCGGTATCGTTAATCCCTACGTGCAGTATCCCGCCGAAATGCCGACGCTGGAAATCGAGGTCGACATCGAACGAGCCAAAAACTATGGACTGAAACCTGGTGATGTGCGCCGGGCCGCAACCTCCTTGGTCTCGGGTATCGTGGTCGGCAGCCTTTTCGAAAATCAAAAAGTGTTCGACGTCGTCGTGTGGGGCGCACCGAGTGTGCGCCATAGCGTCGAAAGTGTTTCCAATCTTCTCATCGACCGGCCCGAAGGTGGCCACGTGCGCTTGCAGGATGTCGCCCAAGTGCGCATCATGCCGGGAGAGGCTGAAATCCATCGTGATGCCGTGGCGCGCCGTGTCGATGTGATCGCTGATGTGCGCGGACGTGATCTCGCGGCTGTCGCTGCTGATATAGAAAAGGGCATTGATCAAATCGATTTCCCGCTGGAATACCGCGCTGAATTGCTGGGTCAATATGCGGAGCGGCTCGCCGCCCAAAACCGCGTCATGGCCTTTGCGATTGCCGCTGCTATTGGCATCTTCCTGCTCTTGCAAGTGTTCTTCCAGAGCTGGCGCCTGGCAACGGTTGTCTTTGTGACGTTACCGATGGCTTTGGCCGGTAGTGCCTTGGCGGCCTGGTTAACCGCCGGCGGCGATGTCTCATTTGGCGCGATTGTGGGATTCTTTGCCGTCTTCGGGATTACCGTGCGCAACAGCATGACTTTGGTCAGCCGTTATCGGCGGCTTGAGCGCGAGGGTGAACAGTTTGGCGCCGAATTGGTGCAGCACGCCACACGCGAGCATGCCGGCCCAATCTTGTTGACGGCAGTCGCGCTGGCGCTGGTGTTCTTGCCACTGGCGTTTGCCGGTAACATCGCCGGTCTGGAAATCGCCCAACCGCTGGCCGTGGTGGTCATCGGTGGTTTGATCACCTCGACCCTGTACAGCCTGGTGGGCGTGCCTGCCATGTACTTGCTCTTTGGCGCGAAGCGCGAATCCGATCTCGATCTGCCCATCACGGTCGTCACCGAAGAAGAAATGCGCGAGGCGATGGAAAGAATGAGAGAGAGCGGAAAAGTCGAGCCGGCTATGTGATAAAACGTTTTTGCTGACCTGGGCTGGGCGGCAAACCGCTCAGCTCGGGCATGTTTGCAAATCAACCGATAAAAGGTCATTCTAAAAATCAGGACTTGATAAGTTTCAAAAAGGATTCCGGCAGAATGACACGATTGAGACAGGTGTTAAAAACCTGCTCTAAACCAGCATACAACGAACAGGAGATAGCGATGAAGAATCTGAATCGATTGATGATTGCAGCACTGCTGATTGTCGGTCTGCAAATCACTGCATGCCAAAAACATCACGCCGGCCATCATGCCGAGCATCCGGCCGAGGTTGAAGCCATTCCCGGATCGGATGTCAAGAAAGTAACGCTCACCGAGCAAGCCGTAAAACGGCTCGACGTTCGAACCGAAGCAGTCCGTGAGCAGGGAGGCAAGACCATGGTTCCGTATTCTTCGCTGATCTATGATCCGAAGGGTGAAACCTGGGTCTACACCAGTCCGGCGCCACGCACGTACGTCCGTCACAAAGTCGATATCGACAGGATTACGGGTGACACAGTGACTTTGAATTCCGGTCCGCCTGCCGGCACAACCATCGCAACTGTTGCAGTGGCCGAGTTGTATGGCACTGAGTTCAAAGTTGGGCATTAACTGGATGCTGGTTGCTGGTCGTTGGTTGCTCGTTGCTGGTTTTGAAAAATTCGTATTGCGCAGGTTTTGTAGCCCCCGCCCCTTGTGGGCGGATGTCAAAAACCATGAGGTCGCGGTTACAGCAATGCCCCACAAGGGGGCAGGACTACGAAATTGTGGTAAAACAGTATACCAGCAACAAGCAACCGATGATTTACCTTTCTCAAACTTTTAACTTTGCTTTGAAAAAAACTACTTATAGAGGTTCGCTATGATGCGATGGATTGTTGGATCGAGCCTGAAGTTTCGGTTCCTGGTGATTGCGATCGCCGCGGGCCTGATGTACTTCGGTATCGGTCAACTCGGCAAAATGCCGGTGGACGTCTTCCCGGAGTTTGCCCCGCCGATGGTTGAAGTTCAGACCATCTGCCTCGGGCTTTCCCCGGAAGAGGTCGAATCTCTGGTGACCGTGCCACTGGAGCAGGTACTCGCCGGAATCCCTGGAATGACGGTTATGCGCTCCAAATCGGTTCCGGATTTGTCTGCCATCAAAATGTATTTTCAGGCCGGCACCGATTTGCTGCTGGCCCGGCAAAATGTTCATGAACGTCTGACCACGATATCACCGATTCTGCCGACGTGGGCTGCGCCGCCGATTATGCTGCCCCCGCTTTCGGCCACCAGCCGCATGTTGAATTCGGCCACCAGCCGCATGTTGAAGATCGGAATTTCTTCGAAAACCAAATCGGTGGTCGATTTATCGATGATCACCTACTGGACCATCCGCCAGCGTTTGTTGCGCGTTCCTGGAGTGGCGAATGTCGCCATTTGGGGTGAGCGCATTGAAATGTTCCAGGTGAATGTTGTGCCGGAGTGGATGAAAAAGCACAAAGTGACCCTGGATGAAGTGATGGAGGCCACCACCACTGCGTTGGATGTCGGATTGTTCCAGTTTTCAGAGGGACACCATGTCGGCTCCGGCGGCTGGGTCGATACCCCGAATCAGCGATTGCAGGTCCGGCACGTTTTGCCCCTGGTCAAAGATTATGAAAATGTTACGGCAACAGACTTGGGCGAAATGCCGGTTGTGGTCAGAAATGGCCAGCAAATTCACTTGAAAGATGTCGCCGAGGTGGTCATGGGTCATCAACCCATGATCGGTGAAGGCATTGTCAATGATGGCATCGGCCTGTTGCTCATCGTGGAAAAATTTCCATGGGGCAACACCTTGCGTGTGACGCAAGAGGTGGAAAAAGCTATTGATGCCATGCGGCCCGGCCTCCCAGACGTGGAGATTGACGCGGCCATCTTCCGCCCCGCCACCTTCATTGAGATGTCCATCGACAATCTCAATAAGGCGTTGCTCATTGCGGCGGTCCTGGTGATTATGATTCTTTTTGCCTTTCTCTACGAGTGGCGTACCGCTTTGATCAGCTCGACTGCCATCCCCTTGTCATTGATGACCGCCTTGATGGTACTCTGGGTGCGGGATACGACGATTAACACCATGGTGCTGGCCGGGTTGGTGATTGCCCTGGGGGCCGTGGTCGATGATGCCATCGTCGATGTCGAAAATATCGTGAGGCGCCTGCGTCAAAATCGCAAGGAAGGCAAAAAGGTGCCGATTAGCAGGGTCATTCTCGAAGCCTCCTTTGAAGTGCGACACGCCATCATTTTTTCGACCTTGATTGAAGTGGCGGCGCTGTTGCCGGTCTTCGTGATGGAAGGCCTGTCCGGCGCGTTTTTTAAGCCACTGGCACTTTCGTATTCGATCGCGATTGCAGCCTCGACCGTCGTCGCGCTAACGGTTACGCCGGCAATGAGCTTTCTGCTGTTGCGCAACGTGCCGTTGGAACACCGCGAATCGCCACTCACGCGCTGGCTGCAGCGCGGTTACGATTCGCTGTTGGCGAAGATCGTCAAAAAACCGGTCATGGCCTACAGCACGGTCGGTGTCTTCCTTCTGGCAGGCCTTTTGATCTATCCGCGACTGGGGCAATCTCTGCTGCCTGACTTCAAGGAGCGGGATTTCCTCATGCACTGGCTGACCAAGCCCGGCACCTCCTGGCCGGAAATGCAGCGCATCAGCATTCAGAGTGCCGAAGAGTTGCTTTCCATTCCCGGCGTGCTCAACCTGGGCTCCCACATCGGACAAGCGCTGATTATGGACGAAGTTGTCGGAATGTACTTTGCCGAACACTGGGTCAGTATCGA
>QEVD01000228.1 GCA_003576975.1 Candidatus Zhuqueibacterota bacterium
CAAGCGGTAAGCGCGACCATTTCCGAGCTTTATGTTTTTATCAAAGTGGAGGGTGTTGCGCTGCGCTTGCCGGTGTTGCTCAAAGCCTTTGTTTTGGGAATTCTGGCAACTCTCGCCGCCAGCGCGATACCGGCGCTCGAGGCCGCCGGCATCCCGGCAGCGGTTGCAGTGCGCAGATCTTCACTTGAAATGCGCGCCAGCAAATTCGCGCCCTGGCTGGCGGTGACCGGAATCATTTGCCTCGCGCTCGCCTTGCTGGTCTACTCGAACTCCACCAGTTTTCTCGGCGGTTTGATTGTCGCCTTGTTCGTGGGATTGGCAGCGATCTTTTTCACGCCCATCATCACCATCGGCTTGACGGCCATAACCGCGCCGGCGGCGCAAAAGCATGCGGGACAAGCCGGCTTACTCGCCACGCACAGCATTCGTGCGGCGTTGAGCCGCACTTCGGTTGCGATTGCCGCGCTCATGCTCGCGCTGGCCATGGTGTTGAGCATGCGCTTGATGATTTCCAGCTTTCGCAACACTATCAACGCCTGGGTAAGCCAGGCGCTGCAGGGCGATGTTTATCTCTCCCCGCTCGGCTTCGATACCGCGAAATGGAGCGCTGTCATGACACCGGCGTTTCGTGGCAAGCCGATTTATTTGGTGCAAGTGAGTCCCGAAGTGTTGGTTGATCGCAGCAATTTTGCGTTCACTCGGGGAACCGGGAAAGAGCATTGGCCGAAATTGCGCGCGGGCGAAGTGATCATTTCCGAAAACTTTGCCTTGCGTTTTGGCAAAGGCGTGGGCGATACGCTGTTGCTTTCGGGACTCGCCGGGCCGCAGAGCTTCAAAATCGCCGCGATTATTCTCGACTACTCACTCGATCAAGGCCAGGTGATGATGTCGCACGAAACCTATGCCCGCTATTTCGGGCTGCCGCGCATCACCAACATGGCGTTGTATCTCACTCCCGGCGTCGATGCGAGTGATTATGTCGTGGCGTTGCGGCGCGCGGTGGCTGGCAAATTCGAAGTCGAAGTCAAATCGCATCGCGAGCTGCGTGCGGAAGTGTTGCGCATTTTCGATCAGAGTTTTGCGGTCACGCAGGTGATGCAAGTGTTGGCGGGAATCGTGGCGGTGATCGGCATCATCAGCGCGGTGATGTCGCTGCTGGTGGAGCGCACGCGTGAGCTGGGCATTTTGCGCGCCGTGGGCATGACGCTCGCGCAAATGCGGCGCATGATTTTTTTGGAATCCGGGTTGATGGGCGTGTTCGCGGGCTTGATCGCCCTGCCCGCCGGCACCGTGCTCGCGCTGGTGTTGATTTATGTGATCAATTTGCGCACCTTCGGCTGGACGATTCCATTCACGCTCGAGGCGGGTGCTTATGTCCAGACGTTTTTGATCGCATTCCTCGCGGCATTGGTCGCCGCGATTTATCCCATGCATCGTTTGAAACAGATTCCAATTGCCGGCGCAATTCGAGAGGAATGAGCTTTTTTCCTCGTCAAGAAAAAATAGTATAAAAATTTCGCTTGCATTTTACCCCCCCCCCTTTATTATTATTTTGCCACGCGCAAAAAGCGTGCGTTGGCACAAACCAACTGAATGGCCGGGGTAAAACATGTTTTACCAGCGACAATACCCGATTGTCGCCGCCACCTCGTTCTCGTCGAAAAAGTATATCAAGGCCTCTTTACGCTCTGAGCGAGTGTGAAGGGGCTTTTTTGTTTTTACCTATCAAGAAACCCAAAGCGTTTGAGGAACAGAGTGATGCGAAAAAAATATCTCCTGTTGTTATTGCTTTTGGGATGCGGCAAAAATCCCTTCGCGCCCCAGTCTCTCTCTGGACCGATCTATTTTTCAGTAACGGTGGGCGACTATAGCCAAATCCACAGCATTGATGTGGATGGCAATGGTTTAATTCAGCTAACAACATCTGCTATCAGCAAACACCGCCCACGGTGGTCCAGGGATGGAGGAAGGATTCTTTTCACCGGCCTAAGTAGGAGGACAAACATACATTTCCTTCCGGTCATAATATCTGACGAAATTGGTCGCAATGAACGCACTGTTTTAGAGCACGGCATACGTCCGGTATTCTCACCTGGAGGGGATCGCATCGCATTCTCTTATGAATCACAACTGCCCGGATTTGGTGGTGATTATGATATCTTCATCTATGATCTATCAAAAGAAATTGCAACGCCAATCTTACCTGATCCTGATTCAAGCGATACGGTCGCTGATTGGTCCCCTGATGGCAGGTATCTACTTGTGCACGAGTCAGGCACTTTCTTCGATCCGACGCTTGTTTATCTATTCGACTTAGTCGATCATACAAAAACGAGATATACTGACAGCGGCATCTCGATGAGTGGTCGTTTCTCTCCTGATGGGCAGATGATAGCCTTTTTGCACAGGGAACGGAATGAACTTGAAGAAACGATATATGTGCAAGATATATATAATAATAGGGAAAAAACAAAGGTGGTAAAACTCGATAGTACAAAATTGGTATCTTTAGCATGGTCTCCGGATGGCTCACAAATTGTTTTTTCCGGTAGTAAAGTAACGCCAACCGAGTTTAAAGACGGTGTAGTTTATAGTATTAATCGAGATGGCTCGAAACTCCGACAGATATATACTAATCCGACATTGAGTCAGGCTTTGGACTGGCGATGGTAAAATTTGAACGAATCCGTTTCATTTCATAGTAAACAAAAAAGGCGTATCGGCACTCCTGGCAGAGCACAACCGATACGCCTGTGGTCAACAAAAAGAGGCCCGGTCGGAAGGCATTCTTGCCTCCAGCCAATGCGCCCTTTTTGTTTATGCTGAAAGGTAAATGGCGCCCATGCGAAAAGCAAGATTTTTGTGCCTGAATTATCCCTGGCCAAGCGGGTTTACGTGAATGATCTCCTGCAAAACCCCATCGAACAAGCGAATCTTTATCAACAAACCTCAAATTAAAGGAGTCGCAAAATGAAACGCTTCATTTCCTGTTTCACATTTTCCTGCCTGGCCGGCCTCAGCTTTGTGCAAAATATCTTTGCGCAGGAGACAATAAGAGAAACAACAACCGATCCGTTCGGCAAAACAGTAATCGTGGAACGGCACAAGCTGACTGAGGTAGCGAGCAGAATCTGGCATTCGAATCCGAATTTCGGTATGTTCCTGGATTCGCCGATCAATCTTCGCGGCCATGAAATCAGCAGGCCAATGATCGAAAGTTTTGCGCCACGAGTGCTCAATAAATACAAAACGCTTTTGGGAGTCGATCCGCAGCAATTCACTTTAAAGCGCGCCGAGTGGGACGGTGAATTCTGGTATGTCTCGTTTGAGCAATTCTACAATGGCATTCCTGTCTATACCGGAAAATTCGGCTTTACATTGAACAGCGACGGCAATATCATCTCGATCGGCTCCGATGGCCATCCCGGCCTGGATTTGTCCGTCACGCCCCAACGCAACGCCGCAGAACTGGTCGAGATCGCCAAAAGCCGATTCAATGCTGAAAACCCGGATAGCCTGGCGCTGTTATCTGAGCCGGTCTTGTTGATCTATCCTGACCGGCTTGAAGAAGAAGTGAAATACCACCTGGCCTACAAGATCGAGCTGCATGACAAGCTCGGCGGCGACCGGCGCAGGTATTTCATCGACGCCAATACCGGAGATATTCTGTTTGATAGGTCGATCTTTCAATCCGGCAACTGGACAGTCAGCGGCAATGTCAAAGGTACGTATTGGCCGGTGAATTCCGGCGGCTCTTCTGATGAAGCTCCTGCCAGACAGTCGACGATGGTTAAAATTTATAATAGTCTTGGTCAGCAAGTCACTTCGGGTGTCACCGATTCGAATGGCGATTACAGTATCAACGGCAACCACGCATATCAAACTTTCTACGTAGGGGTTGAATTGCACGGGAGTTGGTCGAGAATCAAGAATCCGAGCAACCAGGTTATTTCGCCATTGCAGTCTTTTGTCACTTCCGGCAGCTTCACCCGAAATTTCAACTTTTCGGATACAGACGATGGCTTTCATGTCTATCACCACATGAACGTCATCCACGATTTCATCAAAGGCTCGCCGTTCAACTACAACGGCATGGATTGGCAAATGGAAGCCCGGATTAAGGATAATTCTGTGGCAAATGCGGCGGCTGATGGCACAAGACTTTATTTTAGTGAAAACACTCGCAACTGGTGGGAATCGTCCGATGTCGTTTATCACGAGTATACGCACAATATTGTATATGATCTTTATGGTGATTTTATCCGTGACGATATTACCCCTGGCAAGATGAGGCGATGGACGAAGGAATTGCGGACTATTTTGCGGCAACGCTAAATGAAGATAGCCAAATAGATTGGATTAATAGAGATGTTGATAATACTCTAAGGTTTCCAGACAATTTTGTAAATTTAGAAGATAACCAGCATTATAACGGTCAAATCCTCTCCGGCGCGATGTGGGATTTGGAAAGCACAACCTCGCAGAATACCGGTCGAAATCTCAATTTCAAGGCCATGCAGATCACGCCGCAGCCGGATACCTTCGCAGAATTTGTCGATAACGTTATTCTCGCAGATGACAACAACGGCAAACTCTGTGACGGCACGCCCAATTACGACGCCATCATCGAAGCATTCGAAACGAATCACGGTATTGTTCCAACACTGAACGTCGGCCAACCCTTGTCCGCGAACATCACCGGCCCCATCATGCTGGAATGGAAAGCATGGGGAACCTGGACAGCCAATGTTACTGGTTGTAGCCCCTTTTCATATGAATGGCGATTTCGCGAAGTGGGTGAAACCAACTGGTCTGGCGTCGCCGGCACCTCGCAGCAATATACCCGGCAAATGCTGCCGGTCGATATGGAACTGCAAGTGAAAGTCACGAGCGACGGTCAAATCGTTTACGACACGCATTATGTCGAAGAGGGCTTCAACAAAGCCACCGCGCCGGTTGCAGAAGAAAGCTCCTCGCTGCCCGAGGTTTTCTCCCTGTCGCAAAATTATCCCAATCCCTTCAATCGCTCGGCACAAAGCTCACAACAGAACCTCGCCACCAGCATTCGCTTTGGACTTCCAGAAGCAACGCAAGTGCAGTTGATCATCTTCGATCTCGTCGGCCGGGAAGTTCGGCGGCTGGCTGATCAGCCGATGACGGCAGGTTATCATGAAATGAACTGGGATGGCAAAGATCAAGCCGGCCACATCGCGCCCGCGGGCGTTTACTTTTATCATCTCATTGCCGGCGATTTCCGTGAGTGGAAGAAATTGGCAATGGTGAGATAATTGGCAACGGCGAAAAATTTCGCTTGCATTTTACCCCCCCCCAGTTATTATCATGTTGCCACGCGCAAAAACGTGCGTTGGCGCAAACCAACTGAATGACCGGGGCAACACATGTTTTACCAGCGACAATACCCGATTGTCGCCGCCACCTTGTTCTCGTCGAAAAATTATACTTTAAATTTCAAGGCCTCTTTACGCTCTGAGTGAGTGTGAAGGGGCCTTTTTGTTTTTGAAGATTACCAATAATAACTTTTCAGTATAAACATGAAAACTTCCATTCGAATAATCGCAGCTGCTTTTACAGCAGCGATTATAACCGTGTTGGCCTGTAAGGAAAAAACGCCTGTCGGTCACGAAGAAATCACCCCTCCCGATTATAATGATGATCGTGACCCTGACTGGTCGCCAGATGGTCTCACTATTGCCTTTACCCATTCCACCGTTCCTGGCGATACTAGCGGTGGGCCGTTTGGTATTTATTTTATCAATGCCGATGGCAACAACCGGCGTTTGTTTTTGCTTGGCGCTCATTCTCCGGACTGGTCTCCAGATGGCAGCAGGCTCGCTTTCGTGCTCGGCGGGCAAATTTGCATCATCAACCGTGATAGTAGTGGCTTCAAATCGCTTGAGGTCGAAGGTTTTTTCCCGGACTGGTCACCGAACGGTTCAACAATAGCTTATGACATCGGTGAAGGCGGCCACACCTATTTTGTGAACGTAAATCGTCCAGGGCAATCACAAAAATTTCTGGATAATGCCTGGAGTGCGACCTGGTCACCGAATGGACAGTATTTGGCATTTAGCCGCACTGACAATCCACATACTCCAAGAAGCAGCATCTACACTGCAAAAGCCGATGGTACCGGCCTTCTGCAATTGGCAAAATCCTTAGTAGACATAGATTTTTACAAGTTCCCCAACTATTCATATCAGGGAGATAAGATTGCATATTCTTCATCAAAAGGCGGGATACACCTCATCGATGCCAACGGCGCGAACAAGAAAAATCTTTCTCGAAGCGGCTCGCACCCCACATGGTCACCGAATGATGCACAAATTGTTTTCGGCGCCAGTACAAGCATTCCAGGGCGTGGTCGCCTTTATATTGTCCAATCTGATGGCAGTAACTTGAAGCAATTAACTTTTTGAGCGGCGGTTGAACTATTTTGGCAAGGAGGCCAGTCATGAAGTCCCTCAGATATTGTCTTTTCGGAATGGCGGCGCTTTTCCAAGTCATCGTATCTATCAGGGCGTCGGCTTATGCGCAATCGAGTTCTTTTGTGCCGGATGAAATCATCGTTCAATTCCAAGACGGAGTAATTGACTTTCCGGTGAACTCCGCACGCAAGTTGTTGAGCGAGACCAACATTCTGATTCCTCAAATCCGTGACTCGCTCGCAGTCAACGGTGTTCTTGAAGTTGGCCGGGTTTTTCGTCATGCCATCCCTCATGACACTCTGAAGACGATTCGTACCGGCGAGCGCATTCGAATTGCCGATGCTTCGCAAATTTACAAATTCAAAATCACCGGCGACGTTTTGAAAACTGCGCCAAGACTACAACGGCTTTCGCTTGTCGTCTTTGCAGAACCAAATTACCTCGGCAGTGAAACGATCATTCCCAATGACGATCATTTCGCGCAAGGCAACCAATGGGGCTTGCACAATACCGGCCAATTCGGCTACACGGTGAATGTGGACGTCGATGCGCCGCAAGCGTGGGACATTTCCACCGGCAGCAGTAATGTCTTGATCGGGGTGATCGATAGCGGCATTGACTATACGCATCCGGATTTGGGGGCTGATTTTGGTTCCTATCCGAACCAAAAGATTGTTACAGGATATGATTTTGTGAACGATGACAGTAATCCCATAGATGATCGTTCTACTTCACACGGCACCGCAACCTCCGGCATCATCGGCGCTTTGACAAACAACGACGACGGCGAGGATCATAAAATCGCCGGCATCGGAGGCGGCTGGGGCGAGTCGCCTTATGGTTTCAAATTGCTTCCCGTCAAAGTCATCGATCAAGCGGGCGATTTCACGATAGCCAATCTCGCCGACGGCATTCAGTGGGCTGCCGTGACGCAAGACGCGGAAGTTCTCAATATGAGTTTAGCCACGAATGCAGACGAATCCAATCTCCTGCGTTTTGCTATTACAGAGGCTTACAATGTCGGCACAATCGCGGTGTGCGCTATGGGAAATTCGAATACCGGTGCTGCTTTTTGGCCGGCGGCGTATGATAACAGCGTTATTTCCGTCGGTGCGATTGAGTTTACAGGTCAAAGAATAGATCCGTCTTTAGATTATACTTGGGGTTCCAATCTCGGCCCTTGGATTGACGTGATGGCGCCAGGCACGGCACATTGGACAACGGCGCGAATGAGTTTGGGGAAATACCGCAGCTTTGATGGCACTTCATGCTCTGCGCCTTTTGTTTCCGGTTTTGCCGGGCTTATTCTCTCAGTTGCTCCGACTGCCAGCTTTGAAAAAGTCGAGGCAATTATTCGCGCTTCCGGTACAACATATCCAAATTGGAATAGTGCCTTTGGTTACGGTTACATCAAAATGCGCAAAGGCCTTGACTTGCTTACAGGTGCCGGATATACGGAATTTCAAAGAACAGCCACAGGCGGCACTGCTACGAATGAGAATTTTACCGTGAACCCTGGCGATGGCTATACCTATAAACGCTTCAAAGTCGTCAAGACTGTCACGTGGTCAGAAGCCTTCACTTCCGTTCCAGTAATTTGGGGGCGAAGGACCGGCTCAAACGGCCGGGTGAAATGGCCGTCGAGCACAGCGCAATTGGGTTACACTTATACGGGCATCGTAGCAGGGACTGAAGCAATGAATAGCTGCCAATTGGTAAGCTACATCTATGAGAAGCGTGTTGCTGCAACTGGCCAATATATCGGCTGGTATCCTGTCGCCCCAGGTAGCGTCACTTATGCCTACACTCTTCGTGGCATTTTGAATCCTCCCTCAGTTACCATCACGGGGCCTACGATGTTGGAATGGAAAGCATTGGGCACCTGGACAGCCAATCCCTCCGGCGGCAATGGCTCGTACACTTACGAATGGCGATTCCGCGAAGCGGGTGAACCCAACTGGTCTGGCGTCGCCGGCACCTCGCA
>QEVD01000229.1 GCA_003576975.1 Candidatus Zhuqueibacterota bacterium
GGCGGCTCGTCGGGTACGGTGACGATCATGGGCGATGTCATCATGGAAAGCGGCCAGCTTGCCACGCAAGGCACAAGCAGCGCGACGAATGTTGTGGTTGAGCATTATGGCGATGTCAACGTTACCGGCGGAAATTTTTCCATTGGCAGAGGCTCGCAAGGCAGTGGCACAGGCACGACGATTTGGAATCTGCATGAAGGCAATTTTTTAATGTCAAATGCGACGACGCAGAATTCCAATCCCACACCGGGCAATGCCAAGTTTGTTTTCACCAAAGATGGCGGTACTCAGAACCTGACGCTCTCGAATGTGACATATGGCGGCGGCGGCTTGCCGATTCAGGTCGATAGCGCAACAACATTGAACATAGACACGACTGCCGTCGGCGGCAACGGCACTTTCATCCTGAGCCAAAACGCCACTCTGGCAACGGCACACGCCGGTGGTATTGCCGGCGCCGTGCAGTCCACCGGGGCGCTCACGTTCAACGAGGCAGCGAGCTATATCTTGAACGGAACCGTTGCGCAAGTCACCAGCACGCTCATGCCGGACACGGTGAATGGCCTGGCCATCAACAACGAAGCCGGTGTGGTGCTGTCACAGGCAACGGTGATCAACGGCGTGTTGCGGCTCATGGCAGGCGAGTTCGACAATACCATTCCATTCAAGCTCGGCCCCAACGGCTCGATTTCGTATGAAGGCGGAAGACTCAAGGTGCCGGTTTCGGTCGAGGAACGCGAGTCGGAACTTCCGAAGGAATTTGCCCTGTTCCAAAATTATCCCAATCCGTTCAATCCCTCCACCACGATTCGTTATCACTTGCCCGCACGGGCCCGCGTCACCATGAAGATCTATGACGTCATGGGTCACGAAGTCGCGGAGTTGATGAACGGCAAGCCGCACGAGGCCGGCGCTTTTGATTTCGTGTGGCATGCGAAGGGAGTGACCAGCGGCGTGTATTACCTGCGCATTTCCGCCGGTGATTTTACCGCCGCGCAGAAACTCGTGCTGCTGAAGTAACACGGAGGCAAGAGGTATTGGGCATTATGATTTGTCGACAAATCACTATAAATCATTCTGCCGATACGTTATCCTGCCAGAGAATTTTAAAAATTGAGTTCGCCTGTCTCATGCTGCGGTTTTTAATTCTGCTTCTCTGCGCAACTGCGAATCACGCCGTTGCGCAAAATGCTATCGTTGATGTCAAATATTCCGGCAAGCCCGGCGCGCTGGTGGAGGGCGCGCCGCGCTTCGCCACGATTGGCGCCGCGCTCAGCGCCGTGCCGAGAGATAATGCCCGGCCTTTTGTCATTTTCATCAAAGAGGGACGCTATGACGAGAAGCTGATTGTCGATCGGCCGTTCGTTCATTTCATTGGCGAGAGCCGTGACGGCACCATCATCACACACGATGATTGCGGCGACACGCCGGCGCCGCAAGGCGGCAAACTTGGAACGCAAGGCAGCTTCACCCTGCAAATCGCCGCGCCGGATTTCACCGCCGAGAATCTCACCATTGAAAACGGCTTTGATTATGATGCCAACGCCGCCAAGGCCGACGATGATCCGGCCAAAGTACACAACCCGCAGGCCGTTGCTTTAATGACGACTGCGGCCAGCGACCGCGCCACGTTCTGCAATTGCGTGCTCAGGGGCTTTCAAGACACACTGTACGCCGACGCGGGCCGGCACTACTTTCACGGTTGCCGCATTCTCGGTCACGTGGATTTCATCTTCGGCGCGGGCCAGGCGGTTTTCGAAAACTGCGAGATTGTTTCGCGCGATCGCAAAGGCAAGGGTCCCACCGGTTATATCACCGCACCCAGCACCGCGATGGGGTATCCGTTCGGCTTCTTGTTTGTCGCATGCCGTTTGTTGAAGGAGACGAAAGACTTGCCCGCAGGTTCGGTGCGACTCGGCCGGCCGTGGCATCCCGGCGGTGATCCGCGTGTCGAGGGCAGCGCAGTTTTCATACGCTGCTTTATGGATGATCACCTCGGTCTGGAAGGCTACGCCGCGATTTCCGTGCGTGATTCCACCGGCCAGCGCATTTGGTTCGAAGTGAAACCGGATTCACGTTTCTTTGAATTTGAGAGCCACGGCCCCGGCGCGATCAAAAACGACAAGCGTCCCACGCTCAATGAAAAGGAAGCGGCCTATTATTCTGCTGCGAATGTTCTGAATGGCTGGTCGCCTGCTTGTCTCCCTCGAGCATATTAAAAAGGCCATTTCTTGATGAAAATAGTTTTACTCTGTCTCTCGTGTATTGTTTTAACGCCGCCATTGCTTGCGCAGAAATATGTTGCCACCAACGGCGACGATGCCAACCCCGGAACCTTCGAGCAACCGTTCGGCACCATAGCGAAAGCCGTTGCCGAGGTCTTGCCCGGCGACACGATTTATGTTCGCGGCGGCGTTTATGATCTCACTGCCACGATTACCATCACCGCGGCACGAAGCGGAACCGAAAGCCAGATGATCACCTTGACGGCATTCAACGATGAAGTTCCCATTCTTGATTTTTCCGGACAGTCGCTCGGGTCCAGGGGCATCAGCATGCGTGCCAATTATTGGCATATTCGCGGCCTGCAAATCAAAGGCGCAGGTGACAACGGCATGGAGATAAACTTCGGCTCGCACAACATCATTGAGAACTGCGCGTTCTTTGAGAATCGGGATACCGGCCTGCAATTGAGCAACGGCTCGGCGAACAATCGCATCATCAATTGCGATTCCTATTACAACGCCGATCCGCCGGACTACGCCGACGCTGACGGCTTTGCTCCGAAACTTACGGTTGGTTCAGGCAATTATTTCTACGGCTGCCGCGCTTGGGGCAATGTCGATGACGGCTGGGACGGCTATCTGCGCGGCGCAGACGATGTGACCACCACCCTCGAAAATTGTTGGACGTGGGGCAATGGCTATCTCAAAGATGGCAGTGATCCCGGACCTCAAGCAAATGGCAACGGCTTCAAAATGGGCGGCGGCGACAACAGTAACAGCGAACAACTGATGCATCACGCCATTTTGATAAATTGCGTGGCTTTTGATAACAAGAATAAAGGATTCGATCAAAACAACAATGTCGGTTCAATGACGTTGTTGCATTGCACCGGCTATGGCAACCGGGAGGCAACCGGGAGGCGAATTACAGAATTCAGCGCGCGCTCAATCCTGGACAAATATTGACCGTGAAGAATTGCGTTTCTTTTGCTGGCCAGGTTCAGTTGGGAAGTTTTGCGGTGCAGGAAACCAACAGTTGGATGAGTCCTCTCGTGGTCACCGCGGAGGATTTTTTGAGTCTGAACCCGGCGTTGTCCGCGTCGCCACGCTACGCGGACGGCAGCTTGCCGGAGATCGAATTCATGCACCTGGCCGCCGGCAGCGATTTGATTGATGCCGGTGTAGATCTCGGCCTGCCGTTCAAAGGCAAGGCGCCGGACCTCGGCGCGTTCGAAAGTGATTTTGGTACGAGTGTGGTGGAGAATGATTTTCGTCCGGCGGATTTTGGCTTGCAACAAAATTATCCCAATCCCTTCAACCCAAGGACGATGATCGAATTTCACCTATCCAGATCAGGACGAGTCAAGCTCACCGTCTACAATGCCAACGGCCAGTTGATGGCAACCTTGCTGGATGGAAATCTGGCAAAAGGCTCTCATACAGTTGCGTTTGAAGCCGGCAATCTTGCCAGCGGCGTTTACTTCTACAGAATCGAGACTTCGAATTTCATGCAGACGAAAAAAATGTTGCTGATGAGGTGAATCTGTGGGCGTGACGGGTAGGATGAGGATCTATAGTAACCCCTGGTTTGTTCTGCCACGGCTGGGCCGTTGCCTCTGCTGTATCAAAGTCACGGCCAAGCCATGACTGAACATTGCTAAATTTGAATATCAAAAGTCATCGGACGGGCTGCTTCCTAATTGACTTGCACTCGCCAACATGCGGCTTTCATCTCTGCGCTTGAGAATGAATTCTCAAGCCGGCTTAACAAGAACTGGGCTGATCTCATGAAAATCTTTGAACAACTTGCTTTCAGGATTCTTGCTTTATTATTCGTTGCGAACCTGACTGCCTCTCCCCCACTTCTGCATGCGGGCAACGAGACAGATCAAACCTCGCCGCGCTTTCCTGAAATTCTCTTGCCCTCGTTTCCGGATAAGCAGTTCAACATTGTTGATTATGGCGCGCAAGCCATCGCCAAAGCCATTGCCGCGTGTGCCAAAGCCGGCGGCGGCCAGGTCGTGATTCCGGCAGGCATCTGGCTTACCGGCCCGATTCAATTGCAGAACAATATCAATCTGCATGCCGCAAGAAGCGCGCTGGTGATTTTTAGTCCGAATCGCATGGATTATCCTTTGATTGAAACCTGGTATGAAGGAAGGCCGGAGTATCGTTGCATGTCGCCCATTTTTGGTGAGAATTTGGAGAACATTGCCATCACCGGCGAAGGTGTTTTCGATGGTTCCGGCGAAGTGTGGCGACCGGTGAAGAAATTCAAACTCACGGCAATGCAGTGGAAGGAACTGCTTGCCTCTGGCGGTGTGGTGGATCAAAAAGGCAGCACATGGTGGCCCTCCGCAGCAGCGATGAACGGCGCAGACGAAATCGAGATTCTGCGCAAAAGCACCAAGCCGCCGGCGCGCGAAGAGTATGAAAAATTGCGCGACTTTTTGCGGCCGGTGCTGCTGCAATTGAGCCGCTGTAACAAAATTCTGCTCGACGGCCCCACGTTTCAAAACTCGCCTGCGTGGAATTTGCATCCGCTGATGAGTGAGAACATTACGATCCGAAATGTCACAGTCAGGAATCCGTGGTATTCACAAAACGGCGACGGTCTCGATCTGGAATCCTGCCGCAACGTCGCGGTTTACAATTGCTACTTCGATGTCGGCGATGATGCGATCTGTTTGAAATCAGGTAGAGATGAAGCCGGCCGCCAGCGCGGCATGCCCACGGAGAACGTGCAGATTTATGATTGCATCGTCTATCATGGCCACGGCGGTTTTGTCATCGGAAGCGAAATGTCCGGCGGCGTGCGCAACATCGAGGTGCGCGATTGCACGTTTATCGGCACCGACACCGGCTTGCGCTTCAAGAGCACGCGCGGCCGCGGCGGCGTGGTCGAGAACATTTACATCAAGCGTATTTTGATGAAGGACATACCTGCAGCGGCCATCACGTTCAACCTGTATTACAGCGGTCAAGCGCCGATTGTTGAACCCGGCCAGGCAAGCAGTTTCGACGCGGAGGAGCCCGTGTCGGTCAGCGCAGCAACACCGCAATTCAAAAACATTTTCATCAGCGACGTTACTGCCCGCGGCGCGGCGCAGGCGGTGGAAATGCTCGGCCTGCCGGAAATGCCATTGCATGGAATTGAGTTGAAGAATATTTCAATCTCCGCCCAAAAAGGATTGCTCGGAATGAATGCGGATCATATCAAGCTGACAAACGTTGAGATCATTCCACAATCCGGGCCCGCTCTGGCGTTTCATAACAGCACAAATGTTGCCGTCGAGGCGGCACATCTTCCAACAGGCTTGGAAACATTTTTATCCTTATCGGGCAAAAAGACGGCTGGCATCAATCTTAGTGAAGCTGGCGTGCCTGAGGTGAAGAAACACGTAAAACTGTCTCCTGAAGTGAATGCAACTGTTTTGCATTGGGGAAACTGAAAAGGAACGGAGCGTATGACAAACTTCCATTCAAGATTGTGGCACGGCGCGGTCGCAGCAACGATAATTCTAACGCTTTCGTGCCAATCCCAGTCACCGCGCGAACAAGCAACAGCGTCGAATCACACGCCGTGGTCGGTTCGCATGGCGCAATCTGAAATGCAGCGCCGCGGCGACTCCTTTTTGTTCAATGATAGCACGAAGACGTCGTGGGTTTACGAGACTGCGGTTTTCATGAAAGCGCTCGAGCAGGTTTGGCAGCAGACGGGCGAGCAAAAGTACTTCGACTATATCAAAGCCTTCGCCGATTCCTATGTCGAGCCGGACGGCAACATCAAAACCTACGAGCTGGAAGAATACAACATCGATCACGTGAACCCCGGAAAAGTCCTGCTGATGTTGTACAATGCCACGCACGATGAAAAGTACAAGAACGCCGCGGCTTTGAATATGAAGCAATTGGAAACGCATCCGCGCACCAAAGAGGGCGGCTTTTGGCACAAGAACATCTATCCGTGGCAGATGTGGCTCGACGGCATTTACATGGGCGCGCCGTTCTATGCCGAGTACGCGAAAATGTTCGATCGCCCCGAAGCCTTCGACGATATCGCGAATCAAATTATCTTTGTCGCGCATCATACTTATGATTCCACCACCGGCTTGTATTATCATGGCTGGGATGAAAGCAAGCAACAGAAGTGGGCTGATCCGGTGACGGGTCGCTCGCCGAATTTCTGGGGCCGTGCGATCGGTTGGTATGCTATAGGCGTTGTGGATGTGCTCGACTATTTCCCGAACGATCATCCCAAACGAGAAGAGATCATTGCGATTCTTCGCGACGTCGCGCGCGGGGTGCAAAACTATCAGGATGAAAAAACCGGTTTGTGGTATCAAGTGATGGATCAAGGCGACCGCGAGGGAAATTTCCTGGAAGCTTCGGCCTCATCAATGTTCGTGTATGCGCTTGCCAAAGCGGTGCGCAATGGTTATCTTGATCAAGCCTATTTGGCGGTGGCGGAAAAAGGCTACCGCGGCATCCTCGAAAACTTGATCAAAGTGGACCCGGAGGGGCTTGTCACCCTCACACAGGTATGCCAGGTTGCTGGACTCGGCGGCAAACCGTATCGCGACGGCTCATATGAATATTACATCAGCACACCGGTCGTGGACAACGATCTCAAAGGTGTGGGGCCGTTCATCATGGCGAGCGTAGAGATGGAGCGGTTGCAGCCATCCGGCAAGAAAACGGAATGAAGCGAACGTAGCGATAAAACGAAAGAATCAGGCAAAACTATTGTGGGCAAAACCATCCAAATCGTTTTGCCCGAATTATTTTGTCGTGAGATGGTCAAATTCATTTCTCTTATTTGGCAATTCACTGCGCACTTCAGTTGAACCAATTCAAAAAGTTTATCATGACCGCAAAAACTAGAGAGACTGCATGGGCGCGCCTCGTTGCGCTGGGCATCTCCGGAATTATTTTGATGACTTATTGGGGATGCTCGACGACTGATGAGGCCGGCGACCCTCTCCAACAGGCTTATCCGGAAGCCTTCACCCTCTCCGTCAAAAATCCGGTGACGATTGAGATTCATGGTGTCAAGCAGCCGCGCTCGGATGCTGAGATTATTTTGGAGATGGCCCAAATCAAAGCCAAAGCACCGGAGTTCAATGGTGATGCATTCGTCATCCTAGCGGATGGCAAAGAACTGCCGAGTCAGGTCGTTGAGGTGGACAACGACGGCAGCGCTGATCACATCGTGTGTGTCGCAGATTTCACGGGAGATGAAACGAAAACCTTGACGGTGCGCTACGCGAAGTCCGGTGAAATGAAACGGGAGTATCCCAAACGCACGCAAGCTGAACTTGCTCACAAGACCGGCGGCAAATTTGTTGATCGCAAATATGAAGGCGGCTCCTTTCAAAACGTGCAGTACTTGCACGTGCCGCCGGAACACACCGATCACTCATTCTACATTCGCTATGAAGGTCCGGGCTGGGAATCCGACAAAGTGGGGTATCGTTTTTATCTCGACTGGCGCAATGCCATCGACATTTTCGGAAAGAAAACATCGGACATGGTTCTGCAAAATGTCGGATTGGATGGCTTCGATTCTTATCACGAGATGTCGGGTTGGGGCATGGATATTTTGAAAGTCGGTGACGCGCTCGGCATTGGTTCGCTGGCGATGTGGCACGCAGGCAAGGCGCAACGCGTGGCGCAAACCGACAGCGTGACCTGCGCCATCATTGCCAACGGCGCCGTGTACTCGCAAATTCAAACAAAGTATTTTGGGTGGAGAGTCGGCGACGGCGCATACAATGTCGTTTCGAATTTGTCCATCACTGCCGGAAGCCGTTTGACCAGACATCAGGTTGAGATTGACGGCAATCCACCAAACCTGTGCACTGGCATCGTCAAGCTCGATAGCACCGAGTTGCTCACGTCGCCGGAATCGAATGATGGTTGGGCTTACTTGGCAACCTACGGCAAGCAGAGTCTGGCGAATGACAAGCTCGGCATGGCGGTGGTGTATCGGCAAGGCGATCTGATCGAAGTCACCGAAGATGAACTCAGCCACGTGGTGGTACTGAGGCCGCAAAATGGGCAATTGACCTACTTTTTTCTCGGAGCTTGGGAAAAAGAACCCAACGGAATCAAGACTGCCGAGGAGTTTGAAGCTTATTTGAATCAGACCATCGCTGAGCTGAATGCGCCCCTGGCGATTACGATGTAGTACACGGATGCTTTGACCTCGCAGTCTTGCCCCATGTGAGACGCTTTTGAAACCGCAAATCTATTAGCTGTGACGGCGGCCCACGAGAGACCGGGACTACGTAATGAGGAGAACGACCATGAGAATCTTGGCAGCCATAGATCCCATTCGCACCAAAACGCTCACTACTTTCGAGCTGCGCGAATCCTACTTGCTCGAGGATTTGTTCCAGCCCGACGCCGTGAGACTGGCCTATTCGGAAATCGATCGCGCCGTCGCCGGCGCAGCCGTTCCGGTAAAAGAACAATTGCCTTTGCAGACTTCCAAGGAATTGGCGGCGGATTATTTTGCCGAACGCCGCGAGATCGGCGTGCTCAATGTCGGCGGCGCTGGACAAATCAGCGTCGACAAAAAAGTTTTTGATCTCGCGAACCGTGATATGCTTTATATCGGCAAAGGCGCTCAAGAGATTATTTTCAGCAGTAAAAAGGATGCCGAGCCGGCGGCGTTTTTCATTCTGAGCTTCCCGGCGCACCAAAGCTATCCGACTACTCTCATGCGCCATGCCGAGGCACAGGCGGTTCATCTCGGCTCGCCCGAGGCCGCGAACCAACGCACGATATACAAGTACATTCATCCCGGCGGCATCAAAAGCTGCCAGTTGGTGATGGGATTTACGCAGCTCAGAAGCGGCTCCATCTGGAATACCATGCCGCCACACACCCACTCGCGACGCATGGAAGTTTATCTGTATTTCGATGTGCCAGACAATGCCCGTGTCTTTCATTTTATGGGACAACCTGACGAAACACGCCATCTCGTGATCGCCAACCGGCAGGCCGTGATTTCGCCAAGCTGGTCGATTCACTGTGGCGCGGGCACGGCTGCGTATTCATTCTGCTGGGGCATGGGCGGCGAGAATCAGGCGTTCGAGGACATGGATGCGGTTAGCATGGAGCAGTTGCGTTGATTGTTCGTAGTAACGCCTTCAGGCGTCAAGCGTTGGTTCCCAACCCAAAGCCCGACGCCTAAAGGCGTAACTACAAACGCAATTTTCAAGAGGAAAGGCATTGTTACATGATCTTGGACAAATTCAAACTTGACGGCAAAGTCGCGATTGTCACCGGCAGCTCACGCGGACTTGGTCAGGGCATGGCCATTGCCCTGGCGGAAGCCGGCGCTGATATTGTGCTTGTCGATAGAAGTGACGCGAGGGCATCCTGCCAGGCCGTTGGAAAGCGCGGCCGGCGTTGCCTCAATCTCACGGCAGACTTGAGCGATGCAAATTGTGTTGGAGACATTGTGCGTACTGCCGTTGAAAAGTTCGGCGCAATCGATATTCTCGTAAACAATGCCGGCATCATCCGGCGCGCGCCATTGCTTGAGTTCCCTGCCAACGATTGGGACGAGGTGATCAACATCAATTTGCGCACGCTGTTCTTTCTCAGCCAGGCCGTGGCGCGGGTTATGGTCGAACAAGGCCGCGGCGGCAAGATCATCAATATCGCTTCATTGCTTTCGTTTCAAGGCGGCATCCTGGTTCCAGCATACACGGCTGCGAAAAGTGCTGTTAAGGGCCTGACTCATGCGTTTGCCAACGAGCTGGCGCGCCACAGCATCAATGTCAATGCAATTGCGCCCGGCTATATGGCAACAGACAACACCCAAGCGTTGCGCGAAGATGCCAAGCGTAGCGCCGAAATCCTCGCGCGCATTCCGGCAGGACGCTGGGGCACGCCTGATGATTTGATAGGCGCGGTGGTTTTTTTGGCGTCGGAGGCGTCGAATTATATGAACGGACACACGCTGGTTGTTGATGGCGGCTGGATGGGCCGTTAGCCTGGATTCATGCGGCTCAAGGATACGCATGACATGCGTGAAGGTTAGTTCCAAAAACGTGACTTCCAGAGAAAGATTCAAGGCCTCAGATGCGCTGGACCAGCACCAGAAAAATGGCCACCGGATAAAAGCCGCCAACGGATCCTGAATCAGTTATCCTTGGTGGAATTTCTGACTTGGTGCAACGAGTCTATTCAAACAAGACTAACGATTTCCATGAAAAGCAAAGCAAAAACGATCCTCGCATTCGCAATTCTCACACTGCTCGCCATCGGCTGCGGCCGCGAAAACCGCGTGCGGGTACTCAAACTGGCGCACGGCCTCGATTCCAGCCATCCCGTGCACAAGGCGATGGAATACATGGCCGAGCGCGCGCTGGAAAAATCCAGCGGCAAGCTCAGCATCGACATTTATCCCAGCTCGCAATTGGGAACCGAGCGCGAGTGTCTTGAATTGCTGCAAATCGGCAGTCTCGGCATGACCAAAGTTTCAACCAGCGTTATGGAGGGTTTCGTGCCCTCTCACAAAGTCTTCAGCCTGCCCTATTTGTTCCGCGACGATGCGCATCGTTTTCAAGTTTTGGAGGGCGAGATCGGCGAGCGCTTGCTGCAGGCGCCGGAGAAATTTTTTCTGCGGGGACTTTGCTATTACGATGCCGGCAGCCGAAGTTTTTACACCAAAGCCAAGCCGATTTTGAGTCCGACGGATTTGACAGGGATGAAGATTCGCACCCAAGAAAGCACCACTTCGATGAAGATGGTGTCTTCTCTCGGCGGCTCGCCTACGCCGATTGCCTGGGGCGAGTTGTACACCGCCTTGCAGCAAGGCGTGGTGGATGGCGCCGAAAACAATCCGCCGAGCTTTCATCTTTCGCGGCACTATGAAGTCTGCAAATACTACGCGCTAGACGAACACACTTCGGTGCCGGATGTGCTGGTGATCAGCACGGTCGTTTGGAATGATCTCTCTTCCCAGGAGCAGCAATGGCTGCAGGATGCCGTGCACGAGTCCGCCGAGTATCAAAAGAAAATTTGGCAGGAAGCCACCGAGCACGCGCTCGCCGAAGTGCAAAAGGCCGGCGTCGAAATCTTCCGTCCCGACAAAACGCCGTTTACCGAAACGGTTGCCAGCCTTTACGAAGAATACAGAAACCAGCCGGAGATCTACAATCTCATTCAAGAAATCAAAGCCGTGAGGTGAGCATGCAACGAATTCGATCGGGCGTCGATCAAGTCCTGAAATGGCTGGTGATTGTACTCATGGGTGTGATGGTACTCAACGTCCTGTGGCAGGTGTTCACGCGCTTTGTGCTGCGCGACCCCAGCTCCTACACCGAAGAATTGGCGCGTTATCTTTTGGTCTGGGTCGGCTTGATTGGCGCCGCTTATGCCGCCAGTCAAAAGATGCATCTTGCCATCGATATTTTGACCGCGCGCTTGCACGGGAAACCGCGGCACTATGTCGAAATGTTCATTTACCTGTGCACGTTTCTTTTTGCGCTCTTGATTATGGTAATTGGCGGCCTGCGCCTGGTCAATCTCACGCTCACCCTGAATCAAATTTCAGCGGCGCTGCAAATCAAGCTGGGATATGTTTACTTGGCGCTGCCGTTGAGCGGCCTTCTCATCATGTTTTATGCCGCATATTTTTTTGCCGAACAGCTTCGCCTGCTTGTTGATGACAAAGCGATTCATGATTCCAGCCGCTGACCAACACAAACCGGCTTGCATATGACCGAAATACTCGTTCTCGTCCTCAGCTTCATGGTTCTGCTTCTGCTGGGCGTGCCCATT
>QEVD01000230.1 GCA_003576975.1 Candidatus Zhuqueibacterota bacterium
TTCATCCACTTGTTTCGCCAGGCGCAACGCCTCTTGCTTTGAAACCGCCACTTTTTTGGCGCTCACTATTTCTGCAGAGGCAATCTTATGCTTCGCAAGAAACTCTTGCGTTTTTGCACACGTGTCTCAACTCGGGCGATGATAGTGCCAATCGATTTTCGACATCGGCATTCTCCCTATCGCTTAAACCTCGATGCGCTGCCAGGAAATAAAAATCTTCATCAAAAAAGTTGAAATCGCAAAGGAATGCTCAAGAACGTTTCGCGTGTTCTTGCGTCTTCAGCCCGACCCGGCGCAGCGGCGTTGTGCGCAAAGTCGAAAACAGTAATTGCGGTTCAATATAAATTGTGCGGGAGGGAATAGCAAGAGAGGGTTACGCCGGGCCGCAAATTCAAACGCATTAAAAGATCGCACAGCTTGTGCGGCAGCAACAATGATTGCATGTTACTTCGCCGGCAACGAGGAGGCAAAAGCAATAGCTCGTTTCAGCCACTTTTCCAAAGCCCCGTCCGTGCGTAAGCCTTTCGGATCGACGTAGACAAAACCTCGCAACGGGCGCCCGGTGAAATCCATGGGCCGGGCATGCGGCTCTTTGAGCATCATTTCATATTGCCCGGGAGGGACACGAACCATCAAAGTATCTATCTTTGACGATCCCGCAGCACATGTTGCCGTTCAGCATGAAGGCAAGCCCGCCGAACATTTTCTTTTCAACAATGTCTTTGCGATGCGCCAGCCGCTTGCGAATGCGGCTGGCGAGTTTGTCATTATAAGCCATAAGCTTTTTTCTTCATTATCGGAGTAATAGCATCTTGCGAGTTGCTGAACGATGAGCATGTGAGGCTGCCTTGCCGGTTTCCATGCGGTAGAGATAAACCCCGCTGACCAGTTCGCGGCCGTCAAACGTGAGACGGTGTGTCCCGGCCGGCATCTGCTGCTGCACCAGGCTTTGAATCTCCTGTCCGTTGAGATCATAAATTTTGAGCGTGACCATCTGCGCCGTTGGCAGGGTAAACGCAATGGTGGTTTGCGGATTGAAGGGGTTGGGAAAGTTTGGATGCAGCGCAAACTCTTTTGGTAGCGTAATCGCTGCTTCTTTGTCGGAAACATTGACGGCCGGCTCGTCTGGCGGCTTGAAGCCATATTGCGAGGTATGCCAGCGGTCGTGGCCGAACATGGGCCAGGGAAAGCGCTCTTCGATATAGGGCACGCCGGGGATGGTCCAAACCGTGAGCCAGGTTTCCCGGTCGTCAGATACGATCACAATGTCTGTATTACCATCATTCTGCAAATCTGCCAGCGCCACGGTATTATTGCTGGCAAATTCGCGAGGATACAGAGGCGACCAGGTTAGGCTGGAGCCATCGTGATGAAATGCATAAACTCGGCCCAGCCACTGGCCCTCGACCAGGTTTGCCTGATTGTTGTTGATGAAGATTTCCAGAAGGTTGTCTCCATCCACATCGCCCACGGCGGGGCTGGCCTCGATTGATCGAAAAACCAACGTGGAATCCACCGCTTTGAGGCTGACCGGCCACCCTGAGACCAAAGTGCCGTCACTCTCCCACGCCACCACATGGTCAAAAAGATCCCCAAAGATCAATTCCAATTCACCGTCAGCGTCAATGTCTGCCACGGCCGGCGCCGCTCCTATGGATACCAGGGAGTCCGGCCCGGCAGTGTGTTGTGGCCACCCCGGCATTGAGGTACCATCATAACGGTAGAGGGCGGCAAACCCCACGTCGCTGGGAAGCGTGCTATGAGTTCCGACGGCGATTTCAAGAAAGCCGTCACGATTGATATCCACCAGAATTGGATTGCACAGGACTGTAAAAACGTATCCTTTGGGCGTGGTCACCGGCCAGCCGGACAGAATGTTGCCCTGAGCATCCCAAATATGTAAGCGGCCAAGGCTTTGCCGGCGATCGGGTTGCGTAATATATTGTGAGGCGACCACGATCTCGGGTTTGTTATCAGCATTGATGTCGCCAACAGCCACCTTGGAAAGAGCGTAAAAAGGCGTCACGTCTTGCGGCCAACCTGGTAGGACGGCGCCGGCATGATTAAAAGCGTAGGTTTTGCCGCCAAAACTTGCAATGATTTCCAGGCCCCGGTCTCCGTCCAGATCATAGAGCGTGATGGCCGCGTTCCCCAACTCTAACGCGATGGGAAACCCCGTAAGCAGACTGCCGGCCGCATTCCAGGCATACAAAAAACTTTTTCTGGCAGGGCCATTGCGATCAAAGGTAACAATGTCCAAAACTCCATCGGCATCGATATCACCCACAGCCGGGGAGTTATGCGTCTGATATGTCGTGGTTTGAGGCCAGCCTGGCAACGCACGTCCGTCGTGCTGGATGACATGAACTTGACTGCCGCTGGCGAGAATGATTTCCAGATCACCATCTTGATCTAAATCAGCAATTGAAGGGCCCTCCCACGAATTGAAACCGGGATCAGCTTCAATCAACTTTGGAAACCCTTCAACAATGATGGGAGTGGGCTGAGAAAGCAAAGTAGAGAACTGGCAGATCAAAGTGATGATTAAGCGCAACAACCATGAGTCGGTGAGTAATTTCAATCGAACCATGTGTTGACTCCTTGCAAATGCGGGCTGCCGCCGAAATGACGGCAGCCTCGAAAATGGCTTTGGCCAATTGGCCCAATGACACGAAAGCAAACCGGCTTGTGCTCAGTAAGCGTTGTTCAGCACAATGTCTTGTTCGGTTATGGTAGCCTGCGTGTGAGACACGTTGTTTACCTCGCCAAACATACCGATCTGGTCGTCTGCTTCCAGGCGATAGCTCCCGGTTGGGAAGTTTTCATCATCGCCGCGGATTTCATAGTGGCCATCAGTCCCCAATATGGTCTTTCGGCCTTTTTCTACACCGTTTAGAAATGCTTTGACGATTGTCCCAGCGGGCGCGGGATCACCGTTGGTATACTTCGCAGTTCCTTCAAACTGAACATTGCTGATGGGATGAGGATCGTTACCCCGATTCGCAAATCCCAACAAAGCAAAGGCAATAATGATCGCAAAAAAGCCAAATATGCGCTTCATGAGGAGAGTTCTTTCTAAAAAAAGATGAATTGATCCGGCAGCACCCATAAGCCCTTGCTTCTCAACACCTCAATTCATATAATTGATCGCTTTCGTGTTGTGAGAAGCTTTGGTGGTCTCTTGGCAGGCTGCCAAAGCTTTTCTGTTTAGGAGACAGAATCAACACATGTGGAAACGAGGTCATTCAGACAAAAGTGCAGCGGCCCTTGAAAGAGTAAGGCATGGCTCTATTCCAAAATGAATTGGCGGCCTGATGCCGGGGCATACTATTCTGCCGTGTCGCAAGAGAGAGAGAGAGAGAGAGAGAGAGCCGACGCCGTTCGTCCCTCATCCCCTTTAATGCCCCATGCTGTTATAACGCAAAAATGATAGCCTCCTCAAACGAATTTGTCAAACATTTTTTGAAATGTTACAGAGTTTTCATATACCCACTGAAAATTAGTACACTACTATCGCGTCAACACGCCTTTAGTCATGCAGGATGACATCTACACCAGTCCCGGCCAATTTCAGCAAACTTATCATACAAGAGCCATTTTCACGAGGTTGCCTGTGCCAAAGCCGGATTGCGTTTCGTCACCGCCGCGGCAATGCCGCCAAAAAGCAAACCGACAATCACCGTGAATGCCATCCAAACGGTAAGCTGGGGAACGAGGCCAATGGCAACCCATTTTGTCAAAGGCGCGGTGTCGGGAAAGTTGGGCGGTGGCACGTCATAGTGTGTGCCCCAATTATTCAAGATGGCAATCAGCATGATGAGGGCGACGGGAATACGCGCCGCCAAACCATACGTGAATAACACCGTGAAAAGCGAGGGCCAGGCTTTGCGCGCGATGAACAGCCCGGCGCCGGCAGCGACGATCATCCCCGCGAGAAATGGCAAACGTGAGCTTGCCAGGAATTTGATGCTGACCGCAAACAAAGCAGCAGAGACGGCAAGCGCGAGCAGGGAAAAACCAAAAAGGCGGCCCATTCCGGCAGGATAATCATTCGCCTTCACCAACTGGTGGGCAAAATAGAAACCGAAAAGCGGAATCAGCCATGAAATTCCCACCAGCGCTCCGCCGCCGCCCGCTTGCTTATTGAACAAAACAGGCGTCCAGTTCATCAACTCGCCGGTCAAGCGCAGCAGCGTGATCGCAAGCGTGATCAACGCTGGAACAAGAATGAGATTCTTGAGATTCAATTTGTTGCTTGCATCCATGTGCTCCTCCTCACTCAAAATTTTAGAATGATTTGAACTGTGTGCAAAGCATAATGCTTTTTTGTCATTTTTGCCACTTCTTTCACAAAGCAACTCATGGCCAGAGGATTCATGCGATGCCGATTTTAAATCAAACTTAAAACCGAAGCTCTTCGAGCAGCTTTAAACTTCCAGCCAAAATTTCTCTACTGCTGCCGGCTTGTTTTTCGCCGACATTTTGCGTATCATCAGCGCCATGAACAAAACCATTGCAGCCAAAATAGCCGGGCCCCCGGCGTTTCACCTTCCGCCGGAGGCGCAGCACGCCGACGCGCTGGCGCGCCTGCTCTGGCGTGCGCATCATTACATGCGCGACAATATACGCCGTGCGCTCATCGAACAGTCGCAAGATGAATTAACCGCGGTCGCGGCGCAGGCCGAAGTAGATACGATTTACGGCATCGACACAATTGCCGAACACAGCTTGCTGGAATTTCTCGAACAGCATCAACAGGAGGCGCCGCCATTTTTGTTGGTGGGAGAATTTGAAACCGGTGAAGCCATTCCGTTCGGCGCAGGCGCGCCGCAGTTCCGCGTGTTATGCGACCCGATTGACGGCACACGCCTGCTGATGTATGCCAAAGCGAGCGGCTGGATTCTATCCGGCATTCTTCCGGAAAAAGGCAACGACTCGCGTTTGTCCGATATTATCTTTTCATTACAAACCGAGATTCCGATTCCAAAATATGCGTACATGGATACGCTCTGGGCGGCTGCGGGCAGCGGCGCATTCCGGTTGCGTGAAAACGTGCAGACGCAGCAATCGGCCACGCAGCAATTGTACGCCGATCATTCTTCCGATCTGCGCCACAGTTTCATTTCTTTCATAAAACTGTTTCCCCGCGGCAAAAAATGGGTGTCCGAGATCGAAGAAGATTTTTTGCGAATCGCGCTCGGTGAAGGCGCGAATGAACCAGCGAGTGTGTTCGAAGATCAACATCTTGCGACGGGCGGTCAAATCTATGCCTTGATTCTGGGGCAGAGCAAGCTGATTGTCGATATCCGGCCGAATTTCAATCAGATTTGGCGCAGCCGCACAGAACCCACCGTTCTTTGCGCCCATCCCTACGATCTTGCGGGCTGGCTGATTGCGCGCGAAGCCGGCGTCGCGATTCGCAATGTTGAGGGCGAGCCGTTCGACGGCCCGACGCACGCGACGGCGGAAATTGGTTGGATCGGTTTTGCCAACGAGGCGCTCGCCCGGCGTTATCAAGAAAACCTGCTCACCGTACTTCGCCAGCATGATATTATTTGAACGCACGGACGCCTCTGCATGCCGAATTATTCCCCCTCACATTTCAAAAATTCCATTGCTGTTTTTGGCGGCATTCTGACGTTCTTCATCAGTCTTGCCGCCTATCTGCGCACACTTGCGTCTACGGTTTCGCTTTGGGATTGCGGTGAATTCATCACCTGCGCCTACATTCTCGGCATACCCCATCCGCCCGGCGCGCCATTGTATTTGCTTGTTGGGCGTTTGTTTACCATGCTTCCGCTCGGCGGCGAAGTGGCATGGCGCGTCAACCTCGTCTCCGCACTCGCAAGCGCGATGACAGTTTGGTTGACTTATTTAATCATCCTACAACTCATCCGCGCATGCAAGCGCGAAACCTCTGACTGGCTCGAAGCCGCGGCTGCTTTCGTCGGCGCGCTGGCCTTGGCGTTTAGCGACAGTTTCTGGTTCAACGCCGTTGAAGCCGAAGTTTATGCGCTTTCAACCTGCTTAACGGCTTTGGTGATTTGGCTGGCACTGCGCTGGGCCTACACGCCGGAAACACGTTCGCCCTTGCGCTATCTCGTGCTCATCGCTTATCTCATTGCGCTGGCGGTGGGCGTGCATTTGCTCAATGTTTTAACCATACCCGCGCTACTGTTGCTGATTTTTTTCAAGACGCGGCCATGGCCGTGGTTCAAATGGCTGATGCTGTTTGCTCTGCTCATGCTTGCGACCTCTCTGCTTTTCACTGAGGTTTTAGAAAATCTGGCTGCGCCAGTGCCGGTTGCAAAACTCAGCGGCGCCTTTGCGCTGGCCGCGGCGCTGCTCATGCTCATCGTGGCGGCACAGCGGCAAACCAGGCATTTGCCGCGCTTATTGCTCACAGTTTTGTTCCTGCTGGGTCTTGGTTCTTCAACGTATGTGACAGTGTTCATTCGCTCGAATCTCGATCCTGCCATTGACGAAAACGACCCGCAAACCTGGCCGCAACTCGTGAGCTATCTCAATCGCGAGCAGTATGGCCGTGAGGATCTTGCCGCACAATTAACCCAGCGCAAAGCTTCTTTTTGGGATTATCAAATTAAAGAGATGTATCTGCGTTATTTCAACTGGCAATTTTTTGGGCGCAGCGGCAATCCCGACTGGCAGCGTGTTACCCTGCAATGGCAGGGGTTGTGGGGTTTGCCGTTCTTGCTCGGCTGCGCCGGCTTGATCTATCATTTCCGCCGCGATTGGCGTGGCGCGAGCATTGTCGGTGTTTTGTTTGTCATGACCGGCATCGCGATTGTCATTTATCTCAATCAAACCGTGGGGCAGCCGCGTGAGCGCGATTACGCCTATGCCGGTTCTTATTTGGCCTTCGCCATTTGGATTGGCATGGGCGCGCAGGCCTTGTTTGAAAAAGCGGCCGCCGCGCAATATCGTTCGACCATCGTCCAGCTCGGGCTGGCTTCGCTGCTCATTCTCGCTGGCCCGGTGAATTTGTTCCAGCACAATTTTCATCGCCACGATCGCAAGGGCAATTACGTTGCAGCGGATTATGCTTATAATTTACTCAGCACCTGCGCGCCGAATGCCATTCTTTTCACCAACGGCGACAATGATACCTTTCCGCTGTGGTATGTGCAATATGTCGAAGGCTTTCGCCGCGATGTCAGCGTCGTCAATCTCAGCCTGTTGAACACGCCGTGGTACGTGCGCCAATTGCAGACCCGTCCGCCCAAAGTTCCAATCGCTTTGCGATCCGGCGAAATCGACTCGTTGGGTTTATGGCCGTGGCCCGAGCCACAAATCATTCGGATTCCCATAACGAATCCGCAAGTTTGGGAGGAATACGACGCACGGGCGCGCGAAACCATACCGGATGATTCCGCCGCAATGGAACCTCCGGCCATGCAGCTCATCGTCGGCCCGACTTTTCAAGGCCGTTTCCTGCGGCCGCAAGATCGCATGATCTTCGAAATCGTCTCGGCCAATCAATTTCAACGCCCGGTTTATTTCGGCTTCAATGTGCCGGACGCAAACCTGGCAGGTTTGCAACCCTACCTCTGCACGGAGGGCATGGCGCGCAAGCTGCTGCCGGCGCCGGGCCACAACGAAGCGCCGGAAGTCATCAAAAAAAATGTCCTGCAGGTCTATCGTTATCGCAATCTCGAGCATCCCAAAGTGTACCTCGATCAATATGAGACGGGATTGGCGGAAAGTTATCGGCACCATTTTCTCAAATTAGTCGTATACGAACTGCAACAAAATGCACGCGACGAGGCGTTGGCGCTTCTGCAAAAGCTCGAACAAATTATGCCAGAGAGAAAATTTCCGGTGCGAAACTTCGACAGCGCCCTGGTGCTGGCGCGCTATTACTGGCAAGCCGGCGATTCGGCCGGCGTGCAGGAACGCTTGCAGCAGGCGCAACGCCGGCGCGGCCTGTCACCGGAACAAAGACTGGATATTGCCAAATTTTATTGGCATCTTTTGCGCGACGGCGAACGCGCCCGCGAGGTGTTGGCGCAAATCTTGGATAAAACGCCGTCCTTTCAACCGGCAGTTGCGTTGCTTGCAGAAATTCAGAATGCGCCTTCGGCGAATCCGTCAGTCAAACCCAATTGAGCATTCGGCCATGGACAAAAAACAAGTCATCGAGATTCTCGAAGAAATCGGCACCCTGCTCGAACTCAAGGGCGAAAATCCCTTCAAGACGCGCGCGTATGAAAATGCCGCACGCGCTCTGCGCGGCGTCTCGGAGGATCTTAACGAACTGGTTGCCAGCAACCGCCTGCGCGGGATCAAGGGCATCGGTGAGGCCATCTCCGAAAAGATCACCACGCTGGTGACCACCGGCACGCTCAAATATTATGAAGAGCTGCGCCGTTCGTTTCCGCCGGGCATCATGGAGTTGCTGCGCATTCCCGGCCTGGGCCCGAAGAAGGCCAAGAAACTCTTGGATGATCTCGGCGTCGCTTCGAT
>QEVD01000231.1 GCA_003576975.1 Candidatus Zhuqueibacterota bacterium
TGTCGCTGGACTTTGCGGGGGTAAATCCGGAGCCGGGGCGGCCATGCAGTTTCTCCACGAACGATGTTTGCATAACGGAAGCAGGCAGTAGCAGTCGCAACGAAATTGGGGCGGAATCTACACGCTCGGCATTAAAGAAGCAAAGAGATTCTTGGGAATGCGGCTTGTGGATTTCAGATTGGGGATTGAAGGCCGGGCGCCGCGGCTAGCAAAAAATCAGTATTGAAATTGCAATCACTTCAAGAGCAAGCACATCAACCAAAGTTGCCCAACGAAGTGCACCCCCAAAAGACAATCGCCAACTGATAGAGGAACCCATCGGATCGGGCATGATCCGTTGGGGGGCTGTCAGTAAAAGTCAATGCCAGCTTTTAAATCATCGCAAAAAAACTTTGGCAGCATGATTTGCCGACAGAATTATTTCAAATCGCTCTGCCGACAAATTATTCGCCATAAACTTTCAGAATTTTATTTTGACATTAAAAAGCTAATCCCCCATATCGCATGCGAAACTGTCGTCTTATTGCATCAAAGCTTTCAATTCGGAAAAATTGTGTATGACGAAATCGGGTTGCAAGGGCAACAATTTTTCGGCGGGGCGAATGCCGTAGGTGACGGCGCATGTGGTAATGCCGGCTGCTTTTCCGGCCAATACATCATTCTCGCCATCGCCGATGATTAGGGCGCCGGCTGCGGGAACGCCAAGCTGGTCCAAAATGAAATGAACCGGCTGCGGGTCCGGTTTAAGCTTGAGATCCGGCCGCGCGCCCACGATCACATCGAAAAACTTTGACAAGTCGAGGCGTGCGAGCAACGGTTCGGTGAATTCCTGCGGTTTATTGGAGAGCAGGGCCTTTTTTTTGTGACGAAAATGTTGCAACGTTTCCAGCACGCCATCATACAAGCGGGAGTGATCGGCGAGATGCTCGGCATAATAAGCCCGGAAAAAACGCAGCGCGGTTTCCAGGTCGTTTATTTCGGGATTGCCCAGCGCGCGCGCCACCAGCGTGCGTGCGCCGTCGCCGACAAAACCGGTGAGAACCGCAAGCGGGAGCGGCGGCCGCCCCAATTGTTGTAAGGCATGGTTAACAGCCGTCGCAAGATCAAGGCGCGTATCCACCAAAGTTCCATCGAGATCAAAAATGAGCAAAGACTTGTCGCGGAGCATGGTTTTTTCCTTCGTTGAGTTGAGTTTGTTTGTTGTAACATGCGCGGAACGGCGCGGGCAAAGCGCAAGATTCGGCTTTCACTGCCGAACTTTTGCTTGCTTCTCCAGGCGCATTTCCCTAACTTTCCGCCATCATTTGGATTTTTGCGGGCAAAAAATTGCTTTTGTGCAAGCCGGCAAACAAATTTTGTGATGCAAAAAATGATCATTTGACGCCGGTTGACGGTATAGTAAGGCGCATTTGCGCAGATCGCCTGTAACGCTAAACAGTTCCAGACCTGGCAAACCGGTCTGATACGATGACGAAGAACGCATAATCGATTGTTATGAAGAAGCAACTTTTCTTTGTCGAAACGGTGGAAGGCCCGCCGTTCGTCATCAAAATTCGCTTTGAAAGCAATGCGCCCATGCCGGACCTGGTGGCGCGCCTGAGCACGTATCTGGAGATGACGTTGAGCCAGGATAAGGCGCATTACGTCATCGACATGGAAAATATTCCGTTTCCTTCCGTCAAGTTGATCGCATTGCTGGTCGCCGCGGCGCAGCGCGCGCGTCTGCGCAATGGCGAGCTTAAGCTCGAAAAAATTTCTGACACTGCCAGGAATAAGTTGAACGCGTTCACCGCCTGGAGTTATCTGGTCGATCCGCCGGACACGGCCGCGCTTCCCGTCGCGATTGCCTCGGCCATTCCCGCTGTCGCGCATGAGGAAGGAGGCGCCAACCCTCTCGTTGAAATCGCGGAACCGCCGTTATTGCTCGATCTTGACAACGATTTGTACCCGGCAACCGATATCAAAAATTTTGGCGATCTCACCGCGCTGAATCTGGCGGAGGCGCAATCGTTCACGCTGCGCGTGGAGAGCAGCGTTTCCAAACTTTACCAGTTGTGTGATTTTGTCATCGAACACGCCAAACTGGCGGGCATGAACGCGCGTGAAATCGGCAAGATTCGCATTGCGGTTTATGAAGCCTGCTTGAATGTAATCGAACATGCCTATCATTCCAACCCCGAAAATTGGATCGATCTCACGGTGCAATACAACTCTGAGCGCTTCCTCATCGTCATACGTGATACCGGTTTGAGCTTTCAGATGAAACCGCAAACCGATTATGACGTACAGGATGCCGTTGCCAAACGCCGCACCGGCGGTTTCGGCATGCACATTATCCGCCGTTCTGTCGATCATTTGGAATATCATCCGGATCGCGTAAACGGCAATCGCTTGATCATGTTAAAAAATTTGCATTAACCCGCATGAATGCCAAACTATTGAACCTGTCGCCCGATAACAGTCAAACTGCAGACAACGAAAAATCCTCCTCGCGCGCGCGGTTGGACGAGAAAATTGCGCAATGGCGCAAGCGCAAGTACAGTACGGCCGCGGTTTTTCTTTTCCTGGGTCTGCTCGGCCTTTTTTTGCCGGTCATTCCCGGGCTGTTGTTTTTAGGCGCAGCATTTTGGCTGGTCTTTCCCAAACAGGCGGAAAAAATCTGGGGCAACCTCAAACGCAAACTGGGGCGGGAATAAGCCTTGAAACAATCACAAATCCTCGTTAGATTCAGCGCAAAACGGAATAAACTATCATTTGAATACTTGACTGGAGGATGACCATGCCGTTCATGTTTTCAACGATGGATCTGATTTTGTTGGTGCCGGCCATGCTGTTCGCCTTGTGGGCGCAATGGAAGGTCAAGAGCACGTACAACAAATTCAGCCAGGTGCGCTCGCGTTACGGCCGCAGCGGCGCGGAAGTGGCGGCTTCGCTGCTCAATCGCAACGGGGTCGGCGGCGTGAGTATCGGACGTTCGGAAGGCATGCTGTCGGACTACTATGATCCCACCAAGAAAGAAGTCCGCCTCTCCGAGCATAATTACGACGGCGATTCGATTGCCGCCTTGAGCGTGGCGGCGCACGAAGTGGGGCACGCGATTCAGCATAAAGCCGCTTACGGCCCGCTGGGCTTCCGCACCAGCTTGTTCCCGGTGGCCAACATCGGCTCGATGCTCGCCATGCCGCTGGCCATTGCCGGTTTGTTCATGGGCATGCCGTTTCTGCTCAATATCGGTATCGTGTTGTTCGCCGGTGCGGTGTTGTTCCAGCTCGTGACGTTGCCGGTGGAATTTGACGCGAGCCGGCGCGCGCTGGTGCAACTGCAAAACGGTGGCTATCTCGCCGCGGATGAAATCGCCATGGCCAAAAAGGTTTTGACCGCCGCGGCCTTGACCTATGTTGCCGCGGCCGCGGTGGCCGTGCTCAATCTCGTCCGGTTGTTGCTGCTGCGCCAAAGCAACGAATGAGGTTCGAGTTTTCGTGAAAAAGGGAGGCTGAGTCTTAGGCTCGGCCTCCCTTTTGTTTTTGGGCGTGGTGATTTGTTTTGATCAGCATACGCGCGGCGAACATGATTCTTGGGAAAAAACTCAAGTCAAAAAATTTTTGACCAGCGGGTTTTGTTTTATATTGTGACGCATCACAGGGCGGCTACGCAAGGCAACGCTTGGGTAAAATTAATACTCTTCACGACACTCATCTCTCTTTACAACTTTGGCGCCGCGGATTCGATAAACAGCCGGAACAGGGCGAACAGGTTGACGATCATCTTTTCACCAAAAGATATGCCACACACTCCTCCGCCGGTGGTTTCAGCGCTACTGCAGAGCCCGCCTCGCCGGAGAAAAACGTGCTCCACAGTCCGGTTTTGGTGTTGAACCATTGGCCTTGAATCTGGCCGGCCGCTTCGGAAAGATCGACTTTGAAACCGCTGCCGCTTTCCGCATAAATTACATACTCGACTCCGGGATTGCCGGCGAGCCAGCGCCGGTTGCCCAGAGGCACGAAAGTCGTGAACTCCCACCAGCGAATTTCGTAGTGACTATCGTTGTTCCAAAACTCCCGCAACGTTGTCATAACGTGTGCGCCTTCGGCTTGCGGCATGTCGACGGAAATCGTTGGCTGGTTCATGAGTTTGCCCTCCTGATAAACACAAAACCCGCCAGCCATCGCCGTGCGCCAGACGGCTTTGCGCGCCGCTTCATCGTCACGCGGTTCCGGCGCGTCGATAACAGCGCGCAGGGTTGGGCGTGTTGTGGTGCGGCTTGAGGCCGGCAAATCCTCCTCTGTTTCGGATTCCAATTTTAAAAATGGGTGATGGTAGGGATCATTCGCCGCAAGCAAGGCGGCAAATTCGGCCGAACCGTTTGAGAGAGTTTCCATCTCCGCTTCAGACGCTGCAACCCAAATGACATTGAATGCTGCATAGCGATTCACCAAATATTGCACGAAGCGCGTGACTTGTTCGGCTGACGCGGCTTGCATCTCCGCCGGGCGCAACGGCAATCCCGCCACAAAACCGCTTTGATTCAACATGGAAATACGCTGATCAAGGCTTTGCCAAAACACCGGATTGAGGCGATTCGAATCACCTTCGTAAAATGCCGCGTTGAGTTCGCCCGCTTGTGCCTCACCGCCTGAAGCCGAGTAACTCATGCCATAAAAAAAATTGAAGCCTTGCTGCGCGCGTGCTGAGAGGTATGATTCAAAATCATTCCGGATCGACAAAGCTTGCGTGCGAAAAGAAGGTTGCATGTCGCCGGCAAGAAAAAACGGCCCGCCTGCGCTGTGCGCCAGCGTGCGCAACGAGGTGACGGCCTGGTGTACGTGACCGCGCGCGGAAATGTGTGAGGGCGGCAACGCGCCGCTGCAAAGCAACTGGCCTTGTTTGGCGTTTAAGCCGGCGTCATTCGACTTGGAACTCCAAACCCATTTGCCCGCGGCGATGGGCGCAAAGCGTGCGCAAAAAGTCTGATCGCCATCCCAAAATCCTTCGACGGCAATCGTCTTGCCTTTCGCCGGGCCGGAAACTCCGGTGAAGGTGAGGGTCACTGCTGGCCCGTTGAGGTAGGGATTCTCGCCGGCGTTTGCCGCGGTCAGATAAATCTCATGGACATCAAACAATGCGACTTGCCCGGCGCTATCCGGCGGCGTGTTCAACACGATTCCTGGCGAGCGCGTCACGCGGCCTTTGATGTCACGCGCGACGGCGCGGAGAAAATATTTCTTGGAAGACAGCAAATCATGCAGCGTCACAAAATGTTTGCGGCTGAAATCTTTCTCTTCTGCGGTTTTGTGACTGTACTCCGGATCCAGGCCGAACTCGATCTGCGCGCTGGCAGGCGCGTCGGTGTCCCAGCGAATAAGCGCAGTCGATGACGTGACAGTGCCGCCGGCGAGATTGCTTATAACAGGCGGCGAGGTTGCGGCAGCCTCCTCGGTGGCCACAATCAACTCCGGTTGGTGATTGAGCGATTCGCGCGCATCGAATGAAACCGGTTTCTCACCTGCGCCGATCAAGGCAAAATTGAATATACCATTGCCCGTCATCACGGATTCCACCTCGAACGCATGCCATTGCCCGGCCTGCACTGCGCTCAACCGGCCAATGGGCGGCGTGGTGACCGCGGGTTTCGTCAGCCACGTGACGTCATGCTCATTCCAATTCTGCTGCAGGAGATGAAGATTGCCGCCGCTTCGGCCGGATTGCCGGCCGTGCAAGCGCAACGTGGCAGAGGCAATCGTTCCCTGCACACCCTCGACTTGAAATCGCAAATAAGATTCCCAGCCGCTGGCGGCAAGCAAATTGACGCCGCCATAATTGCCGTGATTGCGCGTGACGCCAAAAATGCCGGAAGCTTCAACCGAGGCATCTGCGCTGGCTTTGAAAAGATACAGGCTGTTTGCCAGCGTCGTAAAAGTCTGTTTTGTTGAAACAGAACGGTTACCCTCTTCATCGAGCGCAACAATGCGGTAATGATAGGATTGATTCGGCGCAAGCCCGGCCAGGGTTGTGCTGAATGTTTGTGCGGGAGGCCCTAGAATCGCGGTCTGATTGCCAAAGGCTGCAGTCGTCCCGTATTCAACATAACAGATCGCGGGGGCATTTGTGCTCCAGTGCAAGCGCGCGGCGTTGGCGTAAATGCTTTGTGTTACGATTTCAGCCGGCGCCGGCGGCAAAGATTTTTCCGGCGGCAAAAATTCCTTCACAATGAGGTTGGAATAAACCGGCCCGATCATCGAGGGGTATTGATTGCCCTTGAAATTGGTTTGAAAATCACCGCTCACCGTGCGGTCGCGCCCGAGAAAAAGATAGCGCAACTGCATTGGGCTCGCGTGGGTGTGCGTTGCCGCGAGCTTGCCGTTGCGGAAGTACTGCAATTGCTTGCCCTGCCAAATGACCGTGACGTAATAGGTTCGTTCGAGTTCCCAATCATCCCAAACGATCGTGCTTTGTTCATTTGAATTATCAGTGAACGAAAGCATTTTCACGCCGGGTTTGTAATTGAAGCCGGTATGCAAGTCCCACAACGTTTCCTGATTTTCTACGATGTTGTGATCGCCCCAGGGATTGCGGAACATGCTCAGCACGTGATGGCGCTCAACGGCGTTTTGTTCGCCCGGCTTGAAATTGTTGAGTTGAATGGTAAGCGCGCCGTTCTCGAGGTATCTGCCGAGATCGTAGACAATCATGTCTTCCGGGCCGGTGACTTTCCAGCCGTTGGCGGTGAATTGGCCGCCGCTGCGTGCGCCCAGCGTGTTATTTTGCAGAGGATCGTCCAATACGATTTGGTCGCGCACGGTTGTGGCCGCGCCCGCATTTTGTATCGCGAAATCATCAACGACCCACTCACCATTGACTTCGGTGTAATCCGCGGCTAGTTCGACATAATACGGATCTGCGGGTTTCAGATTGGGCAACGAAAAAATTTCGGCGTACGCCGTTTCCCAAACTTCCCCATCAAAAGAATATTCAAAATGAATCGTTTCGGAGGTGAGCCGCATGCGCAAATAACAAACACCGGAAAGTGTCACGTCTTCGGCGACTTCCCGTCCGCCGACCTGGCGGTTTTTGCTCCAGCGGACAAAAAGCTTGTAAGGAGAATCCGGCGACGAACGGTAGGTGTAGAAGCGGTAACTGTTCGGCTCTTCGGAAAAAGCAATGGCCGAGGCGCTGTTTGCGGTCGGCGAAATGCCCAGCGCGCCGTCGCCGTTGGGCTGTGCAACTTTTATTTGAACGATTCTATTCTGCAGCGAGAATTTTTCGCGCGTGTGCATCCAGCCGCTGGTGCGGCCGGAAGAACGCAAATGCAATTCTCCGTTTTCAATGGCAGAGAGATTGCCGGCATGCTTGCCGAACACCCATTTTTGCGTGTTGAGACTAGCCCGGTTGAAATCATCACTGAACACTGCCTCTTGCGCAGGCAGGCTGGTTGTCAGCAACAACAAAGCTCCGGCACATCCAATCATCAAACGAAACATTTTGCTTCTCCTGAGCACGAAAATTTTGCTGAAGTCCTGAGCGGCAACGTTAACCATAACCCGGACAAGCCGGAACCAGATTTTACCACCAAGTCACGAAGACCCCAAGAAAAAAACTTAGTACGACAACGTTGAGTCGAATTCTATGGCACAGACAAACAGCCCCACGGGGGCGAAATGTAAAAGCGAAGGGCAACGCCCTGGAAAACCGGTAATCATGGGTTATTACCAAGCCCCAGCGAGGCGCCATAGAACCACGCCCGGAATGCCGCCCCTTCAGAGCTAGGTGCGATAGATTTTATTGTTCCCAGGGCGCTGCCCGTGGGCTATTACATGCGCCCCCGTTGGGCATACGTGTCAAGCTAAAAGCATTATTGCAAGCTCCGAAGGAGCGTGATGTGATAGCCCAGGGTGAAACCCTGGGACCGCGATTGGTTCCAATTAT
>QEVD01000772.1 GCA_003576975.1 Candidatus Zhuqueibacterota bacterium
GCCCTGCGTGCTATTGCTGATGCCGCTATCGCCAAAGTGATCCGTTTGATAGGAAATGCGACCGGTATAACGCTCACGCTTGCCTTCTTGGGTGGTGAGCTGGATGACGCCGGACTGCGCATCACCATACTCCGCATTGAACCCGCCGGAGATAATTTGCAATTCACTGACTGCGGAGGTGCCGACGGTTAAACCGAGGGAACGATCGAGCGGATCTTGAATATTGAGGCCATCCACCAAAAAAGCAACTTCACCGGCGCGGCCGCCACGAATATGGAGATTGCTGCCGCTGCCCTGTGTGCCCGCCGTCAAAGCAATCGCTTCGTTAATCGTGACTACCGGCAACGCTTTGATTTCCTCGGCCGTGGTGATTTTGGTCGAAGCGGTGACGTCCTTTTGAATCAACGGACGTTCTGCAATGACTTCGACAACGTCACCCAACTGCAAGGTCTCCGAGTTCATGGAGAAATCTACTTTGGTGGTCAAATCCACGGAGACACGCACGCCTTTTTCAATAACCGGGGTGTAACCGATAATCGAGGCGCGCACATCATAAACACCTGGCGGAATGTTGAGAATGAAAAAATCCCCGTTCAGATCAGATCGGTTGCCGCGCCCAGGGTCGTGCCGACCAAGATGACGGTGGCGGAAGGCAACGGAAAGCCCGTTTCCTTGTCAATCACCTTGCCGGCAATTTTTCCGGTGGTGCCGGCAAAGAGTGAGACGGCGCCAACCAGAAGCATGGTCAATATGACCAGTACACTTCGTAAACGCGCATGCTTCATATGAAAATCCTCCGAAACAATGTGAAACCTCTTAGATTTGGATTCGCGAAGGAGAGATAAGTTCACGAAAATAAAATTGTTCACAGCTCGCGAACTGAGAATACTAGCAAAGATTATACCAGAGGACATCAACTAAACTCAAAGCAAATTTATGCTTAGCTGATGAAAAAAAATTCAAATTTATCGTGCTAAGTTGTTAAATTCAGCCCGGTCGAAATGAGCATCTTTCATACGGCTTCACACATAAATTTCGCTGGCCGGTCAATGGTGCAAATCCTTTCCGAAAAATCGGAAGGATTTTGCATAATTTGAGAAAATCCCCAAAACGGCTTCTTGGCGTAGATTTTGGTACGGCTTGGGCTTGCGAAGAAAAAGTACTTGACTCTTGCACGCAAACCACTATCTTTCTGCACGTCTGCATATTCTGGAGTCGTCATGGTGAGACGTTTTTTTGCTGCGGGATTTATTTTAGCGTTGAGTGCAAGCCTGGTATGGGCGGGCGCCATCGTATCCGAATTTCGCGGAGAACCGGCGCGCAACAAAGTGACGCTGAAATGGACCGCAGAAGCCGAGATCAATCTCAAGGCCTTTGAGATCGAACGCGGGCTGGACGAACGCACCTTCGAAAAGATCGCAACGGTCGACGCGAAAGGCAATCCCACCGTCAAGACAGATTATTCCTACGAAGACAACACGGTATTCAAAACAACGACGCGTGTTTACTATTATCGTCTCAAGATCATCGATCGCGACGAAAGCTATACCTATTCCAACACCATCCACGTCAATCCCACCATTTCGAGCGCGCGCGCAACCTGGGGCAGCATCAAAGCGATGTTCCGCTGATT
>QEVD01000232.1 GCA_003576975.1 Candidatus Zhuqueibacterota bacterium
CGTGCCGTCGATGAGATGGCCAAGAATCCAGCCGCCGCTTTCGCAATGCGAATACATGCCTTTCTTGCACGCCGCACACTTGCCGCAGGAGGTGATGCACGAGATCAGCACCCGATCGCCGGCTTTGAAATTCGCAACGCCGGCGCCAACTTCTGTAATGATGCCGACGCCTTCGTGACCCAGCGTGAGTCCGTCCGGAACATCGGGAACATCTCCTTTCATGATGTGGAGATCCGTTCCGCAAATGGTCGTTTTCGTGATCCTGACGATTGCATCCGTCGCTTCCTGTCGCGAGGGTTTCGGTTTTTCTTCCCAAGCACGTTTGCCTGGTCCATGATAAACTAATGCTTTCATGTTTGTCGCTCCTTACACAATTCGATATTAGTGTTGTTGTTCAAGCCACCCCAGCATTGCGCGAATACTGCCGGTGGCCAGGGCAATGCTCGTATCTGCCGCGCCGTAATACAAATGGAGGGTATCGCCATCGGGAGCAATGGTGTAACCGCAGGGAAAGACAACATTGCCCACATCCCCGTGCCGCTCGTAGGGTTCTTCCGGGCCAAAGACCCATTCGTCGCCGCGCTTCAGGCAACGCTCTGGGGCCTGCAAATCGAACAGGGCGAGTCCGAGCCGGTAAATCGCGCCGGCAGCCGTTTGTCTCACACCGTGGTAAATCACCAGCCAACCCTGCGGTGTTTCGATCGGCGGTGGCGAGAGGCCGATCTTGTTCGCATCCCACCAACCTCCATGGCGGGCCTCCAGCATTAGCGTGTGATTGCCCCAATTCCGCAAGTCAGGCGAATAGGAAATCCACATATGCGCGCGCGGAGCGCTGACCGGACGATGGATCAACGCCCACTGGCCGTCAATCCGATGCGGCAACAAGGCCGCATCTTTATCTTCCGGAGACATGATCACGCGATAACGCTCAAAGTTGTGGAAATCTTTCGTGAAGGCTAAGGCCACGCCCGGGCCACCACCGCTAAAGGCGGTGTACACGACGGCATATTTAGCCAGCTCGGGCACGTAGGTTATGCGCGGGTCTTCAATGCCCCACATTTCTTCGGGGAAATTTTTGGGATCAGCCAACAGAGTGGGCTGAGGGTCAATCTGCCAGCCATCGATTCCATTGGCGGAGCGGGCTACACTCAAGTGAGAATGTCCGCGCCGATCTTCCACCCGGCACAAGAGCAGAGTGGTTCCATCGGGCAACAAAGCGGCCCCGGGATTAAACACGCTATTGATCGGATAGGGCCAATCGATCGCGGTCAAGATGGGATTGAGTTTATGGCGTTGAAAGAGTTGGGGAAGTTGATGGCTCATGAGTTCTTGCTTTCATTGATAGAAGAGTATTCTCCGCCAGCCGTAGCTCCAATAATGCCTGGAGAAAGGCGAGTGTCGATTCCGCGCCCTGATTCTCGTTCGGCCGGTCGGGATGCAAACCGTCCCGGCAACCGCCGGTCGTCGGATCGTAGATGGGCAGATTGAGATCGTTGCGCCCGAGGAACCACTCGAAGGCACTGCGGGCTTCCTTGCGCCAGCGCGTATCGCCCGTGATGCGGTAAGCTTCGAGACAGGCAGAAACCATCGCTTGCGCCTCCACCGGCTGTTGATCGAACCGCGCCCGCTCGCCGCTGCGTTGATAGAAACCGTTGGAGCCAATAGGAACAAAATGCCCCGCCTTTGCGCGCTGCAAGTCGGCCAGCCAACGGAGTGATTCCAGACCGGCATCGGCCATGGCGCTATTCGGAATTGATTGGCCACACAGGAGCAAAGCATGTGATAGCGCGGCGTTGCAATAAGTCAGTCCGCCTTCGAACCAGCGCCACTCATCGGAGTGATTCCTTTGATACAAATTCATCAGCCGTTGAGACAATTCTTCCCGGACTTGACTAGCCCGGCGGTCGCCGGTAAATCGCCGCATATATTCTTGAATGCCAATAAGAGCAAAAGCCCAAGCGCGCGGGCTGGTGGTCAGGAGAATAGTCGGCAAGGCTTGCTCGAATAATCGACCTGCCAAGCTGTGGAGGGCGGGCGTGTTCGAGCGACCCAGCACCGTGCCCAACGCCCACAACGCGCGACCATGGCTATCGTCTGAGCCGCTCGTTTCCAGCCAGTTGCGTTGGTAATTCATAAAGTTGCAAAAGCGCCCACTCTCGGCATTGAAAGCATACCAGATAAAAGCAAGATAACGCGAAGATAGTTCCAAGGACTCTTCGATACCGAGTTCATCCAAGAGCGCACTCACCAATAAAGCGCGCGCGTTGTCGTCGGTGGTATAGCCTTCACTATAATTGGGCACAGTGAAAAGGGCGTGTTGCAACATGCCGGTCTGGTCTGTCATGTGGCGCAAGTGATCGAGTTTGAGCGGGGGCAATTCATCCGGACGTTTATCGAGCGGCTTGACCGTGAAGCCGGAGGGCGTGAAGTGCCGGCGCTCGGCTTTGGCGCGCTCAAAACTCTGCATGTAACGGCGCGCCACCTGCGGCCAAATCATCTCTCGCCCGAACAGATAAGCCCGTTTGCGCATGGCGTGGCGCTCTGCTTCGTGATCTAAAAGATTAATCACCTGATCGGCCAGGGCCTGCGGATCCCGAAACGGAACCAACGCTCCCCGTCCTTCGGCCAGCATCTCTTCGGCATACCAATAGGGGGTTGAAATGACGGCCTTGCCCGCTCCAATCGTGTAGGCGAGTGTGCCGGAGGTGATCTGCGCTGCGTCATGATATGGTGTGATATAAATGTCCGCCGCGCTGATGAATTGAACCAGCTCTTCCAAACTAACAAAGTGGTTATAGAAGATGACTTGGCCTTCGACGCCTTTCTCGTGAGCCAGCCATTGCAATGACAGCCGATACGTTTCACCATCCTGCCGTTTAACGTGGGGATGGGTCGCGCCGAGAATGATGTACACCACGTTCGGATGCCTGGCCAATATAGCGGGCAGGGCGGTAATCACGTTTTCGATTCCTTTGTTCGCCGAGAGCAAGCCGAAGCTCAGCAAGACGATTTTGCCCTCGACGCCAAACAAGTCTTTGTGAAAACTTGGATCGACAAAAGGTATATCCGGGATGCCGTGCGGGATGCGATCGATTTTCTTGGGTTGTACCCCATAAACCTCCTGCAAAAATTCCGCGCCGCGCTCGCTCATGACGACCAACCGATCGGACAGGGCTGCAACTTCTTCCAACACGCGCCGCTGATCCGGGTCGGGGTCGCGCAGAATGGTGTGCAAGGTGGTGACGATGGGCATGCGCAATTCACCTAAGAGCGCGAGGATATTGCTGCCCGCGCGCCCACCAAAGATGCCATACTCGTGTTGCAGACACACCAGGCCAACGTTGTTGATATTCAGGAAATCGGCGGCGCGGCGATATGAGTCGAGGTCTTTCTCCGTCAGCTCAAATCGAACGCGAGGAGGATAGGCATAGCCGGCCTGAACGTCGTTGACGGGCAGGGCAATACATGTTGTGCCGTTATTTGTGGCAGCGATGGCCTCGCACAAATCGGCCGTGAATGTGGCGATCCCACATTGGCGCGGTAGGTAATTGCCGATGAAGGCAATGCGCTGGATCGGTGACTTGGTTGAGCCGTTTTCCACGACAAGCCTCTCCTTATAAAATCCACCTTGAGAATTCGGTGGTTCTGTATTAAGCTTATTGGCAACAACTGCTTTGAATGCCGCCGCCGCTTTCGCAATGCGAATACAATCCTTTCTTACAAGCAGCTCACGTGCCGCAGGAGGCGCACGAGATCAGCACTTGATCACCGACCTTGAAATTCGCGACACCGATCCCGGCCTCGGCAATGATGCTCCCGTGGTACGCCGAATTGACGCCGTTGAAGTGTTGACTTGCCCGCAGCCGCAGCGTCTTACAAAAAGTTATGCTGTTGCAATGATCTGCGCCAAAGCACCCTTCAAATCTGTTAGATCAGAAGACTTGACCACAAAAGCATCAGCGCCCCAGCAACGGAAGTTTTGGCGCAATTGCGCGTATCCAGTATTGATAATGATGGGCAAATGTCGTTGCCGTGCCAGCAAATCATCAAGCAGTTGCAGCCCCCCGGAATTCGGCAGCAGAAAGTCCAAAATCACAGCGTCTATGTTCTCGTGTGCCAAAATCTCCAACGCTTCCTTTCCCGACCCGACTGCGACGGCTTCATAACCCTCCAACTCAAACTCAAGCTGATAAAGCAGCCGTAGATTGGCTGCGTCGTCGATAATCAGGATACGTCTCATTTGGTATGCTCCTGCCTGTAAAAAATCCTCTACGAACGATAGGGCTCGGCGATATGCGGTGACGTCCGCACCATGAAAGCTAAATGTTCAAAAGCCGTAGCCGAAAGATATCCCCTATGTTTGTTGGTTCATGCCGCTGTCCGCTTTGCCATTGTGCGGTATGATGCCGGCCAGATCACCGATGACGTTGACCAGTTGTTGGCCGGCCGGCACGATGATCTTCGCATTATTCTGCAGGGCGTATTGCGCGGTTTCCAGCCTTTCGCTTCCGCCTCGCCCTGCGCTTGCAGGATGCGCGCTTGCCTAACGCCTTCGGCCTGCTTGATCGCTGCGCGTTTTACGCCGTCTGCCGTAGTCTCCGCGGCGGTGGCAAAGTCGATAGCGGCGATCTTCTCATTCTCGGCTTTCACGATTTTGTTCATGGTATCCTGCACGTCTTTGGGCGGATCGATTTGCTTCAACTCCGCCCGCACAATGTCAATGCCCCAGTGTGTGGTCTCTTTAATGAGAATCTCATGCAGATCGTTGTTGATTCGTCCGCGCTCGCTGTTGGCGGATTTGAGCGACATCGTCCCAATAATGTTCCTCAGCGTGCTGCGGGAAAGATTGACGATCTGAAAATTGACATCGTTGACATTGTATTGCGAGTTCTTGACGCTGACTTCGTCCGCTTTGACTTTGTAATAAATCTGCGCATCAACCATGGCGTTGAGGTTGTCATTGGTGATGATTTCCTGCGGGTCTGCGTTGACCAATTGTTCCGTGATATTGACTTGATACAGCTTGTCAATAACCGGGATAATCCAGTGAAAACCGGGATTGGCGAAATGATGATATTTCCCCAGGCGTTCGACCAGTCCCCGGTGCGTCGGCCGGACGATGCGGATGCCCAGTAAAAATATAAAAACTGCGACCCCGCCTAAAATCTCAAGCCAGATCATGGTATTGCCTTGCATAGAGCTTCTCCTTCTTAATTGAACTGTGCAGCTTGGGGGAGAGCTTGACATAGCGCACCCAGGGCTGCTGTGATAATTTTTTGACCGTGTGCGGCGAGACCGTGGCGGTAAACGTGTCCTGATTTTTCGAATAGACTCTAACGCCGAGGCCATTGAGAAAAACCGTGGCAGATTCATCCCGCGATTTGGCGGTATAAATGTAAACCGCTAGCAGCGGTTCTTCGGCGCTCTTGCTTTCATCTACTGCCGCCGCCAGCGGGGCGTCTAATTTCGGATAATTCATCATGTACTCCTTATCGCACAAAACTTTTGACACGCCCCCATCTCTATTATTTTTTCCAAAACATCTCAGCCTCTTTTTCCATCCTCGCAAGCCGGGTGTAGTAATCCGGAAACTCCTTGAGGTGGGCCAGTGCGATCTTGCCGGTGAGAAGAGTATCATCATTGGTAACGTTGGTATCCGGCGTTCTCGCGCCGTGTTCAAGTTCCACTTCGAGCCCCTTGCGAAATTGCTCGACGTCAATTTTATTCCAATCGAGGCCCAAGGCCTGGCCAATTTGCTTTGCCTCATCGCGGCTAAACTGTTTTTTTCTACTCATAGCAGATCTCCTTTGAGCGATGTGGTCAAGGAATCGGGTTCCGTCTCGAGCGCCCGAAACGGAACCCATTACTCAACCTTCCACTAAAAATGCGGAGATGGTATCAGCACCTCCAGCGAGGTCACGACTACCTGGCTTTCTTGAGCCGAGCAGAAACCTAATTGGGGCCGCCGGCACCAAGATGAATGATCAGCTCAACGCGACGGTTAATATCGCGGCCTGCCGCGGTCTCGTTGCTGGCGATAGGTTTGCTCTCGCCATAACCGAAAGCTGCGATGCGGGAAGCGACGACCTTGGAGTTGGCCAAAAGATACTGTTTGACCGCTTCGGCGCGCTCATTTGACAACTGCAAATTCTTCTCATCGCTGCCGTACGAATCCGTATGGCCCAGGACGGAAACAGTAGATTCCGGGAAAGCATTGATGGCATCGCGCACTTTGGTCAGCAAGACATAAGATTGCGGTTCGATAGTCGCCTTGGCGCTGGGAAAATTCAAGCCCACCAGGCGGATAATGACATCGTTGCCTTCGCGCAGAACTCTGGCTTCATCACGACGGAATGACCGCTCCACTTTGGCAAACACCTCTCGTGTTTTAGCTTGCATGTCGAGTTGTTGCGCCAACGCCGATTTTTCTTTCGCTTGGCTCCCAGACTGTTGCTCCAGTTCGGCAATCCGTGCTTCCTGCAGCTCGCTTTCCTGTTGGTACCAGTCCAAATCCCGGCTCAAACGATCGACACTATCCTGGTAAGTGGTGACGTATGTAATGATTTCGTTGGTCGTTTTGCCAAAGCCGGAGTCGAACGAAGCGGCCAGATCCGTTTCCTCGGCAATCTGCTGCAAAGGTTCTTCTGCGGCCAACATCAAGTCTTCCCAGGTTTGCTTCTCGCCCTGCATCTGCTTGATGGTATTGGCGAGATAGATGGCGTGCTTGGTTTGCTGTTTCGCTTGCCGCGCCAGGCTGCGCGCCACGTCGGTATCGTATCGATTTTCATTCAATTCTTTTTCAGCCTGCTGGGCGAGCTGCTGGGCATGGAGCAGGGTTTTGGGGGCGTGGTCTTTGACCTTAATCTGCTCCGCCTGCTTCAACAGCGCCCAGGTTTCTTGCAGGTAGTTGGTTTTAATGGCGTCTAGCTCGGCTTGACGGTAGAGTTTCTCGGCTTCATTTGCTTTCTTCCGCGCGTCATTGACGTTCCCAGTCTCGAGGATACCGGTCGCTTCGTTGAATTTCTTTTCCGCTTCGGTCCAAAGCGGCATAGCAAATTTGGAGGACTCGGTAAATTGCGCATCCTTACGCGCTTTTATCGAATTCGTGAAGGTGACCTCGGCCAGCCTAGTGGCGTCTATGGCCTTTTGGAAAGCCGTGCTCGAGGCGCGCAGCTTCGTGCGAATGTTATCCAGGTTTTTGCCCTGTTGCAGATCCGCCTCAGCCTCTTGATAGTGTTTCATGGCCTCGCCGAAATTCCTGGGCGCAAGAACCTCGGCATTGACTTTTTTCGCTGCTTGCAGCGCCGTGTTGGCTTCCTTGAACAGCACCGCTTTTACTTCCTGCTGCGCTGCCAGGCTGCCTACAGATGCCACAAATAAAATGGCGAGACACGCCAGGGCGAATACAATAGCACGTTTGAAGTATCTTTGTTCCTGAAACATGACTGTCTCCTAAAATTGTGAAGGTGTAACGATGAAAAGTGACGCCGCCCACTACGAATCAAAAGCCAGGTCGTCTTGCTGTTGTTGGGCGACGCGATGAACTACGACTTCCTGCTCCCCATGATAACCATGACAAATCCTCCGACAATTGCCAACCCGCCCACGAGGGGAGGCACCGGGATGGTCTTTTGCGTGTCGGCGCTGGCTTGCAGAGGACCAATGTCAATAATCTTCTCACGGCTGGTGTACGTGAAGCCCTGGTAAACGAGCACCGCGGCGCCGAGCACGATGAGAACCAGCCCGATAAGCATGATCCGTTTCATATGATTGATCTCCCAAATGTTGTAGAGTCTTTTGCGTGGAACTGGCTACAGCACTTTACGTCCCTGAATGACTCTGAACACCACCACGATGATGGCGATAACCAGCAACACATGAATTAGTCCACCCGCCGCATAGCCGCCGAAAAATCCCAGCAGCCACAGGCCCACAAGAATCAAAGCGATGGTCCAAAGCATATTCGACTCCTTTACGGCGACTGTGCCGCCGAATGTTAGAGGTTAGAAGATTAGTACGAAATGATGAGTCATGACTGACATCATTTAACTGTCAGAAAGAATCTTGTGAAGCATTGCGAATGTGGCTCAAATCGATAGTGAGTCTGGAGCTTCACAAGATTCCCAATAGAATGACAGCAACAAAAAACATGGTAAAGTCCCAAACGCGACGTTGTTGTATCAGGATTGGCGATGCAATAACTTTCTTCAAGCCGTCACTCCCGGGCTTCATCAGAATGGGTAACTCTTCCCCGAGGTTTGCTCGTGGCGGTTGCATTTGCTTTCTTGGGAGGACAACTCGTGTCCGCCCACTCCAATGAGAAGCGAGAGGAACCGGTGCGACGTAAAATCCGGCAGGTGCTTCAATCGCCATACCTTATTCGATAATTCGCCGTCGCGGCGAGCTAATCAAGCCGACCACGGCTACGAATAATGTCGCGCCAATGATGGACCAGATGATGGGAAAACTCGTCGCGCCGATACGCAGCATATAAAGCTCTGGCAACGCGAGCTTGGCTGCAAGCCACACACCGATAAACGCGCCAATGAAGCCCAGCACGATGGCGACCAGAAAGCCGCCGCGTGAGTAGCCCGAGATGGCCTGGCCAATGGCGCCGCAGACGCCGGCAACAAGCAACAACAACAGAAAATCAACCAGCGTCATATTCGTCGTTAAAGTCATTGCATCTCCTTTGTAATGAAGAATTCAAAGTGTACGGCCGAAACTAATTTTCCCCTGCTGTTAATATATAATCGTTATCAAACACAAACTGCAGATGTTCCGGCGCACCATTCATAAAAATCGATGATTTCCACTTGTTCGGCGTGGCTGGAACGACTTTGCCGCATTTGGGGGAGAATATCCTGGCTGGTCTGCAAAAGCTTTGCTAATTGATTGTTTCATTTTTTGTTGCTAACGATGCCGCAAAGGCCGGTGCTCCAGCAATGCCACAACCGGGGCATAAGGACGAATCAGTGCATCAGCGGAGTGTTGAATCGAGCGCTTGCTTGTTGAAAGGACTTCCCCAGGTCATCGAAGGCATGTTCCAGGCCGGGTTTCATGTCTATCCAGTCCTGTTTGCTCGAGGCGTCCAACGCCGTGAGATTTTTCTCTGCCGCTACTAACTGTCTTTCCAGCTCTGCGCTCTGCCGGTCTGTCCCCACTTTGAACTGCGAGGAGGCATTTTCGGCCCGCGCGTTCATTTGATGCAATGACCGGCGGTATACAACCAACTTTGCCGTCATCACGCTTTCGAATTTATACTTTTCCCGACGCAGATCTGCGTCCGAGACTTTCTGTGTACGATCGCCGCAGACTGAAAACAGAGAACAGGTCAAGATCAAAAGGACCGGCACGGCGGCGAGTAACCGAATTGGTTTCATCGTTGCAACCTCCTTGTTCATCAGATTCCAGGCTAAGCATCTGTGACATACGCCTTCGCTTCCTGCCAAGCCAGCAGCGTGCGAAAAAGCTCTTCATCCAAAACTCCGGTAGCGGCAAGCCCATTGTCTTTCTGAAAGCCCTTGAGCGCCTGGCGAGCGGATTTGCCCAAGTTTCCATCTAACGGGCTATGGTAATAACCACATTGCTGTAAAACCCCTTGCGCCAAAATAATTTCTATGAAAGAGGGGAAGTCTCGCATCGCTTTGGTCTCCTGCTTTTCATTTTTGTTGATCAGTGCATTCGCCGCGAATACTGTGCTGTCGGCATTTTTTGCTGCCGCGTTTCCGGCATCACGGTTCGCGTTAAAAGAAAGTGCTTGAGCTCCCGATTCAGCGTTTCGTATTTTCATGAGGCAGTAACGGTCGAAACTGCATCCATCAAGGAGCTCAAGCTCCTACAGCAATTTTAATCCGTGCCGGCTTGCGCTTGCGCCGCCTTCTTCAGCTTGTCGTTCGCAAAAATGGCAACTTCAACGCGCCGGTTTTGCTGGCGACCGTCAACCGTATCGTTTGAAGCAATCGGGTTTGACTCACCCAGGCCCACCGTCGAAATCCTGGCGCCGTCTATACCGAGGCCCCTTTGATAGTCGGCAACCGCTTGCGCACGGCGTTCCGACAATTTTTGGTTATATTCGTCCGTGCCTTCGCTGTCGGTATCTCCCTCGATGAAAATGTTGGTGTCCGGATATTTGTTCAGGATCTTCACCAAACTCTCGATGTTCGCTCGCGCCACCGATTGCAAATTGGAGGAATTGGTCTCGAAGAGAATACCGGAGTCGAACGTGATCTTGATGCCCTCGCCGACGCGTTCGATTTTTGCATTCTCGAGGTCTTTTCTCATCTCTTCGGCTTGCTTATCCATGTGATTGCCGATGATGACGCCGGCGGTTCCGCCGACCGCGGCCCCAATGATCGCGCCCAGCGCCGTGTTCCCGGCGGCGCGTCCGATCAGGCCGCCGGCAACACCGCCCGCGCCCGCGCCGATCGCCCCGCCTTTGGCTTTGTTACTCAAGCCGCAACCCATGCTGGTGACCAGCAAGGCTGCGCCCAACAACATCAGTACTGTTTTTCTCATGAGGTGTACTCCTTTTAAAAATAGCATCCTTTGTGAAAATACTTCGGGAGGTAACAATTTCCGCGCTTTGTCCAACCCTATCATGCTGTCAGAGAATTTCGGGCTTGTTCCACCCACGCCGCGACTTTTGACAGGGTTGGCAGTTTGCGCACCAGTTTTTTTTCTTCATTGGTCACAACCAAGCACAGATGCAGATTCTCCGGATGCCGCTCGGCCAATTCCGGCACACTGGCGACTCCTGTCGCCTTCAGCAACTCGGCATACCGCTTCCCAAGACCTAGATTGATCAACTCATGATACGGCTCTTTCGACATGATCATTCTCCTCCCGCTAGCCAAAGAGGTTTTTTGACTTTAGTCCTTTCTGATCTCGCGACGGGAACGGCTCGTCCTTGAGCCCTTCCTGGCCTCCACCGAATTCGTGTTCCTGCTTACGCCGGTGGATCGAAAAAATAGTTTCTGGTTGTTCGGTCGAGGAGAAATTAAGCCGGCGGCTCCGGTGACAAATGCCTCGTCAGAGCCATTCTTCAAACCATCCATGCGATCTGGCGCGCGAAGCCGTGCAATGCAAGAACGTTGAGAACGGCATTCCCGGAAGGCCATTGCTGAGCCCACCGCCGGCCGTAGGGAACAACCCGATTCCGGCTTCCTGCTCAGTCATTGAGAACGAACGTGACCTTCATCACAATGCGAAATGCGCTGATCTTGCCGTTTTCGACCACCACCTTGTGGTCCTTGATCCAGGCGCCTTTGACGTTCTGCAAAGTCTTGTTGGCGCGCGCGATTCCCATTTGAATGGCATCCTCAAAACTTTTGGCAGAGGTCGCGGTGATTTCAGTTACTCGAGCGACAGACATGGTTCTTCTCCTTTAGCTAAAGGTGTTTTGACTTTACTCCGGTTAGTTTCTCATTTCGTAGACCACGACGCGGTCACGCCCGGCCTGCTTAGCGGCATACAAGGCCTCGTCAGCCGCGCGCAGTAATTCACGTGTGGTGGAGCCGTGGTCATGCGCCTTCGCGATGCCGACCGACACGGTCATCATCCCCAGCAGTTGCTCGCCATGCCGAATCTGCAATTCCCTAACCAGCACGCGAATCTGCTCCACACGCTGCCAGGCGTTGGCCAGCGAGGAATCGGGCAGAACCAGCACAAACTCCTCGCCGCCATAGCGGCACACCATGTCGCTCTGGCGCAGCTTCTCCCGCAGCACCTGCGCCAGCTCACGTAATAGCAAATCGCCGGCCTCGTGCCCAAAAGTATCGTTGAATGGCTTGAAGTGATCTAGGTCGAGCATCGCGAGGCACAAGGAGGAATTCCCGCGCCGTGCATGATGCAGCTCGCGTGGCAGAGTTTCCTCCAGGTAGCGCCGGTTGAAAAGGCCGGTCAGCGGATCATGGATCGCCTGTTCGCGCAGTTTTTCTCGCAGTCTCAAGTTGGACAAAGACAGCTTGACCGCTTCGCCCACCGTTACGGCCAGTTGTTGCTGGCTCATCTGATGCTCGCCCGTCCTGGCGGAGACCCCAACGAGACACAACAGCCCCAGGGTTTCGCCTTGTACGGTCAACGGCACACAGCAGTAGCCCGACACCGGTTGATGCGCAAAATGACGGCAGAGCAAACCCGCCGCCGGATCCACGACGACATGAGGTTGACCGCGCCGCATCGCCCAACAATCTTCCAATGCGAAGATGGACTCCACCGTCGCCTCCTCGCCCCAGCGCGCGACGATCTC
>QEVD01000233.1 GCA_003576975.1 Candidatus Zhuqueibacterota bacterium
TGACGCCGTATGAAGGGCAAAGACTCAACGGCGTTGTTGAAATGACATTTCTGCGCGGCCAGAAGATTTTTGAGCGCGGTCGCTTTGGGGATGAACCGCTTGGGAAGGCGATTCTGTCTGGGTGAATAGCCTGGCCAATATAGCGTTTTTCCTTTGCCTTTCTATCTTGTCATTCTGCAAGAATCTTGTGAAGTTGCCGCCCCAAACCGAATTTTCACAAGATTCATCAAATGACATATTCACTCAGTCCAAAACGTTACAAAAACAAAAATCTGCATGAATTAGCCATCACCCAAACCGCTTTTTTGAGGAGTTCGAAGAATGTCCACGCAACATGAATCTGCCAAACAAAGTGACGCCTTTCGCTTGGGAAAATACCAATCGAACATTGATACCGCGCTCAGAGACTTGCGTGAAAATGATATCCTCGCGCGTATTTGGAGCCATGATCACACCGTGTGGAAACCCGAGCCAACTGAAATCACCAATCGTCTCGGCTGGCTGCACAGCCCGGAGGTAATGTCAAAAGCCATTCCTGAAATTAATGCCTTTGTTGACGAAATCCGCGCGGAAGGCTTTACGCATGCGCTGTTGCTCGGCATGGGCGGTTCGAGCCTCGCGCCGGAAGTGTTTCGCTTCACGTTTGGCGTGCAAACCGGCTATCTCGATCTCGCTGTGCTTGACAGCACGGATCCGGGCGCGGTGTTGGCGCATGCGAACCGCCTCGATCCGACCCAAACGCTTTTCATCGTCTCCACCAAATCCGGCGGCACCGTTGAAACGTTTTCGTTTTTTAAATATTTTTACAACTGGACTTCTGAGAAAATTGGTGAGACGAAAGCGGGCAAGCATTTCGTTGCTATCACAGATCCTGGCAGCGGCCTGGCTGATACGGCCAAGAAGTACAATTTTCGCAAAACCTTCATCAACGATCCCAACATCGGCGGGCGTTACTCTGCACTTTCGTATTTTGGCTTGGTGCCGGCGGCATTAATAGGCATGAATTTGAATGTGCTGCTCGAGCGCGCTGCAGCTATGGCGCAGCTCAGCAAGGGTATCGCGTCATCGCAAACAGAGGATAGTTCTCCCGCCACGCTGGGCGTGATTTTGGGTGAATTAGCGGTTCAGGGGCGCGACAAAGTGACGTTGATCGCTTCACCGCCGATAAAATACTTTGGCGCTTGGGCCGAGCAGTTGATCGCGGAAAGCACAGGCAAAGAGGGCAAAGGCATCTTACCGGTTGATGGTGAGGAGGTTGGCGCGCCGAGCGTTTATGGGAATGATCGTTTGTTTGTTTATCTCCGTCTCGAGGGCGACTCGACTTTCGATCAAAAGGTTGAAGCATTGCTTGAAGCCGGGCATCCAGTGGTTCAGCTTGATTTGCAGGATTTATATGATCTTGGCGGGGAGTTTTTTCGCTGGGAAATCGCGACGATCATCGCAAGCCGCCGGCTTGAAATTAATCCGTTTGATCAACCGAATGTGGAATCCGCAAAAATTCTGGCGCGGCAAATGGTCGAGGCGTATCAAAAAGCAGGCAAGCTACCAGAGCAAGTCCCGAGCCTGCAAGCAGACGGCGTTTCGGTTTATGCTGATGTTTCGGCAAAAAATTTGGCCGATGCCTTGAATAAGTTCCTAGCGGAAGCCCGTCCGGGGGATAAAAATCACAAGAGTCGCAGCTACGTCGCATTGCAAGCTTATGTGACGCCAACAGTGGAAAATGATGCCGCGCTGCAACAATTGCGCACAAAAATTCAAACCCGCTTGCGTTTGGCAACAACAATTGGTTATGGCCCGCGCTTTTTGCATTCCACCGGGCAATTGCACAAAGGCGATGCCGGGCATGGTTTGTTCATACAATTCACTTCGGAGGCCGCGCAAGATCTTGCGATTCCAGACGAAGCCGGCTTGCCGAACTCTTCCATGACATTTGGTGTGCTCGAACTGGCGCAAGCGCTGGGCGATCGGCAGGCGTTGCTCGATGCAAAACGGCGCGTCATTCGATTTCATCTTGGTAAAGAAGTTGAAAGGGGATTGCTAAAACTGGCCGATCTGATCGAGTAAGACTTCGCCACGCTGCTGTGCAAAGCAACAGTGAATTTTGATCCACCTGGACAACAAGCGATGAAACGTATTTTTGTAACCGGAGCCAGCGGTTTTCTCGGAGGGCACATTTGCCAACAGGCAACGAAGCAATGGGACGTCTTTGGCGCGTTTCACCGGAACGAAACACTGCCCGAGAGTACAAAACCCGTGAACGTCGATCTCAGCGAGAGTGAGAGACTTTTTGAGGTTTTGGATGAGATCGATCCCAGCGTCGTGATTCACGCGGCTGTCATACAAGTGGATGAATGCGAGGGCGCGCCGGATTTGGCGCAGCGCATCAATGTTGAGGCAACGCGCGTATTTGCAGAATGGTGCAGCCAGCGGCAACGCCGGTTGATCTATATTTCATCGGATCTCGTGTTTGATGGCAAAACCGGCTGGTATGCGGAAACCGATCTTCCGCAGCCGATCAATCTTTATGGCCAAAGCAAGCATGAGGGCGAGACGGCAACGTTATTCGCATGTCCACAAGCCTGTGTTGCCCGGTTGCCGTTGATGTACGGATTTCCACTGGCGCGAGGCTATTGTTTCTTTGCCGGCATGTTCGCGCAACTGCAGCGAAAAGAGACGGTTGCCGTTTTTCATGATCAATATCGCACGCCGGGACTGGTCGCAAACATGGCAGAGGCGCTGCTTGAATTGGCAAACTCACCTTTCTCCGGGATTATTCATTTGGGCGGGGCAAAGCGTTGCAGCCGTTATGAGTTTGCACAAGCCTTGTGCCGTCTGGCAGGCTTTGATGAAGCGTTGCTGCGACCGGTTTCAATGTTCGAAGCAAAAACACCCGCGGCGCGCCCGCAAGATGTTTCGCTTACGAACAAGCTCGCGCAGCGCGTGCTAAAAACGAAATTGCTCGGATATGAAGAGGGGCTGCGGGCACTGTTGAAACACTGAATGCCTCTGCGAGCGGGCGTTGCAGCGTTCAGAAAATTACAGATGATCAACGTGTCAGTGAATGACATCACACGAAAACATAAACAAGCGCTGAAAGATCATCTGCATTTGATTTTGCCCGTTGTTTCAATTTTCGCGCAACGATGAGTTTTGCGAAAACCTGGCCGGGAATCGTTGGGACAGGCGGATAAATTTCAAACTAGACTGAAAAGCTTTTTGGCTAAGCGCCAACCGTTGCCCGGGTTTCGCGTCTCAAATACTTCATTGCACAACCCTGCGTGCAGCCGGCTCTCTCAGGCCATGAGGAGCAGGCACAGACCCGAACATTGACCTTACCCACCACCGACGCCAACGCTGCTGCCCGCGCATTAATACTAATCGTAGCTGGTTTGGAATCCAGCGGACAGATGACTCGCCGGCTCTTGCGATAGGTCATGAACGTGTTGACGATTACCGGAAAAGCCACATATAATGCGGCCAACCCGGTGATCGCTGCGATGACCAAATATGGATGATCCATAATCTGCCTCCTTGTGAGCAGAGGTTAAGCGGCGATTCCAGTGAAAAGAAAATGGCTGGTTTAGTCCATTTTAAATGACGCAAAATTCGTGCTGAATAACGACGCTCATAAAACTATGGAATTAGCGGCAACCTTCTTTCTCAGTTATGCGATAATCATTGAGTAAATTCGCGAAATCGGGAAAAAAAATAAGCACTTGCGCATTTCGTCCATTATAACCTCTTAAAAATTATATAAGAATTTTCCGGGAAACTTCGGCATAGTAGTTGAGTTATCTTTGAGGGAGGACGACGTCGCTGCTTGCTCATCGGAAAACGATTTTTCGTGCGGAAAATGGGTGATTTTTTTCTCCCATTTTATTCATCCCGGCGAAAAATTGACAACGTCAAAATCTCGGTTATTGACCTTTTCTTCCTGCCTAGCGCCTCAAGCACGATTGCAGTCTCACCGCGGGGCAAAGTGGCGGTGCTCCTCTTCGCGTCAGTCACATTTAAACCATCTCAAAGGAGCCTGCCATGCCCGAAACTCTCAGCATTATCGACAACCGCACGGGGAAAAAATATGAAATCCCCGTCGTCCATGACACGATCAAAGCCATGGATTTGCGGCAAATCAAAGTTGCCGACGAAGACTTTGGCCTCATGACCTATGACCCGGCATTCATGAACACCGCATCATGCCAGAGCCGGATCACCTTTATCGACGGGGACAAGGGAATTTTGCGCTATCGCGGTTATCCCATCGAACAGCTTGCGGAAAAAAGCAATTATCTCGAAGTGGCGTACCTGCTCATCAACGGCGAGCTGCCCACCGAAGGCGCGCCCAAGGATTGGGCCTACCATATCACCCATCACACGTTATTGCACGAGAACACAAAAAAATTCATGGAAGGATTCCACCATGACGCCCATCCCATGGGCATGCTGATCAGCACGGTGGCGGCGCTTTCCACGTTTTATCCGGAGGCCAAAAACATTCGCAATGCCGAAACGCGCAAATTGCAAATTTATCGTTTGATCGGCAAAATGCCGACGATTGCGGGCTATGCCTATCGCCATCGCATGGGTTTGCCGTATGTTTACCCGGACAACGAATTGAGTTATACCGGCAATTTCCTCAACATGATGTTCAAAATGACGGAGCTGAAATACAAACCGAACGCGGTGTTGGAGCGTGCGTTGGATATTTTATTCATCCTGCATGCGGATCATGAGCAGAATTGCAGCGCCAACGTGATGCGCAGCATTGGCAGCTCACTGGCGGATCCGTTTTCCGCGATGGCGGGCGCGGCCGCAGCGCTCTACGGCCCGCTGCATGGCGGCGCCAATGAAGAAGTGCTGAGCATGCTGCGCGAGATTGGCACGAAGGACAAAGTGCCGGATTTCATCAAACGCGTGAAAGCGGGAGAGGGCCGGCTCATGGGCTTTGGCCATCGCATTTACAAAAACTATGATCCGCGCGCCAAGATTATCAAAGAGACGGCGGACCAGGTTTTCGAAGTCACCGGCCGCAGCCCGTTGCTCGACATTGCCCTGGAGTTGGAACGTATCGCGCTGCAGGATGATTATTTCGTCAAGCGCAAACTCTATCCCAATGTCGATTTTTACTCCGGCATTATTTATCAGGCCATGGGCTTTCCGACCGATGCGTTTACCGTGCTGTTTGCTATTCCGCGTACTGCCGGCTGGATTGCGCAATGGCAGGAAATGCTGCTCGATGCCGAGCAAAAGATCGCGCGTCCGCGCCAGGTTTATCTCGGTGCGGAAAAACGTAACTATGTGCCCATCGAGAAACGGGTATAACCTCACAGGATCATTGGAGTGATGGAGCCTGCGGAAGATGGATGAGGCAGGAGCGAAAGCTGTGTTGGTTTCAGCGCGACCCTCCATGACGCAAGACTCCATCATTCCGAATTTTAGAGGAGTCTGACATGTCGGTCAAAAAAATTCTCATGGTGGTGGGTGACTTCGTCGAAGATTACGAAGTCATGGTTCCTTTTCAAATGTTGACTATGCTCGGCCATCACGTGGACGCCGTATGTCCCGGCAAGAAAAGCGGCGAAAAAGTCCGCACCGCGATTCACGATTTTGAAGGCGATCAAACCTACAGTGAAAAGCCCGGACACGGCTTCACGCTTAACGCGACGTTCGACAAAATCCGGCCGGAAAATTACGATGCGTTGGTGATTCCCGGCGGCCGCGCGCCGGAGTATCTCCGCATGAACGAAAAAGTCGTTGCCGCCGTGCAGCATTTTGCCAAAGCCAACAAACCGATTGCCGCGATTTGCCACGGCGCGCAGCTTCTGGCGGCGGCGAATGTTATTGCAGGCAAAACCATTTCGGCATATCCGGCCGTTAGAGCGGAAGTTTTGCTCGCCGGCGCCAAATGGGGCGAAGTCAACAGCACATTCACCAACGCACACGTCGACGGCATTTTTGTTACCGCGGCAGCCTGGCCGGCGCATCCGGAATGGATGCGAAAATTCTTGGAAGTGTTGGAAACCAAAATCATCCCCTGAAGTGAAGGACGCATGTTTTTGGCGGAGGGCTGGAATGTTGGATTTAGGGCGAGCCGCAACCTACCGGCAACGCTGAAATCCAGTAAGCAATCAATCCAAACCAACCGCAAAGGAGCACTCTCATGGCACGCGTCATGGTAATTGATGACGAGGCCAATCTACGCCTGCTCTATCGCCATGAGCTGGGAAGTGAAGGTTATGATGTGGTTCTGACCGAATCGGAAGCAGAAGCCCTTGCAAAGCTGGAACAGGAAAAGATAGACGCCGTCGTATTGGACCTCCGGCTGTGGGATCATTGGGGCATTGACCTGCTTGATGAAATACTGGCAAAGCAGCGTCATGTCGCCATTATTATCAACACCGCCTACGGCCAGTTGCGCAATAATTTCCATTTGTGGGGTGCAGATGCGTTTGTAACCAAGTCTTCAGATTTGTCGGAATTAAAAGCCGTGCTGGCGCGTGTGATGGCCAGCCGGAACTGAGGAGCACCTTAGGATCATCATTCAAATAACTTACGCATTTTCTTTGAACCGCTAATCAACGCGAATGGCCGCTAATGCTTTTTAATTCGCGATGATTCGCGTCTATTCGCGGTTTGGAGATTGGGAATGTTATTTAATCGTTGATCCTTAAGGCGCCAGGAGGGCGGCGATCGTTTTATCCGGAGTGCAACCTCATGAAAATTTCCGTTATCGGCGCAGGCACCGTGGGTGCGACCACAGCTTTGTTGCTTGCACAAAAACGGCTGGGCGACATCGTGCTGGTTGATATTGTCTCCGGCATGCCGGAAGGCAAAGCATTGGACATGGCGGAAGCCAGTCCGGTCGATCGCTTTGACAGCAATATCGCCGGCACGACGCAAGCAGAAGATGTGATGGATTCCGAAGTTGTGGTGATGACCGCCGGTTGGGCGCGCCAGCCCGGCATGACGCGCATGGATTTACTTGCCAAGAACGCCGAGATCGTGACCGTGACCATGCGCAACCTCGCGGAGTTGGCGCCGCACGCTATTGTCGTGATGGTAACGAATCCCCTTGATGTGATGAGCTATGTTGCTTGGAAAGTTAGTGGCTTTCCCAAGCAGCGCGTCATGGGCATGGCGGGACTTCTGGACGCTGCACGTTTTCGCTATTTTATGGCAACGGCGCTCAATTTATCCGTAGAAGATACGCAGGCCATGGTGCTCGGCGGTCACGGCGATGCCATGGTACCGTTGGTGCGCTATGCCACGGTTTCCGGCATTCCACTCACGCAATTGTTGCCGGCCAGCACCATCGAAAAGCTGGTCGAGCGCACGCGCGACGCCGGCACGGAAATCGTGAAACTGCTCAAAGCTGGCAGCGCTTATTATGCTCCGGCGGCTGCCACAGCGCAAATGGTGGAAGCGATTGTGCGCGATGAACGCCGGGTGTTGCCCGCCTCCGTTTTGCTCGAAGGAGAATACGGGCTGCACGGGGTTTTCATCGGTGTGCCGATTGTTTTGGGAAGCAATGGCATTGAAAAAATTGTTGAACTCGAGCTGACGGCCGAGGAACACGAAGCGTTGCGCTTGTCAGCAGCAGAAGTGCAAGAAGGCATACGGGAATGGGAGAAAGGAGTCCAAACCAGCGGTCACAGCGAGACTTGAGTCTTTTAAGAAGGCGAGATAAAATAGCATGGAGATTTTTTACTTTGTGATATTGCAGCAGCAAATATTCGCGGAGCAAGATTAGCTCTTCTGTTTTATCCCACCTCCTTCAAGTTGTATGCGGCAAGGAGGTCAGGCTATGAATCGTTTATCCTCTTCAATCGTTTTGTTGGTATTGCCTGCCACAGGTGCAACACCAGCGGGGAGCAAAACACCTCAAACCAAAAGTGGATGATGAGTTCACTCACACCCTCAGACCCGACGAGGTGAACAGAGTTGGTCCGCCGCTTTGGCAAGAACAAGGCGCGGAGCTACCACCTTGAGAGTGGACAGAGCTTGTTTTCAAGGTTCCAGCACGTCCTGAATCTTACTATTAACCATTTGACGTAAAGCTTTTTTAATTGGTACAGCTTTGCTGCAGGCTTGCTTTGCATTGTCAGGGCGAAATGGGTTTTGCTGAAGCTTTTTAAGCCAAGCAGTAACACGGTGCGCCACGATGCAGGGATTTTCAAAGCGCATCATCACAACGTGTTTTGAGAAAGCAAAACCAGAATGGTATGCAGAAGCATGAGCGATGTTTACAGCTTGCCTGCATTGCGGTTCAGACAGCATAGGCTAAGTTCATAATGATAAGGAAATTATCGATGAAAGTGCAAGTTATGAGCTGGTGGTTCATCGCGTTCTTCTCTGTGTTTTTTGTGGATCGGGCGCTGAGCCAATTGGCGATCCAGTGGTACACATTAACGCCAAGCACCGAAAATCATGAAGTTCGAGCAATTGCCCTAACCAATTCCGGCCAGCAGATGTATGTCTCCGACTCGTACCTCGACGCCGTGCTGGTTTTCCGAGATGAGCCGAGCGGAACCCCCATTTTCACGTTTGGCGATCCTTCCTGGTCGAGTTCGGTTGGCCCCTACGGTATTGATTTCGCGACCGACGGCTGGGTGTACTTCGCGGTGTGGGCGGAGAATGACGCCGATCATGCCTTGTGGCGCTGCCGCGCCGATGGCAAAAAACTGGAGCGGCTTTGCGGTCTGCCACAAGCACCCAGAGGCATCAAAGCAGTGGGGCAGGGCAGAAACACCGTGGTGTATGTTTCCGGCACGCTGGGTCTGGTGATTCGTTGCGCGCAAATCAGGCAAAATGAGTTTGCAGCGGAAGCGATGTTTGAAAGCGGGGTTACGTTCAATCAACAAGATGTATTGCCGGTCAACGCGCAAAAGACGATCTACGTGAGTTCGTGGACCTATCCCGAGTGGACACCCTACGACACACCGATCACCAAATGGGATAACCATAAGGGGACATGGACAAGAGACGAAGATTTCTCGGTCAGTTATGTGCAGGGTGGCAACGTGCCCTCCATGATTTGTGATCGCAAAGAGGAGGCGCTTTATTTTCTGCATATGGGGACTTATCCAAGCGATCGGGAAGCACGCATATACAAAGTCAATCCTCAAAGCGGCGAGGAAATGGCCTGGATTGCGGTTGGCACCAGCATCGGATCGGGCGGCCGCGGTGGCATCGATATCAGCCAGCATGGTGAAGTATTCTTTGCCATCAAGCAGGGCATGGTCGACGGGTACTACCTTTCCGCAATTGGCAAAGTCATTGACATAGATTTCGCCAAACCCGGCGGCGCTGCAGATTCCGGCGGTGGGGCAGCTCCCTCAGCTTTTGTGGTCCATCAGAATTATCCCAATCCCTTCAACCCTGAAACCGAGATTCGCTTTGCGCTGCCGGAGGCCAGCCAAGTTGTGGTGAGCATCTTCAACGTGCTTGGTGAAAAAATTCGTACGCTGGTGAATGCGTCCTACGAAGCGGGTTATCACAGCGTATTGTGGGATGGGAAAGACGAGTATGGCGACCCGGTCACAAGC
>QEVD01000773.1 GCA_003576975.1 Candidatus Zhuqueibacterota bacterium
GGCAATCTCTTCGTCATCTTCGGCGAGCCGGATATTGACGTTCTTCCCGCCAAAGACGGCCAGATCAAAGTGAAAGTCAATGGCGTGGACGTGTTTCATCCCAACACCGGCGAAGTGCGCAGCGATAGCGCCGAAGGCATTGCCTGCTGGTTCATCGACACCGACTACAACGAAGAAAGCTTCTTCGTGCGCCATGCGTATTTCCTCGGCGCGAACGATCCGTACAAATCGCTCAAGACCACGCTCAAAGCCGAGATCAACGAAGAAGCCTGGGCCACACTGCACAGCGATACTTCGCGCCCCTTCGACAAACCCAAATCCGGCCGCATCGCCGTGAAGGTGATCAATCATTTGGGCGATGAGGTGATGAAAGTGTTTAAGGTGAAGTGAGGCGACGTATCCTTAATACCCGCTTGCCAAAATTATTTTGAAAGGGGTTTTTCATATGGCAACAACAATCACAGTCAAAGGTACAGAGATTCGAATCTTGAGACAGGAACAGGAAGATTTCATTTCGTTGACGGACATGTTAAAGGCCAAGGATGGAGATTTCTTTATTTCAGATTGGCTGCGCAACCGAAATACGGTCGAATTTCTCGGCATCTGGGAGACGGTGCATAACCCCAATTTTAATTATGGCGAATTCGCCGCAATTAGAAGCCAGGCAGGCTTAAACAATTACAAGATCAGTGTCAAAGAATGGGTGGAAAAAACCAGTGCCATCGGCATAAAGGCAACAGCGGGCAGATATGGCGGGACCTATGCGCACAAGGATATTGCTTTTGAATTCGGCATGTGGATCAGCGCGGAATTCAAAATTTATCAAGAAAAAATGGGTTCTATGCTGTTCTCTGTGGGCCGCACGAATACGCCGAAGACGTTCAACAACAAAGCCGAGGGTCGCGCGCAGCGCACCCTCGGAAAACAACCATGCCCACGAGAACTCTGAAAGAGTTCGACAAAAAAAATGTTATGGTCGCCGACCCGTCGTTCATTTTCGTTAAGGTTTTTGTTTTAGGATGCAATTTTTGTTGAACACCTTTGGTGTTCTTTAGAATTGGGTGTTAGATTACCCAGGGTACCCAGAAACTGGGCGCCCTGGGCTGAGTTGTACAACGCCTTCGGTAATCAGACAGAACCCAAAAATGCCGCAAGCCGAACGGCTGCGCAAGTTGAACCAGATCGCCATCCAACAAATGCGCTTGTTGACGGATGACAAGAGAATCAAGCAATTGGGAGCGGGAGGGAAATAATGGAAGCGCAGAAACCCAAGTAACCCACATCTCCGCAGGGCTTATGATGACTGACAGCGAAAGAGGCAGCTATGACTCCCCTCTACACCCCCGAAAACTGCAAATCCTCCTTCAAGCTCTACTGAACCCTCGCGGTCTTCTGGAGAGACGCGCCCGTCGCCGCGGAACAGTGGCTCGAAGCGTTGAAGCCTCTCACCGAAAAAGACGGCGTCCGCATTCTCGAATACCGGCTCAAAGACGGCGTTGCCAGCCAGTTCCTGTTCAGCACACTTCCGGAAGTATCGCCCAGCAGCGCCATTCGTTCGGTGAAAGGCCGTTTGCAGCATCAAATCCGCAAGCAAGTTCCCAAAGCTTTCAAAGAGAACTACTCGATCAAGAGCGTCGGTTCCGCAAAACTCGACGTCGTGCAGCATTATCTCGATACCCAATTCGAGCATCACCCCATGGCCGACCCGGAAGTGCAGGCGCGGTTTGGCAAGTACCAAATTGATAATCCGTAGGCGGACCTGAACTCCCTCAGAAGAAGCGCGCACGGCGAGTTTCTTTACAACCTGCACCTGGTTTTCGTGCATGCCGGGCGCTGACGTGAGATTCGAGATGATCGCTTGACCAGAAGCCGGGATTTGATTGAGCGCATCGCCGTGAAGAAGAAGCATCTGCTTTCCAAGGCCAGGCTGCTGCCCGACCACATTCATTTGACATTGGGCTGTGATGTTAAAGAATCGCCCATGGAAGTTGCGCTCGGGTATCTAAGGATCGACGATTAAATAACTTTCCCAATCTCCAACCGCGAATAGACGCGAATCATCGCGAATTAA
>QEVD01000234.1 GCA_003576975.1 Candidatus Zhuqueibacterota bacterium
GGCGCAGCAGGTTGCCGCGGAGTTTGAAGTACCGAAATGGTATGCGGATTCTTATGCTTTGCTTGAGGATAACGAAATCGACGCGGTTGTCATTGTTACGCCCACGCACACGCACAAAGATTTGGTGATTGCTGCCGCACAACAACAGAAGGCGATCTTTTGCGAGAAACCCTTGTCCTTGTCGCTAGTGGAATCGCTGGAGATCAAACGAGTTCTCGAACAAAGCGGTGTATTTTTTCAAATGGGATTTATGCGCCGCTTTGATCGAGGTTATGTTGCCGCCAAAGAAAAAACATTGCGTGGAGAAATCGGCACACCGGTGGTGTTTCGCGCAACCAGCCGCGATCCCTTTCGCCCGAGTTTGGAATATGCCAATCCCCAAAGCAGCGGCGGCCTCATCATCGATATGGGCATTCATGATCTCGATCTGGCGCGCTGGTTCATGGGCGAAATTCAAACAACATATGCCATTGGCGGTGTGCTGGCCTATCCCGAAATGAAAACTGTCGATGATGTCGACAACGCCATCATCAGCCTGACTTTTGTGGACGGTCGGCTTGGCGTGATCGATCTCAGTCGCAACGGCGTTTACGGCTACGACATTGCCACCGAGTTGCTGGGCACCAACGGCACATTGCGCATCGGCTATCTTCGCGAAACCCCGGTGACGGTGATGACCAAAAACAACATTGCGCACGACACAGTGCCGTTTTTTATGGAGAGATTTGCCGGGGCTTATGTGGCACAATTGGAAGATTTTGTGGACAACCTGAGGTATGATCGGCAGCCGCCAGTGACGATTGATGACGGCATCGCAGCGCTGCGCGCGGCGCTGGCGGCCACGCAATCCCTGCATTCCCAACAGCCGCTCGCCGTCACGTCAGTAACAGCCGCGTAAAATGGATTCTCTCAAGGATGCGACAATGTTGAAGAGAATCGCATAAGGCGTTCTTCGATGCGCCATTGATCAACAATTATCCAAATGCAAGAATCGAGACAATCACGCCATCGCCTCCGTTCTCAACTCCGCTCAAAGTCTACTCCTTCAACCCCGCAGCCATAATCCCACTGATATAATATTTTTGCAGCGCGATAAAAATGATCATCACCGGCAAAACTGTGATCACCGCGCCGGCCATCATCAACTCGGTGTCCTGCACATGCTCGCCAGTGAGGTTGGCGAGTGCCACCGGCAAGGTGTACATCGAATCGTCGGTCAACACGATCAACGGCCAGAGGAAATCATTCCACGTACCCATGAAGGTGAAAATCGCGAGGGTGATGAGGATGGGCTTGCACAGCGGAAGAATCACCGACCAATAAATGCGAAATTCACTCGAGCCGTCCAGCCGCGCCGCTTCGATAAAGCTATCAGGAATCGACAGGGCAAACTGGCGAATCAAGAAAATGCCGTAGATGGTCGCCATGCCCGCCACAATCACACCGAGATACGTGTTGATCAATCCCACTTTGTTCAACATGAGAAACAGCGGCAGCGTGGTCACTTGCGCCGGGATTACCATCTCTGCCACGAGAAAACGAAAAAGCCGATCCCTTCCCGGAAAGCGGTATTTGGCAAACGCATATCCTGCCATCGAATTGAAGAACAGCGAAATCAGCGTCACCGTCACGCTGATGATGACGCTGTTGAGCAAATAGCGCCACAGATGAAGCCGGGTGAAAAGCGTATAGTAATGTTCGAAAGTGAATTTGGCGGGCAGCAACTGGGGCGGGAAATTGTTGGCTTCTCCCGTACTCATGAAAGAGGCAGAAACCATCCACAACGCGGGCGTCAGCGTCACCACGGCAATGATGATCGCAAGACTGAGAATTAAAATTTTAACAAAACGATTCATCACAATAGGCTTCGTTTATACATACGGGTCAAGTTATCGTACTCAGGAAAACTATCAAGACTGTAAAGATTTTGAAAAGCAGAATAATGGTTCGGCAGAATGATTAAAAAATTATTCTGCCAAATAATCATTCTGCCTTTTGGTTGCATGGTTGCGATATTGCTTTGGCTTTCCATATTATGCGCGCTTCTGCAATCGGGCCTGAATCAACGATCCCAGTAAAATCACGCCGAAGAGCACAAACGCGATTGCCGCAGAGTAACCCAAATTCCACCAGCGAAACCCCTGCTGGTACATGAGCAGCACGATGCTCAACGTGCTATTCACCGGCCCGCCTTGCGTCATGACATAAGGCTCGGTGAAGAGTTGAAAGTTGCCGATCATCGCGATGATGCTGACGAACACGGTGGTCGGCGCCAGCATCGGCAGCGTAATGCTCTTGAATTGCTGCCAGGCATTCGCGCCGTCCATGCGCGCGGCCTCATACAACTGTGTTGGAATATTCTGCAAGCCCGCGACGAAGATGATCATGTTGTAGCCGAAATTCTTCCAGATCGACATCAGGATAATTGCGGGCATGGCCCACACCGGATCTCCCAGCCAGTCAATCGGCGCGATGCCGAAAAAACTCAGCGTGTAATTCAACAACCCAAAACGCGGATGATAAAGAAAACGCCACACCACCGCCACCGCCACCAGCGTGGTGACCACGGGCGCGAAATACACGGTTTGAAAAAAACTCCGGAAGCGCACCAGTTTGGAATTCAGCAACAGTGCCGTGCCAAGTGAAGCAGCGATGGAGAGTGGGCCGCCGATCAATACGTAGTAGAACGTATTGGCCATCGACTTCCAAAACAACGGATCATCGAGAAGCTGGCGATAGTTTTTGAGGCCGACGAAACGCGCGTATTCGAAATTTCCCAACGAATAAATGTCAAAATCCGTGAAGCTCAAAAGGAAAGCCGCCAGTGCAGGCACGAAGAAAAAAACAAAAATCGGAATAAGCGCCGGCGCGAGAAAGAAATAAGCGGCGCGGCGAATGCTTTTGATCTCGCCGCTGAGTGAATGAGCGGGCAGGGCGCTGTTGACCGGCTTTGCTTGCGAATTCATTTTTGCTCCAGCATCCACCGCCGTTTTTCCAGGATGAGATTGACCTCGCGATCCAGCGCTGCCAACACTTCGGACACGGGTTTTTGTTGCAATGAAGCAACCTCCGCGTACTGCTGCACTTTCATGGCAATCTGTTCCCACTCCGGAATTTTTGGCGTGGGCACGACATGCTCGAGCTGGTCGTAGAACGCCTTAACGTAGATGTTGTTCGTGAATGAAGTATCCTGCCAAGCCTCGCGCACTGCCGGCAAATCACCGGTGATCCGGTAAAATTCCAGTTGTGTTTGCGCTTGCGAAAGATATTCGATGAGTTTCCACGCCGCCTCTTTCTTTTGCGATTTTTTGAAAAGCACCAAGCTCGCACCACCGGCCAGTGAAACGCCGGCTCGCCCAGCGTCGGGACTGGGCATGGGCGCCGTCATCCAGTGATCTTGCATTTCTGCCGGCAGCCGTTTCTTGAATTCTCCGATGTTCCACGGGCCGGTGAGGTACATTGCAAAAAAACCCTCAGTCAAACCCTGATAGATATTAGTCACTTGCGTTACGCCCACGGGCGCAAGCTTTTCACGATAAAACCTCATCAGGAATTCGAATGCGTTCGTGAATTCTACGCCGCTGAAATCGCCATAACGATCGCCGTCCTTCAACAAGGCGGAGCCTGCCTGCAATCCCGTAAGCACGAATGGCACCCATTCGTTGGTGGGCAGAAGAATGGCGTATTTTTCCTGCCCTGCTGCCAATTGCTTGATACGCTTGGAAACATCATACCATTCCTCCCACGTCGCCGGCGCATGATCATACCCTGCCTGCTGCAAAATGTCTTTGCGATAGAACAACAGGCGGGTATCGACATACCAGGGAATGCCAAACGCCGCGCTGTCAATCAGATTGGTTTCCCAAACGCCCGAGAAATAGTTCTCCGATTTGATCACATTCGAATGTGCAATCCAGGGATCGAGGTTCTCCAGCGCCTCGAGCAGATTGAATTCAGGAATCCAGGTGTTGCCGAGCTGGCACATGTCGGGCAACGAATTGCCGGCGTAAGCGGTGAGCAGTTTTTCGTGCGCCGCGGTCCAGGGTATGCCTTGCACTTTGACTTCGATATCAGGATAACGACGATGAAATTCCGGCATGAGTTTTTGTACATGTTCCCCCTCCGCGCCCATCGCCCAAAATTTAATAACAGTCTTCGATTCGATGGGAGCTCGACAAGCCAGAAACAACAGCGATAACACGCCGAGGCCAATTGCAGTCAAACTATAACCGCCGCCACGATTTGACCCTCTGAAAGAAACTCGTAAAAATTCAATCCTGGCTCTAAACTTCGCAAGATTGCTTGCGAATAACAAGATGAAGTATTTGTACAAATGAAGATGGCTGTGTACGAATCCATTCATGGCAATTCTTGGTTTCCGTTTAATATGACAACTCGACCTTGGCGGGAAACGTAACAATCGTCACTGTATCGTTCGTAAAAGCCCTGCTAGTCTTGCGGTTCACGCGCACCGATTTGAGCGGCGTACCAAAAGGCGATTTAAGAACGATCCCGCCCTTCGGCATGCGCAGATCGCCGGCGATATGCACCACGACATTCCTCCCGGCCATTTTCATCGAGTAATTCAACACGCCGTCGTAAGTCGGTAGGCGCTCGACTTCAACGCCAACTGAATCGCGCACCCAATCTTCGAGAATGCCGGCGCCGATGACGAGCGCCTCATCGTCGGTTTCATACACGAACATGTTGCGCACGGCGCGAATGAAATCCGAGCCGACCCAGGTGTGCGGCATATCGCCGATGAATTTTGTTTCCTTCGGATTGCGCCACACCACTTCGGCCCAATGATTCCATGCCGGCGGGCGTTGATCGCGCAAGAAATAGTTCAGCAGCTCGTGGGCGCGCCCCTTTTGTCCGAGCAAAATAAACGCGCCGATGTTGCGCACTTCGTATGGTGTATAATCCTTCCATTCGATTTTCCCGTCGCGGCGCTGCGTGAAGAACTGATAGTATTTCTCATAAGTATTGTTGAGCTGCGGCTGCGGAATATTTTCCAGATCGCCGCAGGGGTCGAGGCCGATCGTCGTCGAAGTCGCATCGAAATCGCCCAACTCCACGCAACCTGGGATGAAGTCGATGCCTTTGTTCGCCATCGCCATTCGCATTGAAGCATACAAACACTTCTTGAAATCATCGGCCGCCGCAGCGAACTGTTCCTCATACTCACGCTCGCCCAGGATGGCAGCAATCGTGGTCGCATCCTTCAAGCCTTTCACACCGAAAAAATCATCCCAATACGAGTGCATCGGTTTGGCCGAATAACCTTCATGGCTGATCGACTCGGGCAACAGGCCGTAACACGCGCGCTGTTCGGCTGTGCCATTGAGATAAATTTCCGTTTTGCGTTGATCGCGCAGAAACTCGATGTACTCCACGGTTTTCACCACCTGCGGAAATTTTTGCCGCAGCCACAGCGTGTCATTCGTGAAGCGGAAATATTGCAGCACCGCATAAATGAACTCACCATGACTGTCGTTCTCCGGCACTGGATCGGCGCCGCGCGTATCCACCACGCAGGGAATTTTGCCGTTGGGGTATTGATATTGCGCATACCAGTCGATGAACTCGCGCACTTCTTTTTGAATGCCAAAGCGCAGCAGCGCCGCCGACGTCAAAGCGCCGTCGCGAATCCACGAGCGATCGTAAGAGCGCGAGCCGGGCTGAATGCCGGCGCGGTCGCGATTGATGAGAATGTACGCCAGGTTCGAGCGCACGATGTTGATCAGTTTCTGCGCGGAAGCGGGCAGGCGAATTTCATACGTGCTGATTTTTTCTTCCCAAAACTTGCTCGTGGAGTGGCGTGCAGTTGCCGCCGCGTTCGGCATAGAAGTTGAGTAATTTTCATGAAATGGAATGGCGAGCGCGATGGACTTCTCTGCGCCAGGTGGCAAATTAAAACTATATTGCAATGCCGCTGAAGCGTAGCCAAAATGATCGGAAATTTGCCCCGCGGCAGGAAGTGCATCGCGTGAAATAAATTCGGTAACGTCGCCTTCATCAAAAACGGCTGCCCCAAATCCATCGGCGGGGCTTGACAGCAGAATTTTTTTCTTGTCGTTTATGACGATTTCACTGCCCTCACGACGAATCGTTTTCACTTTGGCCGTGCCGCCCGGCCAATTCAGAAATTGCCACGGTGGATTGACTTGAAAAGGCCGGAGGGTGAGATAGAGGTGGCCGCGCAGCGTTTTGTTGCTGAGATTTTTTAAAACGTAATGCGTAAAGAGTAAAGAGCTATCGGGCGCGCCGGCAGCGAATGCGGTGATGTCCAACTTCAAATCATCGTGCGTCCTGGTTACGGTGGGAATGGGAAGATAGTTTTTTTCCAGAGATTGCGTAATCGTTGCGTCGTTCCATGTGAGCAGCTTGCCGTCGCAAAAGATAAACGGTTCGATGGAAAAACTGCTTTTGTCAACCTCGATCATGCCTTCTTCATTGATGAGCGCCTCTTTGGTGTCGTAGTTGACGCCCACGACGGTCCAATACGACTGCTCATGATGCAAATATTTTGGAAAATATCCGCGCGGATAGTCAAGCGAAATGCGGCTAAAAAAGGCCTCGGGACTTTCGGCAAATTCAATCTTTTGGAATGAGACTTCGGCAATGGCGTAACCCTGCTGCCGCGCGCTGGCGAGCAAGTCGAGCTTGAGAAAGCGCGTTTGCTGATCGCGCAAATAAATGTAGCTTCTGCCGTGTTTGCCTTTGGCCGCCGCATAAGCGGTTTCCCAAGTCTTGCCGTCCGGCGAAAGCAAGATGTGATAGGCGCGGGCGAAATCTTGTTTATCCCAATCAATAATCAAGCCGCCAAATTCGCAGTTCTTGCCCAGATCGAGGACGAGGGATTGTTGCTCCGGCTGCGCAGGGCTGCGCCATTGTGTTTGTGGGTTGCCATCCAGAATCAGTTTGAGCTGGCTCTTGTTGCCGGTTATGGTTGCCGCGCTGATAACCGGCGTCGGCAGCGTATCTGCCGGAGGCTCCAATTCTTGAAAAGTGAAATCATCGAGGTAGATTGAGCCTTTGCCGCCGGTCGAAGAAGCGACGAAGAACTCCACTTTATCAAAAGTTTTGAGGGAACGATCGGCTGTCGGTCCCCACGCAAAACTAATGTGCCGTTTTTTGATCCTAATACTTGTCCATTCAGTCGGAAACTCAAAGTTGCGTTGATTCAGCCACCAAACGTTGTCGCCGCTGGCATCGACCAGCTTGAACTCGAGATTGTTGCTGGGCGCTTCTCCGCGCAGATAAAACGAGAATTGAAAATTCTCCGGCAGCACCAAGGGCAGTTGCTTTTGAATGCCGCAATAACCCGCGCCAGTCACGAAGTCAAAATCGATTTTGATGCACTTGTCCGTGCGGCCTTCAACGAGCGCAATGTCAATGCGCACGCCGTCCGAGGCAATCGCTTTCCATTCGGTTAATGATTCAAAAGCGTCGAGCTGTTTGGTTTGCGCTAAGGAAATTCTACTCGAGAGTACGACTGCAAGCAAAACACAAAAAATTCTCTTATACATTTCCAATCCCTAAATTAGACAAACCAAAAAGCAAAAGCGCACGCAAAGACGCAGAGACGCCAAGATTGCGCAAAGCTTTTCTTTGCGATGCCTTTGCGCCTTCGCGGCTGTGCGTGAGTTCTTGGGGCAACAATTCAACTTCAACTGTTTTAAGAATCCACCGAATAGAGATCAATGATCAAAATGCACGCTCCGCTCCGCCGCCTGCCACAAGCCGCTGCGCCGCAACGGAATCGCGGCGGCTTTCTTTTCTTCCAGCCAATCGAATATTCTCTTACGCATGGCCTCGATCAAGCCTTTGTGTTCGGGGCGACCGATCAAGTTCACCATTTCATGCGGATCATTTTGCAGGTGCGGGAACGGCCGCTCCCAGAAATAGAAATAAAAAATCGCGTCGCGCCACGGCGTTTTCTCACCTTTCAACAAAGAGAGAAATGATTTCCCTTCCATATCGCTCGGCGCTTGATACCCCGCGGCTTCCAAAATCGTCGGCGCGAAATCGACGTTTTGGATGAATTCGCTCACTTTCGTGTCGGGCTTGATGATCTCGGGACAGTGCGCCAGCAGTGGAATGCGAATCGATTCTTCGTACATGTGACGCTTGTCGATCAAGCCGTGCTCGCCGAAGGAAAAACCGTTGTCGCTGGTGTAAAGTATTAACGTGGATTCCAGCAAATTATTTTTCTTCAACGTCTCCACCAAGCGGCCGATGCTGTCATCCACCGCGAGCAGCGTCTCGCAATAGCGGCGATAGAACGTATCGAAATCCATCTCGCCGTGATACATATGATCCACGCCATGCCAACTGTTGCGCTGCGCGCGCACCCAGGCCGGCTTGTTGTGATAGTTTGCCTCGGTGTTTGCCATGGTTGCGGGATATTCGAGCGCTACTTTTTCATATTTGCCAAGATGCCGCTTGGCCGGCTCGAACATCGCATGCACAGCCTTGTGCGAGAGATAAAGAAAGAAACGATCCTTACGCTGCGTGTTGATCCAATCTACAGCGTAATCCGTGAGTAGATCGGTGATGTAGCCCGTCTGCTTTTTGCGTGTGCCGTCGATGTTGAACTCGGGATCGTAATACACGCCCTGGCCGGGAAAACTCACCCAGCGGTTGAAGCCCGGTTGTGGCTCGTCGCTGTGATGGCCCATGTGCCATTTGCCGATAAATGCCGTTTTGTATCCCGCCTCCTGCAAATAGGTTGGAAAGAAAACATTGCCGGGCGGCATCGGGCTGTCATTGTCAACCACGCCGTGCGCGAAGGGATATTTGCCGGTGAGAATCGAAGCGCGGCTGGGCGAGCAGAGTGAAGTCGTGACGAACGTGTTTTGCAAATGAGCGCCGCGTTGCGCGAGTCGGTCAAAATTAGGGGTCTGTAGAAATTTCGGCTTGCCGGTGAAACCGAAGAAGTCGTAGCGATGATCGTCGCTGAGAATAAGAATGATGTTGCGCGACTTGGCGTTTTCAATCTTTTTGAGAGAGGCAAACGAGGCAGAATTTAACCAAGGCAGCGCGGCGGCGCCGGCCATTGTTGCAAGAAATTTGCGGCGGGAATAATCCTGGCTCATGCCTTGCCCTCCTTTATCACAATCGTCTCAGCGATGCGGTCATGCACGGTTTGTTTGTTGGGGTGGATGAAGTATTGCAGAAATCCAAAGCCGAGTTCGAGCGCCGAAGCGCCGTAGCCGAGCGCGCGTTCGAGGGCATGCCACAGCGAAATGTGTTCGTGCGTCAATGAGACCACGCGGATTTTCATCAACCACTTGCCCGGCGTTTTGCCGTTGCCAAAGTAGGTAAACAAGCCAAAGTAGAAGACGAGAAAAATCAGGCTGTACCAATTGGCAAAATCAAATTTGAGATTGATATCCGCATCCAAATCTACCAACCCAAAATATGCTAAAAGCTTCGCGCCGAAAATCAGAATGAAGAGGAACAATAGGAAGGCAGCGAGAAAATCGAACACAAAAGCCACAGCGCGTTGTGGGAACGATGCTAATGGCACTCCTTTGATCTGATCGAGCCGTGCGGCGTGTTGAGGTACGTAGGTTTGCATGGTTCTCCTATTTTATATTCTCCAACCACCCACCCGTGAACCCCGCGCGCTGCAAGCCTTTGACGATATACTTGTTCTTCTTCATCACATTCCACACAAAACCGTTGCGCAGGTTTTCGATCATTATCACAATCGGGCCTTGATCGATGCCGAGGTAGTCATCATCAAACCAACCGTTCTGCGTTTTTGGCGTGATATACGTTGGATTGAAGGAATCAAGGAAGCCGTATTCTTGAAAAAGCGCGTTGCCATATTTCGCGTGCATGGCTTTCAACGCCGGAATGCAAATCTCCGGCGCAAAGGCGATTGAGCCGCCCGCAGCCGTGGGCGCAATGGTGCCGTCGTCTTCGATCCAATCGAATGACACGCCGCGCGCGCGATACGACCAAAATTGACGTTGGCGGCCCGCAATCGTGAACATTGTATCCTTCGGCCCGTCGCACGCAGTCCAGCCCCAAATGTTCTTCGCATAATCACGATAGTGATGCGGGTTTTCTTGGGCGTAGGCTTGTTGCGTGTAGGTCGCGCGCCGGGAGTTTTCAAAATAGTCGATGCCCTTGACGCGCATGTAATCATCTTGAATGCCGCGAAAATCGATCCAGCAATGCGAGTATTGATGCCCGAATAACGGCCCGAAGCTCACGAACTCCAAGCCATAATATTTTGCCCAGACATAGGGTTTGATCCACGTTTGCCACACACTCGCAGGCAAAGGATGCGTCGGCGAACCGAGGCCGAGAACATAAAGAATCATGGCTTCATCGTAGCCGTCCCAAATGTGCCTGCCAAAGCCGCGCTCGGGATGCCAGGAAGTTTTGACGCCGTTGGTATCGGCCATAAACCAATTCCAATCGGCACGAAAGTAAAGCGAGTCGGCGAGGCTGCGAATCTCGTGCTCGGCTTGATCGTCGCGGTCGAAATACGATTGCGCGAACAGCACGCCGGCCAACAGCAGAGCAGTGTCGATGGAAGAAAGTTCGCATTTCCATTCGCGCGCCCCCGAAGGCATTTTCAAAAAATGATAGAAGAACCCTTTGTAACCGCTCGCTTCGGGGTGCTCGCTTTGCGGCAGTTGCCAAAAGAAACGCAGCGTGTTCAACGTCCGCTGCGCCGCTTCTACGCGCGTGATCACATTGCGTTCGACCGCAATGCCATAAGCGGTGAGGCCAAATCCGACCGCTGCAATACTTGAAGGCGCAGGCCGGGGCCAGCGATCGGGGGTCAAGCCGGTAGCGGGATCCGTAGTTTCAAGAAAAAATTTCAGTGTGCGCACTTGCAAGGTATCGAGAAAAGGATCCCAAGATACTGCGGCGGGCGCCGGCATGCTCACGGACAGCGTTGGCTTTGGTTTTTCCTGACAGGCCCAAAGAGTTACCATTAAAAAAAACATCAAACATTTCGACCGCATTACTTGCATCGCTCACCTCACCAAAATTGCTTTACGCGTTTGCTGCCAAGCGCCGGCCTGGATGGCATAAAAATAAATTCCACTTGGCAGATGTTTGCCGTCGAACGAAACAGCATAATCGCCCGCTTCCAACGTGTCATGCACCAAGGTCGCAATCGCCTGGCCGCTGAGGTTAAACACCCTGAGCGTCACCCACTGACGTTGGGGCAGCGAAAAATGAATGGTCGTCGAGGGATTGAACGGATTGGGATAATTCTGCGCAAGCATGAACGCATTCGGCGTCTCGAATGATTTGTCCTGCACGCGCGTTCCGGTCGAGGTGAAGCCTGCGCGTTGCAGGCCGCGTTGAATATCAGGATTCTGCATGAAACGTTGCCACACACGCCCGGTGCGATAGTTTTCGATCATGAGCACGATGGGGCCCTCATCGATGCCGATCACATCCGGCCCCCACCAATTCACGTTTAGGTTGAAGGCATCACGAAAGCCGTACTTTGTCCAAAGTTGCGTGCGATAAGTATCGTACATGTGACGCATTGCTGCCATGGATTCTTGCGGTGTGAAGGCAATCGAACTTGCTGCTGCGGTCGGCGCGATGGTGCCGTCATCGTTTTGCTCTGGCGGCGCGCCGCGCGCAGCATAACCATTCGGCCCGTCGCACGCCGTAATGCCCCACACGTTTTCCCCGTATCCGGCATGGCCACGGGGATTGGCAATCGCATACGCACGCGCAGCGAGCGTCGCGCGTCGGGAATTCTCGAAATAATCGATGCCGCGATTGCGCATATAGGCATCCTGAATACCGCGGAAGTCAATCCAGCAATGTGAATATTGATGGCCGAAGAGCGGCGGAAAAACTACATACGAGTAGCCGTAATGCGTTTGCCACTGATAGCCGCTGGTCCAGGCATTCCAACCTACAAATTGTGTATTGGGAATAGGATACGTCGGCGAGCCCAATGCAAGAAGGCACATAATCATTGCTTCATTGTAACCGGACCACCACCAGTTAATAAAACCGGATTCCGGAAACCAGCCGCCGGTGATATTCGGTTGGAAGTTGCGCATCCAGTTCCATTCCACGCGATAGTAAATGGAATCTGCCAGCGCGCGAATGTCGTTCTCCTGAGTCTCGTTGTTGGTGAAGTACTGCTTCATGTCGAGAATGCCGGCAAGCAGCAGCGCGGTGTCGATGGAAGACAATTCCGAATTCCATGCGCGCAGCGCGGTATTCATGTCGAGAAAATGATAGAAAAACCCCTTGTAGCCGATGCGGCCCGAAGTTTCTCGGCCTTGCGGCTTTTCCCAAAAAGTTTTGAGTGTGTTCAACACGCGCGTGCGGCCCGCTTCACGCGTGATCCAGCCGCGATCAATCGCAATCGCAATCGCAGTCAAACCGAATCCCACCGCTGCGATACTGCTGGGCGCGCCGCTCGCGCTGCGATCCTTGATCAAGCCGTTGCTCGCATTCGCTTCCAACCAAAAGAAGTCGAAGGAGGCGCGCTGCACGAGATCAAGAAAAACGCTGTCGGTGAGTGCCGCAACGTTGTGAACTTCCGCAGCAACCACTCGGTCAAACAAGATCGCGTGCGCGGCGTCATTCAAGTGAATGCCGTCGCCGCTGTCGTAGATTGATTTGATGCGGCCATTCGCCTCAGCAATCTCGCTCCAGAAGTCAATCGCCTTGCTGCCCCAGCGCGCGAACGTCGAATCGCGCATGGCCATGAGGTTTTGCCGTTGTGCCTCGGAGAGATTGCGCGGCTGCGTGGTCGTAATCCACACCGGAACCGTGGCGGCTCTAGCTTTTGCGAGCATGGCATCATAGTTTGCCAATTGCTCGGCCACGGTGTAGTTATTCGTGGCGTCATTGCTAGGCAGATTGATAATGATTGCGGAGGGCTTCAGCGAAAGCGCTTTGGTAATGTTGCGCTCGCGATCAGGCACGGCGCGACCCGCCGGTGGGACATTGCCATCAGGCATCAGGTGATACGTCGTATATCCACCGCGCGCCAAATTCGTCACCGCATGTTGCGGATTGAGGTTTTGCAAATATACGCGATAACGATTCACCCAGGCATTGTTACGATTGCTCGGCCCGGTTCCTTCGGCAGTGGAAGAGCCGAGCACGACGATGTGCAAAGGATCGGTTTGCGCTCGCGCGTGCAGAACAAAGGCTGCGAGCATCATGCAACAGAAAAACGCCAAACTTTTTTTCATGAATATCATCCTTTCCGCTGCAGCATGCTTTGCCGCATACTCCAGCATTACACATCGATCTTCCGTTTTCGCTAGCATCTTCGTTCGCGATCTCTCATCAATGCGTGCGTCGCGCATGAATCTGCCGCACATGATGCGCGTTGTGATAAAGTGTGAAGAAAAACATTTCGCGCA
>QEVD01000235.1 GCA_003576975.1 Candidatus Zhuqueibacterota bacterium
CAAGCCGGCGAAGATTTGGAAGATTTGCTCACGCTCTGCCGTTCGGATATCACCTCGGGCAATGCACAGCGCCGCAAACAGCATCTCGAAAATTTTGATTTCGTCGTGCGGCGCCTCAATGAAGTGGAAGAAAAAGATCGCATGCGCGCGTTTCAATCGCCGGTACGCGGCGACGAGATTATGGCGCTCTGCCAATTGCAGCCCGGCCCGCTGGTGGGCAAATTAAAAACCGCAATTGAAGAAGCGATTTTAGAGGGCGTAATCCCCAATGAGCATGGCGCGGCGCGCGCATATTTGCTGAGTATTAAAGATGAAATCATGGCGCAAGCGCCTCAGGCAAGTTTAAATTATGCGGAAACTTTTGATTAAATCGTTCGTCTTAAAGCACTGTTTTTGAACCCCAGAGCTAAACCTGTGGAGGAGGAAGATGACTTACAACGACCCGAGTTCCAGTTCAACCGTAACCCCCAAATCCAAAAGTTTTGTGGAACGCCTGATTGGCGTATTCACCTCGCCGTCGGCGACGATGCAAGACATTGCGGCGCGCCCGAGTTGGCTGATACCGTTGATTCTCGTTTGCGTGTCTGCGTTGGCGTTTTCCTTGTATACACAAGATCTCATCATCGAAACGCAGCGCACGGAAACCCTGAAAAGAAACCCGAACATGACCGAAGAGCAAATTGCCGGCATGGAAAAGGTGATGAAGATCACCACACCGATCTTTGCGGTGTTGGGCACGGGCGTTTTTTATCTGGCCATCGGCGGCCTCTTGCTGTTCACCGGCAACATTCTGCTGGGCGGTCAAACCAAATTCAAAACGCTTTTTTCCACGGTATGCTGGAGCGGCGTGATTACGCTGGTAAGTTCGCTCATTAACGCGCCGGTGATGAAAGCGCGAGGGGTGATGGAAAGCGCAACCAGCCTGGCCGGGCTTTTGCCCTCCGGAGACAGCAAGAGTGTGTTGCATACGTTGCTGTCGCAAATCGATTTGCTTAATATTTGGTGGGTGGCCGTCGCCGGTTTTGGTTTTGCTGCGGCCTATAAATTTTCAACGAAGAAGAGCATGATCACTGTGTTTGTGTGGTGGGCCATTTTTGTGGCCATTGGCGTCGCCGTGAAAACGATGACCAGTTAAACGATAACTAAGGAAGGAGCGTCACAATTATCATGAAACGAATCACACTCTATCTGCTGTTGGCTACGGTTGCCCTTTCCGGCGCCGCTTTGGCGCAAAACGGCAAGGCCTTGACGTTGGACGAGTGTATTGCCGTTGCGCTGCGCGGCAATTCCGAGCTGCAAAATGCGCAGCGCCGGCTGAACATTGCGGGTACGCAAGTGACCACTGCGCGTTCCGGCGTGTTGCCGTCGTTCGATCTTTCTCTTTCCTCCGGCCGTTTCCGTCAAGGCAATCGCACGCGGCTTGGCGACGTGCTTGTGGGTTTTGATCCGGTAACAGGCCAGGCCGTCTACGAACGCCGCACCCTCACGCAAGCCGGTTTCAGTACGAGTGATCATTCCGCGCAAGTTTCCGCTTCGCTGCCGCTTTTTGATTTTGGCGCAAGCTGGAATCGCATCAGACAAGCGGGCGCCAGCGAAGATGCCAGCGCCAAGACATTTGAGTCGACCAAACAAAACACGATTTTGCTCGTGCATCAGCGCTACTTTGGCTATTTGAAAGAGCGCCAACTTTTGGCGGTTTATGAGGATGCCGCAAAGTCGAGTGAGGAACAACTCAAACGCACCGAAAGCATGTACGAGATCGGCTCGGTGGCGCAAGGCGACGTTTTTCGCCAGCGCACGCAACTCGGCAATGATCGCATCAATCTCATCACGCAGCAGAATCAAGTGCGCAATGCGCGTTCGCTGTTGAACGTTGCCATGGGCCGCCCGCCGGATGCTGAACTTGATATTATTGATATGGAAGCATTGCCGGAAACGCGCTCCTATACTCTGGAAGACGTTTTAAACGTCGCAATTGAAAAAAATCCTGAGCTGCAGAGCTACAAATTTCAAATGCGCAGCGCCGGCATCGGCAAAAGCATTGCGCGCTCGGCCTATTTGCCAAGCTTCTCGCTCTCCGGAGCGTATCGCCGCACGCACAACGAGTTCGGGCGTGTTTATTCGGATTTTGACAAAAACTGGAACGGCTCGGTGGGCATCGACATGCGCTTGAATTTGTTCAATGGATTCTCGGATCAAGCGAATCTCGAGCGGGAAAGTCTGAACTATCGCATCGCTGAAGAAGATTATACCGATCGTTTGCGCAACATTCGGCTGGAGGCGGAACAAGCGCTGCTGAGATTGCAGGCCTGGCAGGAAATCACCGCGATTAACACCGAAAATTTGGCCTCCGCGCAGGAAGACTTGCGCCTGGCGCAAGAACGCTATCGGGTGGGCGCCGGTACACTGCTGGATATTATCACGGCCCAGGCCAATTTGACGCGCGCGCGCTCGACGCTGGTAAGCGCAAAATATGACAGCATGATTGCCAACGCGCAGTTGAGGGCCAGCATGGGAACCCTGGGCCAATAACTCGTCCGCTTTTGTTAGGAAAGCGGCGTTTGTCATTCCGTCTCCTTAAATTGATTTCCGGTGAGGAAGACATTTTGCTCCACGAGGCTGTGCATGATTTGCCAGTCCCCAAGGCATGCGGAACGAGGCTTGTATGAATTTTATGCTTTCTATGGGAAGGAAATTTAAATGTCAAAACGCACGAAATTGCTAATCGGCATTTTGGGTATCGTGTTGGTCGGCGCGCTTATTTTTTTTAATATGCGCCGTGGCCGTAGCGATCAAACCGAAGTGCAGGCTGAAAAAGTCCGGCGCTCGGATGTCATTCAGACCGTGTCCGGCTCGGGCAAAGTGAAACCGGTTATCGAAGTCAAAATTTCGGCGAACGTTTCGGCGGAAATTGTTCGTCTGAACGTGAAAGAAGGCGATGTCGTGAAGAAAGGCCAGGTCCTGGGAGAGCTGGATCGCACACGCTATGTTGCAGCCCTGGACCGCGCCAAGTCGAATCTGAAATCTGCCGAAGCCAACCTGTTGAAAGCGCGCAGCGACTATCAACGCGGCCAGGAGCTTTTTTCCAGAAGCCTCTATTCCCAGGCGGAGCTTGAAAGCGTCAAAGCCTCGCTCACACTGGCGGAAAGCAGCGTTGACGAAGCGCGCGCGGCGTTGAACCAGGCGCAGGACGATCTTTCCAAAACCACGCTGATCTCGCCAATTGACGGTACCGTGATTCAACTCAACAAGGAAGTCGGTGAAATTGCGCTCGGCTCGCAATTCACCTCGGATGTGATTATGACAGTCGGCGATCTTTCCGCGATGGAGATGATCGCGCAAATCGATGAAAACGACGTCGTGTTGATTGAATTGGGCGATCAGGCCAAGCTCGAAGTTGATGCCCTTCCTGATCATCCGTTGGCTTGCGAAGTCACCGAAATTGCGAATATGGCGACCACCACCGGCCGCGGCACGCAGGAAGAAGTGACGAATTTCGACGTTACAGTCGGCATCAAAGAAAACCATCCCAAATTGCGGCCCGGCATGTCGGCTACGGTTGACATTCAAACCGAGATTCATCCGCAGGTGTTGAATATTCCGATTCAATGCATCACCGTGCGGCCCAAAAGCGATTTAAAGGATACGACGCTCGCCTACATGGAGAGTCGCGCCGCCAAACAGGAACGGGAAGAACAATCCAAGGTGCGGGAAGTCGCTTCCACTGATGAAGCGAAAAATGAGCCGGTGATCGCCGCCAAGAAAGACCTGATCGAAGTTGCGTTCGTCATTCGCGAAGGCAAAGCGGTGATGGTTCCGGTGATTACGGGCATCAGCGATGATACGCATGTGGAGGTGCTGAGCGGGCTGCAGGAGGGTGATGAGGTGATCACCGGCCCCTATCGCATACTCTCAAAAACGCTGAAAGACGGCGAGGCGGTGAAAATCAAAAAGGAAGAAACGCCGCTGAAGGGTGAGAAGGAGCAGTCTTAACAAACCATTTTTTGCCAGAGCAGTTGTGCCCGCTGCGCAAGCGGTTGTGCGCGGGTGTAAGAAACGAGGAAACGATCATGCTAATCGACGTGCAAAAGCTTTTTAAGATTTACGAGATCGGCGAGATCAAGGTGAACGCGCTGCGCGGTGTTGACGTTCAAATCGGCGAGAATGAATATGTCGCGATCATGGGGCCCTCCGGCTCCGGCAAATCCACGTTGATGAACATACTCGGCTGTCTCGATACGCCCTCCGAGGGCAAGTATCAATTCGGCGGCGAAGACGTGCACAAAATGGATGACGATCAGTTGGCGGAAATCCGCAATCGCCGCATTGGATTCGTGTTTCAGACCTTTAATTTGCTGCCGCGCGCGACCGCCCTGCACAACGTCGAGTTGCCGCTGGTTTATGCCGGCGTCGCCGCCTCCAAACGGCGCGCACAGGCAAAAGCGGCTTTGGAGCGTGTCGGCCTGACTGATCGCATGACGCACAAACCGAACGAACTGTCGGGCGGCCAGCGCCAGCGTGTCGCGATTGCGCGTGCGCTGGTGAATAATCCCTCCATCATTCTTGCGGACGAGCCGACCGGAAATCTCGATACCGCCACGGGCGACGAGATTATGAACATTTTTACCGACTTGCATAATCAAGGCAATACCATTATTTTGGTCACGCACGAAGAGTACATCGCCGAGCATGCCCACCGCATTCTTCGCCTGCGCGACGGCCGCGTCGAGTCGGATACGACGGTGCCCGGCAAGAATTAATGTCTGACCTGTCTGGCGCGGCCGCTGCCAGCCTCGCGCCGGATTATCGCAATAAACCGCAAAGGCGCTAAATTTTATGTTGCTCCTTTTCCTGGATTTGTGGGAGGGCATCCTCATTGCCCTTCAGGCGTTGCGCGCGAACAAGCTGCGGTTTTTGTTGACCACGCTCGGCATTGTGATCGGCGTCATGACGGTGATCACGATAGTCGCGTTGATTCAAGGCATCAATAAATCGTTTTACGATGAAATTTCCTCTATTGGAACCGACACGCTCTACATTCAGAAATTTGCCTGGGTCAACAACGATCAAGAAGCATGGGCGCGCTTTCGCAATCGCAAAGACATCACCATGCGCGAGTACGACGCGGTGGTGAAGTATGCCACCCTCGCCAAAGCCGTGACGCCCAGCATCTACACGCGCGTGAACGTGAAATACGAGGACACCGGCATTAGCGGTGTTTTAGTTGTTGGCTCGAATGACAATTATATTCAGACCAACAACACCGGTCCCGAGCTTGGACGTTTCATCACAACGATGGATGTTGACTACCGCCGCAACGTGTGTGTGTTAGGCGCAGAAATCGCAGAAAAACTGTTCGGCCGTGAAGATCCCGTCGGCAAGCGCATCAGTCTTGCTAATCGCGGTTTTCGTGTGGTGGGTGTGCTGGCGGAACGCGGAAAAGTTTTTGGTTGGAATCCCAACGTCTTGGTGGTGGTGCCTATCGGCGCGTTTGAAAATGCTTTCGGCCGGCGCCGCTCGGTTGAAATTCAAGTCAAGGTGCAGCACGCCGATCTGTTGGACGAGGCGCAGGATGAGTTGACCGGCATTTTGCGGCGCGTGCGCAAGGTGGCGCCGCACAAAGAAGATGATTTCTCCATCAACCGCCAAAGCTTGCTGATGAATTTCTACAACAGCCTGACGGCCGGGTTGTGGGCGCTTGCCATCGGCGTCGGGTCGATCTCGCTGCTCGTCGGCGGCATCGGTATCATGAACATCATGCTGGTTTCGGTGACGGAGCGCACGCGCGAGATCGGTGTGCGCAAAGCCATTGGCGCAAAGCGCCGCGATATTCTCTGGCAATTCTTGGTGGAGACCATGATCATTTGCAGCCTCGGCGTCATGCTTGGCATCGGCGCCGCCATGGGAGTTGCCCTGCTCATCGAAAAGGCCTTTTCTTTCCCGGTGGTTTTTTCGCCGTGGATCATCTTGCTCGGGCTGGGCTTTGTCGTGACCATCGGCTTGTTTTTTGGCATCTATCCCGCCAACAAAGCCGCGCGCCTAAGTCCGACGGAAGCATTGCGCTATGAGTAAAGCCAAAGACGCCAGCAAAAAAATCAAACCAACAAAGGCAAATGGGATTGTATGCGGCGCTGGTGTAGCGCCCTCTTAATTTGTCTTGCAGGAATGCCCTATGATTTTCAGCGAAAACCTCGATATTGCCCTGAGCGCGATTCGCGCCAGCAAATTGCGCTCGTCGCTCACGCTGCTCGGCGTCATCATCGGCGTGATGACGATTATCGGCATGCAAGCAATTGTGGGCGGCTTTCAGCGGGATTTGGAAAAGCAGCTCACGGTGTTGGGCGCAAATACCTTTCAAATTCAAAAATTTCCCGCCATCATCACCAGCCACGAGCAATGGCGGCGCTATCAAAATCGTAAAGATTTGCGCGAAGACGAGTTGGATGCGGTGATGAAATATGCCACGCTGGCAAAAAGCGTGAGCGGCGAACATATGCAATTCGGCGGCGTCGTGCGCTATCAAGATCGCAAAACCACGCCGACGATTATGATCGTTGGCGTCACCAGCGAGTATCTTGACAACAATGGTTATCTGCTGCGCAACGGCCGCTTTGTCAATCCCACCGATGAGCAATACAGCGCGCACATGGCGGTTTTGGGCCACGATTTAATCGGCCGGCTTTTCCCGTTTGAAGATCCGGTGGGGCGCGAGATTCGTGTGGATGCCGAGCGTTTCTTGATTGTCGGAACGCTGGAAGAAAAAGGCCGGGTTTTTGGCAATAGTCAGGATAACCTGGTGATGATTCCGTTGAGCACCTTCGAAAAAATTTACGGCTCGAAACGCTCGATGTCGATTCAGATTCAGGCGCCCAGCGCCTCGGCTTATGAGACCACCGTCGATCAAGTCAGCGGTATTTTGCGCGCCATTCGCAAAGTCCTGCCCGGCGCGGAAAACGATTTTGAAATTTTTTCGAGCGGCTCTCTCATCGAAACTGCGAACAAACTCACGAGTGTTGCGGGGTGGGCCGGGCTTATCATTGCTGCGATTTCATTGATCGTGGCCGGCGTGGGCATCATGAACATCATGCTGGTTTCGGTGACGGAACGCACGCGCGAGATCGGCATTCGCAAGGCGCTTGGCGCCAAACGCCGGGAGATTCTCGTGCAATTTTTGATCGAAGCCATCGTCCTGTGCGAGATCGGCGGCGTGATTGGCATTTTTTTCGGTATTGGCGTGGCGCAAATATTCAAAGCCGCCTTCGATTTGTCGGTGATCGTGCCGATTGGCTCGATTATTCTGGCGCTGGTTTTTTGCTCCCTGGTCGGACTTTTTTTTGGAATTTATCCGGCAGCCAAGGCCTCGCGGCTGGATCCCATCGAAGCGTTGCGCTATGAATAAGAACAGCAACCCGATGAGATTTTGAGGCAAATGTTCGCCCGTGTGAAGCAGGCGTTTCCGCCTGCGAATTTCAACCCACAGATTCATTGCTGAATGCTGTGGTTTTTTTTTTGTTGGCGGGAATGTGGGGAAGCTCCGGTTCCGCGGCGTTCTTATTTGCCGCCCATCAAACGTTCGCGATAGCGCCGGCTGACCGGAAGTTCCACGCCATTCTTGAGCCGGGCAAGATAATCACCATGCGACTCCGGTAGCAGCTCTTTGATAAAATCGACATTCACCAGATACGAACGATGGATTCGGATAAACTTCGAGGGATCAAGGCGCGCTTCCAGGCCGGTCATGGTTTCGCGCATCAAATATGAGCCTTTTTCGGTGTGCAGATTGACGTATTTTTCTTCCGCCGAGAG
>QEVD01000774.1 GCA_003576975.1 Candidatus Zhuqueibacterota bacterium
ATAATCCAAAGCAATGCCCTGTTGCGACTTGAGTCCGGCCAGCGCATCGCGTACCACGGCCAGGCTGCGGTTGCCCAGCACGTCGATTTTAACCAGGCCAAAATCCTCGGCTTGATCCTTTTCAAACTGAATGATGGGCACACCCTTCGCGGCCCGCTGCCGGGGCACATGATGATCCAGCCCTTCGAGCGCGATCACCACGCCGCCGGAATGCACGCTCATGTGTCGCGGTGTGCCGCGCAGACGCTCGGCGAGAACGAAGATTTCCGGCCAGGGCGGGGGAAAATCATCCTGGCGGTAAACCGGATGCTTGGCCACAATCTCGGCAATGCGCTCACTTTCCCAGCCGGAAAGCTTTTTGGTGACGCGCGAAATTTCGCCCGGCGGCAAGCCAAATACTTTGGCTACTTCGCGAATTGTTGAGCGCGTTTTCAGCGTGACATGATTGGAGATCATGGCCGCCTGGGCCTCGCCATACTTCGCAAAAATCCAATTCAAAATCTCGTCGCGTTCATCCCAGGCAAAATCAATGTCGGCATCCGGCAAATCTTTGCGGCCCGGACTCAAAAACCGCTCGAAATAAAGATTGTGGGCAAGGGGATCGACATTGGTGATACCCAGGCAATAACTCACCAAACTGGCCGCCACAGAGCCGCGGCCACACGTGCGCGGCGATTGCTGCACGATTTCGCGGACCACCAAAAAATAATCCGCAAAGCCCTTGCTGATGATCACCTTCAACTCATGTTCCATGCGCTCACGGATAACACAAGTCACGCAAAAGCTCTGCACTAGTCTTGGTTTGATTTGTGAGATAGGTGGGAAAAATCGTCACGCCAACGTGAAGTTGAAATGCTGCACACGTTTCAGCGATCAGACGCGCATTTGTCAGAGCTTGCGGGCAAGCAGAAAATTCACGCTCGAACTCAGGCGGACTTTTGAGAAAGGCCTGCGGCGAGACGAAACGATTTTCCGGCACGCGGCTGAGTGCGGCATTTTCATGAATGGCAACCAAAAGCTGGTGCAATTTAAAATCTTCAGGGCGGAGAAAATAAATATCCGGTGAAGCGGCCAGCGGTATCCCGGTGCGCTGACTTTGCCGAATCGCTTCACTGAAATTCGACCAGGGCCTAAGCTCGATGAAAAGATTTTCCGGCCCGCCGGACTGCGCCAATTTTTCTATCAAAACAATGGAATCACTGATCACAATCAAACCCTCGCGCTGCGAAGCCAACTGTGCGAGCGAGAAATCTTCTTCAAGATGCCGGGCCGAGATTATGCGGCAAAGATTGCTGTAACCGCTGCGATTGTAAACCAGCACTTTCGCGCGTTCGTTGTGTTGAATCTCTGCGCCAATGATGGGCTTTAGGCTGTACTCGCGGCACAATTCCAGAAACCACACCAGACCGTAAATGCCGTTAATGTCCGTCACTGCCAGGGAAGGATAACCCTGCGCCCGCACCGCTTCGCATAACGCCCGCAACGAGGGCACGCCTTTGCCGAAAGAATAGTAAGAATGTGCCGTCAACAAAGGGAACATAGTTTTTCACCATCTCCAGCAAGTTATCGTGGCAGAGCGCAATAAACCGAACCGTAAGAAAGTGATTGAGTTTTGCAGCTTGCGGTATTAAAATAAACTGTCGAAAATGCTGAGGGATTTCACTCAAGCTTCAAAGAGAGGTGTTTATGTGCGGACGATACACCAACACGGCCAAGCTGGACGCCATGCAGTTGCGGTTTGACTTTGATACCGACGAAACAGACTTTGTGCCGCGTTACAACATTGCGCCCACGCAATACGCGCCCGTGCTCATTCTCGATGATAGCGGCAACAAAAGACTGGAAATGATGCGCTGGGGC
>QEVD01000236.1 GCA_003576975.1 Candidatus Zhuqueibacterota bacterium
TGCGGGTTATCGTCGCAGGCTTGAGTCTGCCACAGGCTGAGCCGGTCGCCGCAGGCTGAGCTTGTCGCCGCAGGCTGAGCTTGTCGCCGCAGGCTGAGCTTGTCGAAGCCTGTCGAAGCCGAAGCCACGACGATTAACCTGTTCGCATGTTCCAACGATTGACGCCCGTTCCATTCAAGAAAGATATGCATGATGCTTTCGATACGACGCCTGCTTTTTTTATCGACTCTTCTTTTATTCTCCGCTTGCGGCGACAGCGACTATGACGAGGCAAAACAGCTTTATGAGCGCTCGCGCGAATCCGATCCTTCCGTAACCGTGGAATTTGCCGACCCGCTGGGCCGCGCCATCGAACTGCTCGAAGGTTTTCTGTCGCGCAACCATGAAGACCCGGCTGCCACGTTGCTGTTGTGGCGCTGCTATTCCCGCACCGGCAACCCGCGCGCCACCGCGATGCGCGAAAGCATGCTCACCATGCCCGAAGCCATGCGCGAGATCATGCCGGATGAAATCCGGCGCGAGCATGACGACTACATGCGCGCGCAAATGGTCGATCTGCTCGGCGGCATGGCAGCGCCCACCGAAACCAAATTTTTTGTCGATCTCATGGAGAACGATCCGGCCACCGGCGTGCAACAAGCAAGCGTCAAGGTTCTGGCGCAATTGCGCAATCAACAAGCGCTGCCGCCGCTGCTCAAAAAGTTGACCAACGGCGACGACCTGGTGCGTGCCGCGGTGGCGCGTGCGCTCTCCGCTTATCCGCGCTCGGATGTTACTGACGCGCTGTATCTACGCATCGCCGACAACCGTGAAAATCCCGAGGTGCGCGGCAATGCCGGCTTGTCCGTTGCGGAAATCGGCGGACTCAATCCCGGTTTATGGCATGACATCTCGCCCAAGTTTCAGCAACTGTTGGCGGACCCGGGCAAATCGCTGTCCACCCGCCTGCTGGCTGCCATGATTCTGGCGAAACGCGGCAATGCCAGCGGCCACGATCTTGCCTTGAAGAATGCCGATATCGAAGATGCGTTTACACGCGGTCTGGCCATTGTCACGCTGGGATTGACCGGCAACGAAAAAGCGCTGCCCGCCATCGTGGCGGCCGCGCAAAACAGCAGTTGGAAATTGCGCTATCAAGCCGCAGAAGCGCTCGGTGATTTGAACGATCCGAAGGGGTTGCCTGCTCTCTACAAGGCGAAAGACGACCCCAATGAATTCGTGCGGCAGGCCGCGCGCGCCGCAATTGAGAAAATCAAAGGCAAGACCGGCCCGCGAAAATAGTGCGCTAAAATAAGTTTCTCAAAGGCGAGAAGCAAATAAATTTCCCGCAAGAAAAACGCAACAATTGCGCGTCCGTCATCGTTGAATCCTGCCGGTTGCGTGTGACGCTCATCTCGTGAGGAACGTTTTCATGACCCGCCTTTGCCGTTTCGGTTTTGCCGCTTTATTGTTCTGCATTTTTTATGATGGCATTCCTGCCGCCGCACAGCAGTATTCCCGCCCGCCGCGCGCGCTGGTTGAGATTTCCGCTCCGGCGCTGTCCGCAAACATCCCCAATCCGGCGTTTTTGAAGTGATTGTGCATGCCGAGGAACTGGAAGTGCTGCGCCGCCTCGGCATTCCATACAAAATCAAAATTGCCAATCTCGAGACCTATGCGCAAGCGCTGCGCGCGAGCGATTACCTCGATCATTTTTTTGACTACGAGCGTACGCTTGAGGAACTGGTGATTGCGCAGGCGATTTATCCCGAGCTGATGCAACTTGTCGATATCGGCGATAGCTGGGAGAAAACACAAAACCTCGCGGAGCGCGATCTCTGGGCAGTCAAGATTTCAGATAATGTGGCGCGGGACGAAGACGAGCCGGAAGTGTTGATCATGGCGCTGCACCATGCGCGCGAGATCATCACGCCGGGCATCGTGCTCGATTTCATGCACACGCTGCTCACGGGTTACGGCCAGGATCCCGAAATCACGTATCTCGTCAACCATCGCCAAATCTGGCTCATTCCCATCGTCAATCCTGACGGGCTGGAGTATGTTTTTAATTCTGATTTATGGTGGCGCAAGAATCGCCGCCGCAACAGCGACGGCACGTTTGGCGTGGACTTGAATCGCAATTATGGCTTCAAATGGGGATTGAATAACATCGGCTCCAGCCCCAATCCGAACGCAGCAACGTATCGCGGCAGCGAGGCGTTTTCCGAGCCGGAGATTGCCGCCATTCGCGACTTCGTTTCCGCCCGGCGTTTTCGCGCTTCGTTGTCGTATCATTCGTTCGGCAATTTGATGATTTATCCCTGGGGCTACGCGAGTGAGATCACGCCCGACCATCACAGCTTTGTCGCGCTCGCTGACAGTTTAGTGGCCTACAATAATTTTGCGCCCGGCCTCGCGATTGAAACCGTCGGTTATTTTGTGAATGGCGATTCCGACGATTGGCTGTACGGCGAGCAATCGACCAAAAACAAAATTCTTGCACTCACGCCCGAAGTCGGCAATCAATTTCATCCGGATACATTGGACATCGAACGGCTGATTCACATCAATCGCGGTTCCAATCTTTTTCTGACGTACGCGGTGGGCGAAGAGCCGATCGTGGAACACGCGCCGCTGCCGGAGGTGATGGATCCGCAAGGGTCTTACGAAATTGTCGCGCGCATTTTGCCACCCATTGTTCTCGCCCAGCCCGTCGCGCTCGCGCCGAACACCTTTCGCGTGCATTACAACACCACAGGCACGCCGCCGTTTGAAATCACGGATATGACAGCGACGGGGAATCCCAAGGAATATGCCGCGATGATTCCCAACCTCGGCGGCAATCAAACGGTTTATTATTTCATCTCAGCGAGCGATGACAGCGGCCGCACCGGCTACGCGCCGCGCGCTGCCAGTGAAGGCGACTATTTTTCGTTTTATGTGAATCCGGCCACCGGCATCAGCCGCGGACAAAATCAATTGCCGCAACAATTCGCGCTGCACCAAAACCGGCCCAATCCCGTGCGCCGCGCCACGCAGATTCAGTATGAATTGCCGGAAAACGTTGCGGGCAACTTCACCCTCGCGCTGTTTAACGTGCTGGGCCAGCAAATTCAGATGCTCGCGCACGGCCGTCAAACGCCCGGTATTCACACCGCAAATTGGAACGGCAAGGATAGCCGCGGCCGCGATTTGCCCGCCGGTATTTATTTTTACCGTTTGCAGGCCGGCAGTTTTGTGCAAATGAAAAAGCTTCTGCTGTTCCGTTGATTTCGAGCTAGCGCAACCATTGAGATCGCAATATGCGCAACACGTTCTCGAGACAAGTTCTCGCACGCTTGCCGTTGGAAGCCGTTATTTGGATACTCGGTTTGATTGGGCTGGCCTGTTTGAATCCTTATGCCGATCAAACTCCGAGTTTGTGCATCTTTCACACTCTGGGATTGCGCTTCTGCCCGGGCTGCGGCTTGGGGCATGCGATCGCGTTTCTGTTTCACGGCGATTTTCAACGCTCGTTCGCCGCGCATCCGCTGGGCATTCCCGCGCTGATGATTTTGAGCAGCAGAATTCTGTCGTTATTGCTAAACTCATGTAGAGGTATTCGCAGCTTTCCTAAAATTTGACGGAGGAGGATTATGGCCAATGCCATGTATTTATTGCCGGAGCTTGACGGCGATGAGATGGTTTTCGTGCAGGGTTTAATCAAAGATTGGGATGAACCGCAGGCGAAACAATTTGCCACGGTTTATCGCGCGCGGCGGAAGGAGCCGCAACTCATTCTGCTGACCACCCTGCTCGGCTTTGTGGTGATTGCCGGGGTGCAGCGCTTTATTTTGGGGGAGATTGGCATGGGCTTGCTGTATTTATTCACCGGCGGCCTTTGTCTGATCGGCACGATCATCGATCTGGTGAATTACCGGAAGCTGGCGTTCGAATACAATTCGAAAGTTGCGCAACAAGTCAGCGTCATGGTGAGAGGCGCGACGGCGTAAACCTGTTTCGCGAGAATAGTCTGAAAGCTGATCTCGAGACTTTGGGATGAAGCGCTTCGAGCCGTTTGAAAAGCCACGCCCACGAAAATAAAATCCCACAGAAAAAGCTTTTGAGTTTTGTGGGATTTTATTTTTGTGGGCAAAATCTTTCAGAATTTTATTCTGTATTTGATTCGGTAAGTCACCTAAACTTTGCGATGGCGAAAACAAGTTGTAATGTGATCGTTGGCCATTCCCACGGCCTGCATGAACGCATAGCAAATCGTCGAGCCGACAAATGAAAAACCGCGCTTTTTCAAATCTTTGCTCATGGCATCGGACGCGGCCGTCTTTGCCGGAATTTCCTTGAGGCTCTTCCAACGATTTTGCTTCGGCTTGCCGCCGACAAATTGCCAAATGTACCGGTCGAAACTGCCGAATTCTTTTTGCACCTCCAGAAAAGCGCGGGCGTTCTGCACCGTCGCTGCAATTTTCAAGCGATTGCGCACAATACCGGGATCGGCGAGCAATTTGGCAATTTTTGCTTTATCGTATTTTGCAATCTTCCGGGCGTCAAAGCGATTGAACGCTTTGCGATAGTTCTCACGCTTCTTCAAGATGGTGGACCAGCTCAACCCCGCCTGCGCGCCTTCGAGAATCAACATCTCGAACAACCGGCGATCATCGTGAACCGGCACACCCCATTCCTCGTCGTGATAAGCCACATACAGCGGATCATCGCCGCACCATTCGCAGCGTCGTGTCATAATAGTCTCTTCGAAGTTAGTTGCCCATGCCGGGAATTCAATCTTCCGAAATACTGCACACGGAATCGTTTCGCAACTGTCCGGACCATTTTTCGAGACAACTCCGGACTTACCGCTTAAACCTCATTTCCCGAGTCTCGAGCGTTTTGCCGTTGACGATCAACTTGAGATAACGCCGGCCTTCCACGCGCGGCAGGGAATTCTTGTCGACGAAATGAATTTTCTTGCTGATCTTTTTCAATTCGCCGGCTTTTAGTTTGCCTCGCCAAATTTGATACGTGCTTCTGCGCCGCGCCTTGCCTTTGCCCGGCTCATCCAGCAACAACAAAACCACCACGCCGGCCTCTGCCCGGGCCGCATTGTGAATCTCAAGATTGCATGGCAGGAACTGATTGAGCTTGATACGTCGCGGCGTATTGTTTTGCCAGGCGACGTTGAGCGCGGGGTTGGCGCCATAGCCCAACAGCTTTAAGGCGGCGGGATGGCCGTCATCAATCAACGTCCGCAAGGCGCGCGCAAGAATCCCATGCCGTTGCTTGGTGGCATGCGGGGTGTTCCATTCCCGCGTCCACGCCAAAGCAATGTCAGGATTATCTTTCGAAATATCATTGAGATTGTTGGCCACGGATTTCTGCACATACTCCGAAACATCATCCAACAGAGGTTCAAGAATTTTCTTCAGCGGCAAGGGATCTTCCTTTAATTCGTTGAGGTGTGCAAGCATAACGCCGCGGGGACGAAATGCCTCCGTCACCAGGCGCCGCCGCGCCGGGTTTTCATGCTCGATCCAGGACTGCACCAGCGGAAGCACGGCTGCAACGCCGTGCCGAATGATCAGGTTGTGCAGGGCGGTTGCCGAAAGCTCGCGCGGCCAGGTACCTTCCAACACACCGGTGTAAGCAAGCCATTCAAGCTGCCGCGGCACATCATCCGGATAAAGAAGGGCCGGCACAAACGCCGCCACGCCGCGAATCTTCTCCACTGCAGATTGCGAGAGCGCCGTTATGAGCGCGGCGCCGTTCCGCGACGCCCCCGACAATTCCACAGCGGCTTGCGCCATCAGACGGACTTGCTCCAGCATGCCGGCGGCAAAGAAATTATTCTTCTCCAATTCAGCTTGCAGACATTGCCATGAGGCCCCGGGAAAATGTTGCGAGAGAGCACTCGCGAGCGCGACAATGTTGTTGCGCGCCGGCGTTTCCTTTGGTACGCCTTCGCCCTTTTTGGGTGCTTTGATTTCCATGCTGCCTGCCGTTCGAACGCTGCGCCCAGGGCTGATTGCTTTGCTCGATTTTGAAAAAAGACGCGAAGGGTTATCCTGGTTTACCGTTGCCGATATTGTTGTCATGTTCAGCCTCGCCAATCGCCGCTTGCAACAACGCCATACTGGCGTGTGCCGTGCGTCCATCCGCATCCTGTTCGAGATCCCACAATGTCATTGAAACGCCAACCACCGGTGCGCTGTTTGCCAGACGCTCAAGTATCGCGCAAAGCGTGCCAAGTTCCGGTCCTCCGCGCACGGGATACTTCATCGCGGGCGCTTCAGCAAAGTCAAGCACATCGACATCCAGGTGAATATAGAGCGGTTGGGTGGCTGAGACAAGTTGATGAAGGGCCGCCACTTTCGTCACATGCAGCACAGCCGATTGTTGCAGCAATTCACGTTCGCCGGGATCAAGATCGCGCGCATCCACCAGAATGACGTCACGCTCCGCGAGCGGGGCCAATGACGCCGCTTGCAGCAACGCTTGATCCCCTCGGCCGACGATCATGGCCAGCGGCATGCCGCCGATAAATCCGCTGGGCGTGGTTTCCCAAGTGTTGAAATCGCCATGCGCATCAAGCCACACGAGGCGAGGCATAACGCCGGCGCGTTGCAAGCCCGCCAGCACGCCGATGGTAGCGCAACAATCGCCGGCAATGCTGACCGGTCGATACCCGCTTTTCACTGTGTTCGCAACGATATCGGCCAAATGACGATGCACGATTGACATGCACGCCATTTGACCGCTCTCCGGCAACTGCGGCTTATTGATGATCCATTCCGGCGAAGCCAAACGCTCCGCAACGGGAAGCGGCTTTTCAAGAAAGAATGGCGATAAGATGAATTGATTATGCATGCTCTAAGCGATTAGCTTTTCGAATAAAATTCTAGCTTTTCTCCAGCGAATAGAAACAACCCAGCGGATGAAAAGTCCTGTATCAGTTGGGTTGTTTCAATCCGTTGGAAAATCTTTTTGCTGCCCGAAGGCGCAAGTTTTCAGCTTGTCTGAAAAACTTGTTTAGGGCCGCGCTCAAAGTTAGAATAAAATTCTAAAAGTTTGTCGCAGAATAATTTGTCGGCAGAACGACTCAAAATAATTCTGCCGATAAATCATCCTGCCAGAGTTTTTTTCGGCGATGCTCGGTGACTTCGGCGCATTTCGGTGGAAAAACTTTATCGCCGATGGTCATCGAATATCGTTGAACAGTTGTTTGCTGCTTCGTAGAAGCTTTGATTCGCAGCTTGTCTGCAAATCAGGGGAGTCACTTCACAACCAAAGTGGAAGTATTTTCATCAAAGCAGCGCGTTGGCATCATTGCGGCGCCGGCATGCCGAATTGCGCCCATTCTTCCCGCGACGGGCCATAGACGCCCGGCACCGGCAAACCCGCCTGCCGCATGAGCACCGTCATCTGGCCGCGATGATGCGCCTCGTGACGAATAAGCGAGGCCAGCCTCGTGACGAATAAGCGAGGCCAGCGTGTAGCCCAACGTCCACTTCTCACCATACATTTCCACTTCCTGCAGAAGCGAAGCATCCGACCAGTTCTTCGCGACTTGTTCAGCTACGGAACGCGCCGAGCGTTCATACGCCGCCGCGATTTCTGCGGCTGAGGCGGGCACGTTGTCCGGCTCGCCGGGCGCTGGTATCGTCAATCCCGCGAGGGTGAGCATCTCGGCATGAGTAACGATCAAGTGCCACGCAAGAAAGCCCAGCGAACGGCCTTCGGAGGTGACGCGCTGGTTCAGGGAAGCCTCGGTCAGATTCTTGATCATCTTGAGGGTGGCTTCGCTTTCGTACGCCCAATCCTTGTTGAAATCTTCAATTTTGCGATACATACGTTTGCTCCTTTTGCTTCATTCTCTGAGAATTTTCAGTGACGCTGCAATTTAAGCCGGCGGAGTGACAACCCTATGTCAACAGTCTGTTACAAAGCGATTAAATTTGTCAAAAAAAATCGCCCACACGCTCGGCGCGCATGGGCGAAAAAGAGTATCAAATTATTGCGGCGTTATTGCCCGAGAACATAGGCAAACATCAACGGCGCGACGATGCTGGCATCGGACTCCACAATGAAACGCGGGGTTTCCTTGCTGAGCTTGCCCCAGGTGATTTTTTCATTGGGCACCGCGCCGGAATAGGAGCCATAGCTTGTTGTCGAATCCGAAATCTGGCAGAAATACGCCCAGAACGGCACATCTTTCACGCCGAGGTCCTGATACAGCATGGGCACGACGCAAATGGGGAAATCTCCCGCAATGCCGCCGCCGATTTGAAAAAATCCCACACCCTTGCCCGCCGCATTTTTCTTGTACCAATCGGCCAGCCAGATCATGCTCTCAATGCCGGACTTCATCACCGCAGGCTGCAGTTGTTTCTTGTAGCAATAAGAAGCAAAAATATTTCCCAACGTCGAATCTTCCCAGCCCGGACAGACAATCGGCAAGTTTTTCGCGGCAGCCGCGAGTATCCAACTATTCTCCGGATTGATTTCGTAATACTGTTCCATCTCGCCGGAAAGTAGAATTTTATAAATGTACTCGTGCGGAAAAGAACGCTCGCCGCTATCGTGCGCTTTTTTCCATTGCGCAAAAATATGTTTTTGCACGCGGCGAAACGCCTCATCTTCCGGAATGCAGGTATCCGTCACGCGGTTGTACCCGTTCTCCAGAAGCTGCGTCTCTTCGTCGGCGCTCAGCTCGCGGTAATTCGGTATGCGCTTGTAATGCTTGTGCGCCACCAAGTTCATGAGATCTTCTTCAAGATTCGCACCGGTGCAGGAAATGATGTGGACCTTGTCGCGCCGAATCATTTCCGCGAGCGAGATGCCCAACTCCGCCGTGCTCATGGCGCCGGCGAGCGTGATCATCATCTTGCCGCCGCCCTCTATATGTGTTTTGTATGCTCGGGCGGCTTCCACCAACGTAGCGGCATTGAAATGCAAAAAATTCCGTTCAATAAATTTTGAAATCGTGCCGTTCATGCGATGCCCTCCTCCAAGGAGCTGCGGTGATAAACAAAGGCTCTTCTTAAAAATCAGCGTTGACTTCTTGCAATGATGCATTGCACGCATGAGCCGTTATCTAATTGCTTAAATGTACTTCCTTACCTCGTGCGATGCAATGAACTTTTTGCAGGAAGGCTTTATTTCGTCCTGGAGTTTTTTTCGCGTGACTTGTACTCATACACTGCTTGCGCAAACCCAACAACCAAATGCAAAAAATTGCGCGAGGCCATTTAATACCATTCCAATTTTGTAACGAGCTGAACCATGACTCTCATTTTAATCGCCATTCAAGTATTGTTCTTCGTTTGCCGTGCCGGGCGTTTGAGCGGCGCAATGGTTTTTCCCTGCGCGGAGTCGGCAATAAACGTCGCCAGCCGCTTCAAGCGCGTTTCTTCTTTCTTGGCGCTGAGCACCCACCAACTGGCGGTGCGCCGATACCACGGCGGCTGCGCCTGAAAAAACGCCCAGGCCCTTTTGTTGGCGCGCAGCTTCTTTTCGTATTTAGGCGCGAGTTTTTGCGGCCTGTTCTCGAAGGAGTAGAGTCCGGATTTCTTGGGGTCACGTGCTTTAAAGACGGCAAGTCCTACGGGATGCATTAGGCCCATCTTGGTAAGCTCTTCGACGCGTTTGAGGTTGATCGCGCTCCACACACTGCGCGGCTTGCGCGGCGTCACGCGAATGGCGTAGCTTTCGTCATCGACGCTTTTGCGCACGCCATCGATCCAGCCAAAACAAAGCAGTTGATCCACCGCCTCCGGCCAGGTGATGCTGGGCTTGCCCGAGCTTTTCTTGTAGAATCCCACCCACAATTCTTGCGCTGTGTCGTGATTCTTTTCCAGCCACTTGCGCAACGCTGCAGGCGTTGCGAAGAATTTGATCTGCATAGAATCATTCTCTGTTTGAATTAGCGTAAGTCATGTATCATAACACTCGAGGCCGCGAGGTTTGAGGATCAAAGCCTTCTTGTTCGAGCAGTTGATCGAGATGATTCAAGAAATCTGTTAGTTGGTTGAGCAAAAGCGCTTCACCCGTCGCCGACAGCCGCAGCAGGCTCACCAGATCGGCGGCCATGTTGCGCGGAAGTTTTTCACAGCGGGCCAGCGCCAATTCCAGCAAACGCTTTTCGCCGGGATGCAGTTGCCGATTGAGGGCGAAGATCACATCAAAATAACTGGCGAGGAGTCCCGCCAGCCGATGATTGATGCTGATGAGATCGCCGCGCCTCACGGCTTTTTCCAATTGATTGGCGTAAGACGGAATGACCCGGCGCAAAATGGGATGATTGAATGCGATAATATTGCGCCGCAACGCCTCGGGATATTCCTGCCGGCAAAGGGACTGCAAACCCGCAAACCAACCGCGCGCGTCGGAAAAAATTTGCGACTGTTTGACGGTATGGCAAAAACACGTGGTATAGCCCAGGCTGGCCTGATGCTCGCGCATAACGCGATGAATTTGATTTTCCATCCAAGCCGCATCGAAATATATAATATCGACTTCGATTCCGCTGGCGGCATCGAACCATTCGTCGCCGGGTCCCCAGTGCGTTAGCCCGAGATCGGCTTTGGTGGCGCCGCCGGCGCGATCGACGATACTCTGGCGCGCCGCCAGAGGAATATCGCTGCGGGTATAAACATACAAATCAATATCCGAGGCCGGATCGGCAACCTGATTGCTACGCGAACCCGCCAGCGCAATGGCCTCGACCTGCGGCAACTCCGCGAACATTTCAGATAAACGCCGGGCGCGCGTGGCATGAGTTGATGACATGAGTATCTTTCGAGGAGGATAGTTTTAGAAGAGAACTTGCAGAGAACCCAGCTAATTGGGGCTGTTCGTGGCGTAATGGGCTACGACTTTCTGCGCGTGTTCCAAAATCATTTGCTGCAATTGCGGCGGATGCAGAATTTCGACTTCAGGACCAAAGCCGAGCAGCCAATCAACCATAACTTCCAGCGCGGGAACGAGAAACGTGATGATGACGCCGTTATCCGCCGTCGGCTCTTCCGCAACGCCAAAAAAATAGCGGTGGCGCACGCGTTTCACCACCGCCGGATTAAACTTGACGCGCACTTCTTGCGGATTTTCAATCTTATTCCACTCCTGCAAATATTTGGTAATGGAAAAACCCTCGCGCGGAGCATAAATCTCGTCGCTGGCTTGTATGGATTTTATGCGGTCGGTACGAAAGTCGCGATAGTCCTGGCGCAGCCGGCAGAAAGCAATAAGATGCCAGTGAAAGCTGTAGTAGAGCAAGGCCAACGGTTCGACGCAGCGCTGGGTAATCTCGCCGGTATTCAAGGCGCAGTAGTCCATTTTCAACACGCGGCGGCGGACGACGGCATCCTGCATCAGCGTGAGCACGTCGTCGCGAAAGCCGTTTTGCTGTGGGGCCGGTTGCGTGAAAACTTGCGTGACTTGCTGCAGGCGCTCGATGTACTCCTGGCGATCCTCCGGCAACACTGCGCGAATTTTCAGCAATGCGGATTCTGCATGCTTTTTGAGCGAAGCATCGGTGAGGCGTTGCACGAATTCACCGCCGACAAACAAGGCGCTGGCTTCTTCCTGCGTGAACATCACCGGCGGCAGATGATAACCATCCACCAGGCTATAGCCTTCGCCTGCCTCGGCCGCCAGCGGTACTCCCGCTTCTTGCAACGCCAGCAAATCACGATACACCGTGCGTATGCTAATGCCGAAATGCTCGGCAATATCCTGCGCCCGGATCAAGCGGCGGCTTTGCAACAGAAGAACAGTGGCAACGAGTCGATCGATGCGATTCATAATTTGACAATCGGAATTCTACGTCTCACGCCAGATCAAGTCTGAAGGCGCTGAAGGTACTATGAAGAGACGTCCGCAGACGTTTGCACGCCAAAAAGGTGGCGATAACTGCCGAGCCAGAATGTTGCAACGGTGGCCAGAACAAAGGTCAACAATACCAGCAGCATGAACAGTTCGTGTCCGAGTGAAGCCATTATGGCGGCGGCGGCAAGCGCTGCCAGCCGCACGAACTCAAGTTGAAAGGCCCACTTTCTTTGATCCAATATTCCGCCGAGCGTCAGCAGAGCCAGCAGAATCATTGCGGCAGTTGTGATGCGCCAGGCTGCCGGCCAAACACTCTCCTTTTGCAGCAAATAAAACGTGGCGGCGATAACCGGCAGGAAATGCACGAACACATATAGATTCAAGCCGAGCGGCGTCTTGGTGTCATACTTCACATAGGTTTCGGGCGTGACCTCGGGGTGCGGCGGCAGCGGGGACAGGCCTGCGGGCCGCCATTCCGGCGGCATGAAAAACAGTTTCACTTTGTCGATAAAACGTGGAAATTGCGCGGCGAGGCTTTTGAGCTTTGCCCAGTAATGAAAATTTGCCCAGATGGGATTCCAACTGTTGAGCGGTTCGGTCACGCCGTAAACCACCGGCTCGGTTTCCGGTTCGAATGTTCCGAACAAACGATCCCAAATAATGAAAATGCCGGCGTAATTTTTGTCGAGATAGCGCGGATTCCGGCCATGATGCACGCGATGATGCGAGGGCGTATTCATCACCCACTCCAGCGGGCCGAGCTTGTCGATGGCGCGGGTGTGAATCCAAAACTGGTAGAGCGTATCGAAAGCCGACATGGTGAGAAACATCAACGGCGGGAAGCCCAGGAGCGCAAGCGGCAGATAAAAAATCCACGAAAACCAGCTTTGAAACGTGCCCTGCCGCAACGCCACGGCGAGATTGAACTCCTCGCTTTGATGATGTACGATGTGCGCGGCCCAGGGCGCGTTCATGCGATGGCTGACGCGATGAAACCAATAGTAACAAAAATCCACGCCGAACAACAACGCGATCCACGCCGGAATTGATTGAGAAGAAATTTCCCAGAACGCAAAATTTTCATAAATCCAAATGTAACCCGCCACGATCGCGACTTTGCTGAAAACGCCCACCACTTGTTGCGCCACGCCGCAACTCAAATCATTAATGGCGTCATTGAAGCGGTAATACTCTTTGCGCTCATGCCGCGCAAACCACACTTCGAAGCCGATCAAGACAAGAAAAAATGGAATGGCCAGCGCGATGTAGTTGACATCCATTCAGGTCTCCCGCTCTTCCGGTGCATTTTGTTACAAGAATATTAAAAATCAAGAAAACGTACACAGCCACAGGCGGAAAGTCAAGTCCGAGTTTAATCGTCTCATTGAGCTAACATGAGGGAATATCCGCATTTCCTCTGTCCTCAATCTTCGTTCTAGTCGGTATATATAAACACGTAACACATTTGTCACAATTTTTACGGCCTCATGCTTCAGCTTTGCGAGTGGCTCAACGAGTGGGCGCAACAAAATGGATTTTGACAACTTTCAGGGGTTTCACCTATGGCCTTCACGTTTTTACCCCGCCGCCGCTGTTCCGTCGCATTGTTTTTGCCGTTCGGTTGGCTCATTCTTTTTCTGCTTCCGTTGCGCGCAGGCGCGGCAATTGATACGCTCTATGTTTCCGTTTCCGGCAGCGACATGCAGGGCAATGGCACGGCGCAAAAACCGTGGCGCAGCGTAACCTTCGCCTTGCAAACTGTACAAGCCAGCGCCGCTTTCCCCAAAGCTCTCAAACTCTCTTCCGGCACATTCAGCGCTGCTGCCACAAACGAAACGTTTCCCCTCCATTTGAAAAATTACGTGGCCATCATCGGCTCCGGGGCCTTTGCGACAATCATCGATGCGGGTCAAACGGCGAGAGTGTTCACCGGCAATAACGTGCAACAGGTCAGCGTTATGGATTTGTGCCTGCAAAACGGCAAAGCGCCCGGCGTGGCGCAAGCCTCCGGCCAGGGTGCAGGCTTGTGGGTCAAAGGGTTTACCGATTTGCAACTGATACGCTGCCGGGTGCGCAACAATCAAGCGGAAGATCTTGGCGGCGGCTTGTTTGTCTCGCGCGGCAGCGGCTTTACACTGCAAGATTGCTGGCTGGAAAACAACACCGCGTTCAACGGCGGCGCGCTGTATCATGACAGTTCCACCGCCACGATCATTGCCGGCGTGACCATGCAATACAACAAGGCCATGAACATCGGCGGCGGCATGTTCATCGCCTCGACCGCGCCGATCATTCAAAAATGCCGGATACGCTGGAATACCGCTGAGCAGAGTCAGCAGACGGGCGCAGGCGGCATTGTTTTGCAGAACGTCACCGGCGCTGTTATTGGAGGCGCTTTTGATCTAGGCAACGATATTCACGAAAACGTGGGAGCACAAGACGGGTCGCAATTACTTTTGTTTGGCAGACAAAGCACGGCAGATGCGCGCTATAATTTTTGGGGCGCTTTGCCGAGCCGGCGCGTGGCTTCGCCCACCGATCAAATAAATTCGAGCAATGCCCGCAATGTTTCGATCACCGCGACATTCGGCGCGCGCGATTTTTATGTTGCGCCGGGCGGCTCGGATGAAGACAGCGGCACGCCGCAAAAACCCTGGCGTACCATTCGCTATGCGTTGAGTCAAATCTTTGCGACTGAGCTGGACACGCTGCGCTTGCACTTGCGCAGCGGGGTTTATAGCCATGCCGCTACCGGCGAAAACTTTCCAATTCAACTCAAGACGCGCATTAACCTGCTGGGAGCAGGACGCGAGGCGACGAGTATCGACGGTGCGGACTGGCACGAATCGGAACTGATCAACAGCGCCAATATTGCGGCGGTGCGCATGGCCGGCTTGACTTTGCGCAATGCCAATAAAGGCGCGCTGCTGTTGCGCGCGTGCGAACGTGTGCAGTTGGATTCCTTGCAATTTGAAAACAACAAAGGCAGCCACGGCGCGGGATTGCGTTTGATCAATTGTGAAAACATGAGCCTGACAGCCAGCATTTTTCGCGGGAATCAAAGCACAGGTGCGGGCGGCGCATTGGCATTGTACGGCGACGATAACGAGATTTCCAGAAATATGTTTATCGATAACCTCGCACAATCCGGCGGCGCGGTGGCATGCGATTCCAACAGTACCACGGTTTTCACGCAAAATGATTTCACTGGCAATCGCGCGGAAATCGGCGGCGCGATGTACATCGCGCAATCACGCATCGAATTAAGCTCGAACCGCATGCGCAACAATCACGCAACCCTGGGCGGCGGCGCAATTGCC
>QEVD01000237.1 GCA_003576975.1 Candidatus Zhuqueibacterota bacterium
CGGCTCTATCAAAACCTGCGCGAGGAAAATCGCCGCTGGCGCGCGGAAGTGCAGTCGCGCCACCGCTTTTCGGAAATCATCGGCAAGAGCATGGCCATGCACCAGGTTTTTGATGTGATGGAGCGCGTGCTCGAATCGCATGCCTCGGTGTTGATCGAAGGCGAAAGCGGCACCGGCAAGGAACTGGTGGCACGCGCGATTCATTACAACGGCCCGCGCAGCGAGCAACCGTTCGTCGCGCTGTTCTGCGGCTCGCTGCCGGAGACGCTGCTGGAAAGCGAGTTGTTCGGCCATAAAAAAGGCGCATTCACCGGCGCCATCACCGACAAGCGCGGTTTGTTCGAAGTGGCGGACGGCGGCACGTTTTTTCTCGATGAAATCGGCGATTTGACGCCGACGATTCAGGCCAAGCTGCTGCGCGTGCTGCAAGAGGGTGAGATCAAGCGCGTGGGCGAAACCCACATTCGGCGCGTGAATGTGCGCATCATTTCCGCCACCAACAAAATTTTGAAAGAAGAAGTGAAGACCGGGCGCTTTCGCGAAGATTTGTATTATCGCCTCAATGTGATCAGCATCAAAATGCCGGCGCTGCGCGAGCGCAAAGACGATATTCCGTTGCTGGCGCATCATTTTCTCGATCGTTACGCCAAGGAAAACCGCAAACCGCTCACCGGCTTTTCTGAAAAGGCCATGGAACAATTGCGGCGCTACGACTGGCCCGGCAATGTGCGTGAATTGGAGAATGCCATCGAGCGCGCGGCCGTGCTGGCGCGCAGCGAGTTGATCACGGAACGCGAACTGCAAATTTCGCCGCCGGACGCCGAAACCGTGTGGGAAGAAGGCCTCACACTCGCGGAATACGAAAAGCGCGTAGTGATGAGCGTCTTGCGCGCGAACGACGGCCACATCACACAAACCGCGGAAAAGCTGGGGGTGTCGCGCCGCTGGCTGCATTATCGCCTGAAAGAATGGGGGTATAATGTTGATTGACGCCAAAAGATTTGCCTGATCTCGCAAATGAAGCGCATCGACAAATACAATCTCATCGCGGAGCTGAAACGCGGGCAGTATGCCACGGTGTATCGCGCGTACGAGGCGGCGAAACAACGTTTTGTTCTGCTCAAAGTTCTGCATGCCAGCGATGCCGCACTGCGCGCGTGTTTCGCGCAGGAAGCGCAAATTTTGACACGGCTGGCGCATCGTAATATTGTGCGGATTTATGAATGCGGCCAGGCGCCGGTTCAGCCCGGCAAAACATTGCCGTTCCTGGCGATGGAGTTCGTCGAAGGCGGCACGCTCGCGGATGTGATTGCCGCGCGCCGTTTGCCGGTGGAACTCGTGATCTATTTCAGTCGTGAAATCGTTGCCGGCCTCGAAGCGGCGCATCGCAATCACATTGTGCATCGCGATCTCAAACCGCAAAATTTGCTGGTGGACGCCGAAGGCTGCCTCAAAGTGACCGACTTCGGGCTGGCTGCGTTCATGGGCGGTGAAAACGGCGGCGCGATTATCGGAACGCCGCAATACATGTCCCCGGAGCAAGCCGCGGGCGAAGCCGCCACCCCGGCGAGCGACTATTTCAGTCTCGGCGTGATTATGTATGAAATGCTCGCCGGAAATTCGCCGTTCGACGGAGAAACGATCAATGAACGGCTGTATCGCGTGATGCACGAAAATCCGGCGCCGCTGGCAGCCATGTTGCCGGAAGCCGCGTTGCCGCTGGCGAGGCTGGTGCAGCAATTGTTGGAAAAAAAATGCGCGAAGCGTTTGAGCCGGCCGGAACAAATTCTGAGCACGCTGGATGCGTGTGAGCACGAACTCGCGCGGCGCGCCCGGGGCATGCATCTGCGCCAGTTCTTGACCGATCCGGCGGGTTATGCGCCGGAAAAAATTTTACCGAAGAAGGCGAAACCCGCCCGCCCCACCGCGCGCCTCTCTGCGGGTTTGATGCTGGTGTTGTTGCTGGCGCTGGCCGGCGGCGCGTGGCAATTGGTGAAGTTCACCTCGCAGAAGCCGCAAGCGAATTCACACAACGGTTCTGCAAAAATAGCGGCAGCCACTCTGCCCACGGCAGCGCAAGAAAGCGATTCAATAGCGCTGCCTGCTGTTTCGCCAGATGCTCCGGAAACGTCGGAGACGGCGCCGCCGCAATCCGAGTCGAGTGAAAAACTTGTGAAACAGCAACCGCAACCAGAAATGAATATGCCCGAGCAACAAGAGACGGTTGCAGAAGAAGCGCGCGTGATTCCGGCGCCGCCGGCGAGCGGAAGTTTGCGCATTGCCTGTTTGCCGTTTGCACAAGTTATTTTGGATGGCGACACGCTGGGGCCCGTGGATATGCAGCCGGTCATTTTTACCGCGCCAGCCGGCGAACATGTGTTGGAGCTGGCAAATCCGCGGTTTCCGACCTATCAAAGAAGGTTCGAAGTGGCGGCGGCGGATACGTTCGACGTGCAGCTTTCATTGTGGGAGACCGTCGCGCGTTTGACGCTGCATGTCAAGCCCTGGGCGGAAGTATTTGTTGACGGCGTCAGCTTCGGCAAAACGCCGCTGGATGAAATCATTTTGGCGCCGGGCGCGCGCCAGCTCCGTCTTGTGCATCCCGAGCGCGAGACGTTTACCACGACGCGAGAATTTGCTGCCGGCCAGCGCGAGACGTTGACCATTGAACTGCAGCCGAAAGAATGAACGTGAGGGCAGGCGAAACCATCGCGCCGATATTCAAATCGGTTGACGCTTGATTGAATCCCTAACGACGCGAAGCGTTTTGGATTTCGACTCGTGCGATCATGTGAGATCGCCGGCCCTCCCGCGCATCCGGGATGGCGCCGGCCACCTGCTGGTTAAAAAGAGTCACGTATAGAGATGAAAAGGCCAATGCAACTGTTCTTGGGATGGCTCTTGCTGGCGTTGCCGCTTGCACGCGCGCAAAACTGGGAGGCGCGCGAGCCAATGCTCACGCCGCGCTTTGCCATGTCCGTCCTCTATTGGAACAATCAAATCGTCGTCATCGGCGGCCGCGATGCCCAGGATTCCATTCTGGCGACGGTGGAAAGTTATGATTTATCGACCGGGCAATGGCAGCCGTTCGCCGCAAATTTGAATGAGGCGCGTTACAGCGCGGCGGCCATCGTGTATCGCGGGCGCATGTTCGTTATCGGTGGGTGCGGCAAGGATCAGCAAGTATTGAAGAGTGTGGAATTCTACAATGAAACAACGCAGCGCTGGGAGCGGGAGCCCTCGCTGGCAATCGCGCGCGAAGGCGCTGCCGCCGCCGTCGTGAATGATACCCTCTATGTCATGGGCGGATTTGACGGCGCGAGTTATCTGAAAAGCATCGAATATTTCCGCCACGAGGCCAGCAGTTGGTGGCTGAGCTGGTGGTCCCTTTCAGCGCCGCGCGCCTGGCTGTCCGCTGTCACGCTGCGCGATTCGATTTTTACGGCCGGCGGTTTGCTCTTCGGGCCGGTGGGCGTTTTGGAGCGTTATCATATTTCCGACGGCAACCAGCGCCGCGCCTCCATGCTCACCCCGCGCGGACGCATGGCCGCGGTCAATTTCGAAGGGAAATTGTGGACGCTGGGCGGCTCCGATCAACATGGCGCCTCGGCGGTTGTGGAGATTTACGATTACGCCAGCAACAGTTGGGAAAGCGGCCCGGGGCTGCTCTCGGCGCGTGAATTAAACGCCGCGCTGGCAATCTTTGATAAAATTTTCATCATTGGCGGCCGCACCCCGGACGGTAGCGTTTTGGGAACGCTGGAAACATTAGGCCTTCCCACCAGCGTAGCCGAGCATGCCGCCATTCCGCGTGCGCCTGAGTTGAAGAGTTATCCCAATCCCTTTGTGACCTCCGCGCGGATTGTGTGGCGTTCGCTGGCCTCGAATCAAACGCAGACCGTTGTTGAAGTATTTGATTTGCGCGGCGCACGGGTGTTGCGGCGTTTCCTGTCCTCAAACAGCGCGGATTTTGAATTCACCTGGCATGGCCAGGATGAAACCGGCGCAATTGTGCGCGATGGCATTTACTTCATCACCGTGCGCAACGGAGATTTCGTCTTGCGGCGCAAGCTGCTCAAACTGAAGCGTTGAGGCCTTCACCGCCGGAGCAGTTTGTAATGAAGCTTCGACGGTTATTTGAGGTGTACACGCTTCATGTTAACTGGCCGGGCGGCTTAACCACATCATCAACCGGGCAGCAAACCAACGCAGGAGGGAGGCGATGCACAAGAAACACTTTCGTTTTGTGACGTTTTTTCTCGCACTCGGCGCGGCGCTGAATTTCAATTGCCTGGAGAATCCTTTCGGCAGCAAGGACGAAATTCGCGACAAGCGGCAAACCAGCGGGCAAGTTGTTTATCCCGGCGGCGGCGCGGCTGCCGGCGTTTTTGTCTGGCTCGATATCTACAATCTCAGCACCTACACCGACGCCGAGGGCAAGTTTTCACTGGTATTGCCGGCCACGCAAAGCCGGCAGGGCATTGTGGAAGAAGGACTCATCTATTTTTATATCGCCAATTTTCAGCTTGCCACCGCGCGCGTCAAAATTTCCGAAGGCGAATTCATGCCGCAGCAGGGCGACCTCGACAAGCAGAGCCAGGTGCGCGAGTCAATCGTGATGCGCCGCGCTGTGAATATCGTAACGCAAGTCATCCCCGCCTCGTTGCCGGCGGATACCTCTTTTCTGCTGATTCGTGCAAGCGTGGTGGCGGATGAGGGTTGCGCGATTGTCTACAACCCTCTCATGCCCGAAGTTCCCTACAATATGCCGGATACCGCCGGGCTGGGCGCAGCCATCTTTCGCCATCTCGCCTCCGGCGATTTTTTTATCGTGCGTCTGGATCCGGAGGGCAGAGCCAACGAACGCATTGTGCCTTGCTCTTATGATTCTCTTCACCGCGAATTGGCGATCTCGATCAATCAATTGCCGGCCATGCCAGCCGGCAAATATGAAGTAATCCCGTATTTATTGTGCGAGCCGGAAAACACCCCCTCAGGTTTGCTCGCCAAGCTGGGCCTGGAATTGAACGAGCTGGGCGCGAATTATCTTAAAAAACCGATGCGCCGTACCGGCGGCGCCTTTGAGATCCGGTAATCAGAAACGATGGGAGAGAAGCGCATGAAGCTGAAGGGACTCACGTTCATCGCCGCGGCACACACGGGGCATGTGAGAATAAAGGGCGAGGAAAAATAATGGTGATGATCCGTCGTCACGTTTTTTTCATGGCAATTCTGCTCGCAGCGGTTTTGTGCGCGCAAGAAAGCCGGCCGCCGGTGGCTGACATCCAACGCGCGTACGACAGTCTAAAATTTGACGAGGCCGAAAAACTGGCGCGCCAGGCGCTGGCCGCCGCGGAAGCCTATGCGCCCGGGGAATTGGTACAAATTCACTTGTTGCTGGGTTATATCGGATTCACGCAGAAACAGCATGCCGGCGCGCGGCAGCATTTCGAAAGCGCGCTCTCGCTGCAGCCGGGTTTGGAGCTTGACAGCTTGCTGGTTTCGCCGCGCATTGTGCGCTTCTTTGAGCAAGTGAAAAATGAATACCGCGTGGGCATTGCCAGCAGCGATCCGGCGGTGAAGTATATCGTCGTAAAAGATCAACGCCTTGCCGCACTGCGGCGGTCGCTCGTTTTGCCGGGCTGGGGCCAGCGCCATTTGCAGCGCCCGCGCTCCGGCTGGATTTACACCGCCGGCTTCCTGACAGCGCTGGGCGCCGGACTCGGCCTGCACCTGTTGCAGGATCAGGCGCATGATCGTTATCTCGCCGCCGTCACTCCGGAGGAGATTGCCCGCGAGTATGATGCCTATAATCAACGCTACCGGCTGCGCAATGCCGCGTTTGCTGCAGCCGCCGGCATTTATGTTGTGAATGTTTTCGATCTCATTCTCGTTACTCCCGCCGTTTCCCCCACCCATCACTCACACAGCGACGCCACAATCTTAAAACTCTCGCTGCGGATGCCACTTCGCCTCTCCAAGTAAACAGAATTGACAATTGCCCTGAAACGTTATTCCCATTTTTTGCGTGGGAAGAAATCCGCTTTTTCTTCAATCATTTGACCACAGCGGATTTTCAATCAAGTTGAAAACCTCAGCCCTTCAGGCGGATCGAATTCGATAAACAGCCAGAACAGTGACGAACCGAGATAATGGAGTTTTTCTCTGTTTGTTCCCTTCACTCCTGTTTCAAAGAGTTTAGATTTTAGTTTCCTAAAAAATTGAGCTTGCACTTTCAAACCTCGCGAAGTATTTTCTGTCATCATGATAACCCATATCGAGACACATGACGCAACAAACGGTTGCGTCTTCAATTCAGCCGTTGCATCATCTTTACATCATACGTAATCCTGGAGCAGTTGCCCGCTTTCTTGAGAATCATTCAGCGATACTTTCGTCAACATTAATTGAAGCACGCCGCAAAATCGAAAGTCATTTCGGATCACAAAGCCCGGTCATTCTTGAAGTCATGCGCGATCCCGAGCTACACGATTTTGCCACATTGTTTGTCTATGGTAAGACTTCGCTATCGCCCGACGAAGCCGGCAAACGATTGCGCCAGTTTGACCGGGAATGGTTTTTAAAACAATCTCACGCAGTTTTAGAGTTATTGAATTTTGATGTGGAGTATGAATGACATTCACGTGGGGCGATTATCTCAGCGTAGCACGACATTCTAGAAATACCAGTGCGGAAAACGGATATGAGGAGGCTTTTCTGCGCGCCGCAATTAGCCGAGCGTACTACGCGGCACTTAATACCGCGCGTCATCTTTCAAGAAATCAATGGGGCATTGAAGTTCTCGAGACGGCAGAAATTCCCGCGTTCGTTCCCAAGTGGTTTTTGAATGAGGACGATGAAGAGCAACGAGAAATCGGCGTTCTCTTGGGTCGGTTGCGCGACCGCAGAAGGAAGGCCGATTAGGATGACGAAATAATGAAAATTGCATCGCTGGTGAACTCATCTCTTGATGATGCGCAGCTTGTGATTGAGCGTGTTACAAGCTTGTGAATTGACGTCAAAGACATGCTGGTGAGCGGCTTATTCGTTCTGCTTCTTCTTACATTACTTTATGTTTTTGCGCTTACTTGGCTCCGTCGGGGTCTGCGACATGCGCACCAATGCGGTATTGACTCCGAAGCGTTGCACACAAACACCTCGCCACAAAATTTACCCTCCGTCACTCTCATCGTGAGCGCGCGCAATGAAGAAGAGCATTTGCCTCATTTGCTCAATTGTCTCTCTGCGCAAGATTATCCCGCCGACAAACTCGAAATTTGTTTAGTCGACGATCGTTCCACCGATCGCACAAACGAGTTGCTGGCTGAGTTCGCGGCGCGGCATCGCCACGTCCGGCATTTCACCCTGCATGACACGCTGCCGCATTTCGCGCCCAAAAAACGCGCGCTTGATCATGCCATTCGTCATGCGCAGGGCGAAATCATTCTGCTCACGGACGCGGATGCGCGTCCCGGCCCGCAATGGGTGCGCGAGATGGCAGCGCAATTTCAGCCCGGCGTCGTCATGGTGTGCGGCTACTCGCCCTATTTTCCGCGCCTGAATCTTTTACAAAACATTTTGGCGTTGGAATACTTTTCGCTGGCCGCAGTATCGGCAGGCAGTATCGGCGCCGGCCGGCCGCTCACCTGCACCGGCAGCAACTTTGCGTATCGCCGTGACGCCTTTTTTGCGGTAAACGGTTTCGCGGGCATCGCGCATTTTATCTCCGGAGACGACGATCTT
>QEVD01000238.1 GCA_003576975.1 Candidatus Zhuqueibacterota bacterium
TACAGCCATTGCATTGCGCACGGCATCAACATGGCCACGGCCATGCAAAACCAAAAAGCCGCGGTGGATTCCGGGCAATGGCTGCTCTACCGCTATCATCCCGAGCGTGCGAAACACGGCGAAAACGCGCTGCAACTTGATTCGCAAACGCCGAAAATTCCCGTGGAAAAATATCTTTACATGGAGAACCGTTTCAAAATGCTCACCAAGAGCCGGCCGGAAGACGCCAAACGCATGCTGAAGGAAGCGCAGGAGGATGTGGATTTGCGCTGGAAGCTTTATGAGCATATGGCCGCACGCGGGGTGGAAAGCCGTAAATTAAAAAGTGAAGGATGATGGATAGAAACTGCAAGTGGGAGGTTGTGAAGAGAAAGTACTATAATTTTTCCTTGAGAGGATGAAGATCGGCACTGATCCAATTGCGCCGGGCAACAATAGCATAAGGGCGATTCAACTGCAAAGCTTGGATGGTGGCGCGGCCGCAAAGCGTTTTACCAACGATTTCAAGGCCATCGCGGCTCCATTCAAAATGTTCTTTCCAAATCTGCGTGCGTGGATTGTAAAGGCGCACTCGTTTGCCGGTGACAGGATCGCGTGCGTGAGTTTGAGTCCCCTTTATCTTGTTGCACTTGACGCAAGCGAGCCAGAGATTACTCTCTTCCGAGATGCCGCCGGCTGCTTCGGGAATGATGTGATCAATCTCCAAAGGCACGCCGGTTAAAAGAGTCGAACAGCGGCAATAACCGCACTGAAAGCCGGCCTTCTGGGCTATCCGTCTCCTGAGTTGAACGGAGATTCTCGTCTTGCTGGTGAGGCGTTTTTTCATTCGCTTCATACCGGAAGGGCGGAGCCGCGCCACTTCAGAAGTGCATAGGCGCGCGCTTTTCTCAACATGAGGCGTTCGGATTCAGCGGCCAAAGCCTCTAAAACAAGCTGCTCTCGCTCATTCAACTTTCCGGCCTGGTTCTTTCGCAGCAGGCGGCTCAATTTGCGCTGTTGTGTGTGGGGAAGAGTACTCTGCGCAAGCGCCAGCAATCGGGAGTTATCGAGGTGTTCGAGTGCGGTTAGTTCGGTTGATAGTTCCACCGGCAAGTCCTCAAGCGGAGGCAGGGAAGTTTTGAGCGCAGTCACTAAAACTTCTTCCAGGGAGCGCCTGACGGCCTTGGCTGTTCGTTGCGCGGAAGCATAAATGTTCTCAGGCACTTCTAAGGTTACAGAGTGAAGACCCATGATATCGACCTCTTAGTTTATTCACAGGTAATAATAATAATAGAGCTTCTGCTCTGCAAGATGTTTTTTGGATAGTTATTAAGGAGATTAAGAATGGAGTTGTCAACTTCTTATCTCGGCATGAAGCTGCGCACGCCGTTGGTGCCTTCCGCCTCACCGCTTTCTGAAGAAATCGGCAATATCAAACGCATGGAGGATGCCGGCGCGGCTGCCGTGGTGCTGTATTCGCTGTTTGAAGAACAATTGCGGCTCGAAACCTATGAACTGAATCATCACCTCACTTACGGCACCGAGAGTTTTCCCGAGGCGCTGACTTATTTCCCGCAGCCGCAGGAATTCCATCTCGGGCCGGAAGGCTATCTCAATCACATCCGGCGCGCCAAACAAGCGGTGGATATTCCCATCATCGCCAGTCTCAACGGCTCGACCGTCGGCGGCTGGATCGATTTTGCGCGCTTGATCGAAGAGGCGGGCGCCGATGCCCTGGAGTTGAATGTTTATCACATTCCCAGCGACATGACGGTCAGCGGCGCGGAGATCGAGCAACGCTATGTCGAGGTTCTCAAAGCCGTCAAAGCGGCGGTAAAAATTCCGGTGGCGATCAAACTCAGCCCGTTTTTCAGCAACTTCGCCAACATGGCCAAACGCTTCGACGAAGCCGGTGCGAACGGGCTGGTATTGTTCAACCGGTTTTATCAGCCCGACATCGATCTTGAAACGCTGGAGATACGCCCGAATGTTTTGCTCAGCACGCCGCAAGCCTTGCGCTTACCGTTGACGTGGATTGGCATTCTCTCGGGCCGTCTGAAAGCGGATTTGGCGGCGACCAGCGGCGTGCATGACGCCACGGATGTCATCAAAATGTTGATGGTCGGCGCCAATGTCACCATGATGGCCGCGGCGCTGCTGCGTTACGGCATCGAGCATTTGCGCCGCGTCGAGCAAAACTTGCAGGCTTGGATGGAAGAGCATGAATACGAATCCGTGCAGCAAATGCAGGGCAGTATGAGTCAAAAGAACAGCGCCGATCCTTCCGCCTTCGAACGGGCGCAATACATGAAAGCCCTGCAAAGCTATAAGCCGGAAGCGCACCAAGGCCTGGCGCTGTGAGCGGAAGGCAAGGGCCCGCGGAACAGGGATAAGCATAGACACGGGAAAGTCTGGATTTTTTTTATGAAGGCTTGCTTTTTACGAATATCTTGTTTTTTTTGGCGGTGACAGATTTGTATTGAACGTAAACGTTTTGTCACACGTGGCTTCATGAACTTAATTTAAAGAGGATGAGCATGATGAAACGCATGATTTTGGCGGTTTTTGTTTTAACGTTGTTGCCCGCCGCGCTTTTGGCGCAAAGCAAATTCAAATATGTTGGCGCGAATGCTTGCAAAGCGTGCCATCTCACGCCGAAAAGCGGCGCGGCTTTCACCATTTGGCAAAAGAGCGCACACGCGAAAGCGTTTGCAACGCTGGCAACGCCGGCGGCTTTGGAAATTGCCAAGAAAAAAGGCATCGCCGATCCACAAAAAGATGCGAACTGCTTGAAATGCCATGAAACAGCAGCGGGTGTTCCCGCGGCGCAATTGGCGGCGACTTTTAAAGCCGGCGAGGGCGTGGGCTGCGAAGCCTGCCACGGCCCGGGTTCGGATTACAAGTCCATGCAAGTGATGAAGGATCTTGATAGCGGAAAGACCAAGGGCGAGGCGGTTGGCTTCAAAAAAGGCGGTGATGAGAAATTTTGTGTGACCTGCCACAATTCTGAAAGCCCGACATACAAGGGCTTCAACTATGCCGAGTATAGCAAGAAAATCGCGCATCCGACGCCCAAACAATAACCCCAAAACAACTGGAGCGGTGGCTTGATGGAGCATCGGAGAGCTGGATTCTTGCCAGTCGTTTTCTCTCAGAACGAGTCATCTCAATTTCCAGCGAATTGCGGCGGCCTGCGGAGCAACGCGGCCGCCGCATTTTTCATTGGGAATTTTTTTTCAAGAGGTCGAATCCTTTTGTTTTGTATCCTTGGCGGGCTTGCGCCGGTCCTGGCGCAAGAGTCGAGCGACTGCCTTTCCTGCCATGGCGATACAGGCTTGGTTGTAACCGACAGCACGGGCGCGGAACGTTCGCTGTTTGTCGATCTTGCGAAGATGGAAAATTCCGTGCATGCCGGATTCGATTGCATAACCTGCCATGCCGATGCCACGGAAATTCCACACGCGGAAAAACTTGCGCCAGCAGTTTGCGGCGACTGCCACACCGATGCCTTGGCTGAGGTGGGAGAAAGTGTGCATGGCCAAGCCGCTGGCGCTTTTGCTTCCGATGCGCCCACCTGCGGCGATTGTCACGGCAGCCATGACATTCGCGCGCGCGCAGACTCTCTGTCGTTCGTCAATCCGCGCCAGCTTGCCTTCACCTGCGGCCGCTGCCACGCCAATCCGGAATTGGTGAAAAAACATCATATCCCGATCAAGGATCCGCTGACGGCATACAGCCGCAGCGTACACGGCCGTTTGGCCTTGGCTGGAGTGGATAGCGCCGCCACCTGCAGCAGTTGTCATGGCAGCCATAAAATCCTCGCGGCCAACAATCCCGTCTCCCCGGTTTTTCATCTCAATATTCCGCAAACCTGCGGCCAATGCCACAGCAAAGTCACCGAGGAATTTGTGCAAAGCGTGCATGGCGTGGCCGTTGAGCGTGGTTCGCGTGATGCGCCGGTATGCACCGATTGCCACAGCGAGCATGCCATCGAATCTTCGCAAGTGGCTTCGGCGCCGACCTCACCGCAAAATCTCGCGGTTGAAACCTGCGGCCGTTGCCATGCTTCGACGCGCCTGGTTGAAAAATACGGCATGCGCGGCCAGCGCCTCGCGACCTTTGCCGACAGCTATCACGGCTTGGCGCTGCGCTCCGGCCAGTTGTCGGCTGCGAACTGCGGCAGTTGTCACGGCATACACAATATTTTGCCGTCGAGCGACGAACGCTCGATGATTCATCCCGCCAATTTGGTGCAAACTTGCGGCACATGCCATCCCAACGCCGGAGAAAATTTTGCGAAGGGGCGTGTGCACTTAACCGAAGAAGAAAGCGAAGGCCGGGCGGTCGCGGTTGTCCGCTCCGTTTATATTGCCTTGATTGTTCTTCTCATCGGCGGCATGCTGCTGCACAACGGCATGGATTTCATTCGCAAAAGCAAACACCTTTTGCGCCGAGAGTAAAACCCGAAACATCGGATTATCCCGGTTCGGGTTGTCGTGCGGAGGAAATTGGATTTTTGGAGGCCTGGATTATTGGAACCCATGAATCCAATGATGCGCTAATCCAGCCTGCAATCAGCAACCAGTATTCAGTAACGAGTCTATGAGCAACACTAACAACAAAGAGTATTATTTGCGCTGGACGCGCGTCGAGCGTTGGCAACATTGGATTCTTGCCATTTCGTTCAGCATTCTGGCGATCACCGGCTTTGCGCTGAAGTATCCGGATGCTCCGTGGCTGCGGCCTTTTTTGGTGTTTGAAGAGTATTTCGGCTTTCGCGGCTGGTTGCATCGCGCGGCAGCGTTGGTGTTTACCGGATTGAGTTTTTTTCATGCCGGATATTTGTTTTTTAGCGCGCGCGGGCGCAGCCAACTCAAAGCCTTGTCGCCAACGCGCCAGGATTTTCGAGATTTCTGGCAGAACATGCAGTTTCTGCGCGGCAAACGCCACGAACCGCCGGAGTTCGATCGCTTCTCATACATGGAAAAACTCGAGTATTGGGCGCTGGTGTGGGGCACGATTGTGATGGCAGTGACCGGATTTCTGCTCTGGTTTGAAACCTTTGCGCTCCGCATCTTCCCCTTGTGGATGCTGGAAGTGTTTACCGTGATTCATCTTTATGAGGCCTGGCTGGCAACCCTGGCGATCTTTGTCTGGCATTTCTATTGGGTGATTTTCAATCCGGAAGTGTATCCGCTCAACCAAAGCATGGTTGACGGCATGATGTCGGAACACGAGATGGAACGGGAGCACGGGCGTGAGTTGGCGCGGCTGCGTGCGCAAGCCGAAGCCGAGGAGTTATCCGAAGAAAGCAGGACTTAAATAACCCAGGAGATGAGCGGCGCCGTCCGAAAGCATTGCGAGTGATGGTTTGAAAGGAAAATGAATATGGCAAACTCCCGCGAGAACAGCGGCAAACTTCCCAGCTCATTTTACAACACGATCAGCATGGCCGGCGCCGGCCTCGCTGCCGTGGCTTTTGGCTGTATTCTGTTTTTCTTTTTGCTCGATTTTTTTGCCGAAACCAGCTCGCCGTATCTCGGCATTCTCACCTATATCGTGCTGCCGGCATTTCTGGTTTTGGGATTGCTGCTCATTCCAATTGGCATGTGGCGTGAACATCGCCGGCGCGCGCATTCGGATCAAGCGTCGGCATTGCCTCATTTTGACCTCAATCTGCCTCGCCATCGCCGCATGGCCATGATCGTCGGCGTGGTCACCACCCTGTTTCTGCTCTTCACCGGCGTGGGCAGTTATCAAGCCTATGAGTTCAGCGAATCAACGGAGTTCTGCGGCACCACCTGCCATGCCGTCATGGAACCGGAATACACCGCTTATCAAAACTCGCCGCACGCGCGTGTGACTTGCACGGGTTGTCACGTCGGCCCGGGCGCGGGCTGGTATGTGCAATCCAAACTCTCCGGCGCTTATCAGGTTTATTCCGTGCTGTTCAAGAAGTATTCGCAACCGATTGCCACGCCCATCGAAAACCTGCGTCCGGCGCGCGAAACCTGCGAGCAATGCCACTGGCCGCAGGCGTTTTTCGGCAACAAGCAGGACGAGCGCGTGCATTTCATGAAAGACGAACAAAACACGCGCTGGGCCTACAATCTTTTGATCAAAATCGGCGGCGGCAGCCCGGAAGAGGGGCATACCTCGGGCATTCATTGGCACATGAACATCAGCAACAAAATCGAGTATTACGCCTCGGATGAATCGCGCGAAGCTATTCCGTGGGTGCGCTCCACCAACGCCAACGGCGAAGTGACGGTGTACAGCTCTGATCCCTCGTTCGATGAAGCAGCCCTTGACCCGAAAAAAATTCGCGTGATGGATTGCATTGATTGCCACAACCGGCCTTCGCACATTTTTCAAGCGCCCAACATTGCTTTGAATACCATCATGAACAACGGTTTGATCGACATGACATTGCCCTCGATCAAGGCCACCGCCGTCGAAGCGCTCACGCCCGAGTATCCCACCAAGGAAGCGGCCCTGGCGGCGATCGATTCCACCATTCGCGCTTTTTATGACGGCAATTATCCTGAAATCGCTGCGGAAAAGCGCGCGGCCATCGACAACGCCGTGCAGCGCGTGCAAGAGGTTTATGCTAAGAACAATTTTCCCTACATGAAATCGAGCTGGCGCGCGTATCCCGATCACATCGGCCATTATCTCAGCCCGGGCTGCTACCGCTGCCATGACGGATTGCACCAAAGCGCGGAAGGCAAAACCATTACGCGCGATTGCAACGCCTGCCATTTGATTATCGAGCAGGGCGATAATGCCACGGTGCAAGAGTCCAATCTGCGCGGCTTGGAATTCATTCATCCCATTGACATCGGCGAGGCCTGGAAAGAAACCAGTTGCCATGAATGCCATGGCGTGGCCGCGGGGATATAATGCTCAGGCTGCAAAGCGAAATGGTGTTTCGCCGTTCCTTATCACGCAAATTGCCACATGATATGCAAAAAGTAGCAATGCGGAAACTGTGGATGTTGGACGCAGCAACGGATTTGGCCGTTCTTCGAATACCTCCCTCGAACCACTCAGAAGTCTTGCACGGCGATCGGCAAGGGCAATACAGTATACGCATTAATCGGCAATGGCGAATTTGCTTTCGATGGCTTGATAACAACGCTTATGAGGTGGAAATCGTTGATTATCACTGAAGGAGTTATTTTATGCGCAGCAAGAAAATGTCCCCCATCCATCCCGGCGAAATCTTGCTTGAAGAGTTTCTCAAGCCGATGAACATTAGTCAATATAGAATATCGAAAGACATTAATGTCCCGGCGCGGAGAATCAATGAGATTGTACAGGGCAAACGCGGCATTACAGCGAATACCGCATTGCGTTTGGGCCACTACTTTGGCATGTCGCCACAGTTTTGGATTAATTTGCAAACACACTATGATCTTGAGGTCGAGTCGGATAAGCTGGCGAACAAACTGAAAAGAGAGGTACGAGTATACGCGCATCCGGTCGAGTCGAAAATAATTTCGGCATGAAAAAATTTCGTCTCTGGGTTCCGTTGGAATTTTAAAGTTTAGTACTGTCCCGTCGCGAAGTCTTCGGCATTCAGTTTGTCGAACATCTGTCATAAAATCCTGATTTATCGAATCTGAGAATAACACGGGGTGTGATTTCCGCTTCTGAGAATGCTGCGCAAATTCCGGCCGCCTAAGCGCAACGTAACTATTTGATAATATGATGGCAAAACCCCGATTGATTTTCCTCGTATATGATGGCAAAACCCCGATTGATTTTCCTCGTCAATGGCACTTCCTTTGCGCCAGCGACACAAAAATCATTGGGTGTAATGTCAGTCAACCTGAGTTTCAAGTTCCATGGGCAAAACTCGCTTTGACACGATTATCGGCGAAAGCGCGGCCATGCAGCGGGTTTTTGAGCTGATCGAGAATGTCGCCTCGACCGATATTAATGTTTTGATCACCGGTGAAAGCGGCACCGGCAAAGAGCTGATTGCGCGCAGCATTCACGGCCGCAGTGCGCGCCGGCAGCAGGCCTTTGTGCCGGTGAATTGTAGCGCCTTTCCGGAAACCCTGTTCGAGGCCGAGTTGTTCGGCTATGAAAAAGGCGCGTTCACCGGCGCCACCCAGCGCAAGCCGGGCTTGTTGGAGTTTGCCAACGGCGGCACGTTTTTTCTCGATGAAGTCTGTGAACTGCCGGTTTCATTGCAAGCAAAGCTGTTGCGCGTTTTGCAGGATAAACTCCTGCGCCATCTCGGCGGCAACGAATTGCTCCAAGTCGATGTGCGCTTGATTTCCGCCTCGAATCGCGATCCCGAAATCGCGCGCGCCAACGGCGCGTTGCGCGATGATTTTTATTATCGCCTGAACGTCATCAACATTCACCTGCAGCCGCTGCGCGAGCGGCGCGAAGACATCCTGCCTCTCGCCACCCATTTTTTGCAGGAAACCCTGAAATTTTCTCCCAAAAAGATTCGCGGCTTCAATCACGAGGTGATGCAACGCTTCGAGCGTTATCGCTGGCCGGGCAACATCCGCGAGCTTGAAAATGTCGTGCAGCGCGCGATTACCCTGTCGCACAGCGATTTGATCACTCTGGCCGATCTCCCTGCTCATTTCCTCCAGGATATGCCTGAGTTGAGCGAGCCTAAAAACGGCAAGCTTTCATTGGTGCAAGCCAAGCAAATGGCCATTCAACAGATCGAGCGCCAATATCTGTTGGAAATGCTGGTGAAACACCAGGGCAATGTCACTAAAATCGCCGCCGAGTCGGGCATGACGCGGCGCAATTTGCATCGTTTGCTCAATCGTCATTCCTTGAAAGCGCATGAATGGCGCGAGACTTCTGAAACCGTGTGAAACCGATTTTTGTCGCAGGCTTCGACAAGCTCAGCCTGCGGGAATGCTTGACTCGGCAGGCTTCGACAAGCTCAGCCTGCAACAAGTTCAGCCTTCGGCAAGCTCAGACTGCGGTAAGCTCAGACTGCGATGAAACGAACTGTTTTCCGTGCTGGCTGCCTGAACGCCAAATCCGAATTCTTTCCGCACTCTCCTCACAAACTGAGACATTAGTTTCCCACATCGCTGTTTCTTGAAACGAGACGAAATAGTTTGATTAATATGAGCTTTAGTCAAAACGAAATGAGGTGACTGAGACACCAACGTCTCAGTCGCTGTTTTCATCAAACTCGCCCTTGCCGCGCTCATCATCTATCCGCGCATTTATAATCAATAATTTAGATGTCATGAATGTCTGTGAATGAGAATCCATTCACAGACGGAACACTATTTGACATGTAGATTTGCAATTCCAATAAGTTGTTGTGGCCGAGGGCAATGCCATGCATTCAGCAGTTGCAATGGTTAAAAGCAGTGATGGCAGTTTGATTGATTCCTGCCAACAACTCGGCAACGCGCTTGGACTTGTGCCGCACACGCAGCGCCGGGCGGCTGGCTGGTTGTTGGAATTGCTGAACGAAGAAGCGGCAGTCGCCATTTTTGATTGGGATCAAGATGATCCCGACAACCTGGTCTGGATTCAGCTTGTGCGCCAGTTGCGTCCCAAAGTTCCGTTGATTGTGCTGCATGACGGTTACATTGACCACGCCACGGGCGTGAAATTCTGTGAGCAAAAGGTATTTTATTTTTGCCAGCGCCCGATTGACCCGCAAGTGTTGCGCGAGGTGTTGCAGGCGGCTCTGCAATCGGGTAAGTGAAGCGGGCTTCGGCTTCGACAGGCTTCGACAAGCTCAGCCTGCGGTAGCTCTCGGATAGGGCAGGCTTCGGCAGGCTCAGCGAGCGATAAGTTCTGCCTGTGATGCTGGTACTTTCTGCAATTTGCGAAAAATCCCGAGCAGTTTCGCAAATCTGGAAAAAATGGTCGAGGGCTTCGGGAAAAGATAAGCTGAAAAATCAATAATTTATGTTGATTTAGCCATAATTTTTTCAGGGTATAACAGTTGCCTATCTTCATCTTAAAAATTTCAAAATGAAAAATATGACTGAGTGAAAGGAGGTGCAGCCCCGCGAATTGCAGTGAACTTCATGGTTGTTTGGCTTGCCACTGACTTGTCAAGAAGTCGCATCGGAGGTGTTTATGAAGAGATTGTTAGGATTAAACAGTATCATCTCGGTTGTCGTGATGCTGGTCTTCGCCGCCAGCTCGGCTTGGACGCAAACCGCCAGCATCAAGATCGAAGGCTACAGCCCGCAAGAAATTCACGATTTGGGCTGGACCTCCCCGCGCTCCACGGGTTTGTCTGTGGTGGGCGTGGGCCAAGTGGTTTATCTCGTGGGATCGGATTCCGCGGGCGCAGCGGTGACCAGCTACGCCTGGACGCTGACTGCGAGGCCAACCGGCTCAACTGCTGCGTTGGACAGCTCCAACAAAAAGCAGACGACGTTTAAACCGGACATGGTCGGAAAATTCACGGTGCAGTTGGTGATTACCACTGCCAGTGGCACTAGCGCGCCTCGCGCAGTGACCATAACCTCGGCAAAGTTCGTCGGCGTTGGCGGCATGGACGGCTTGCCTTCCAATCCCGCGGAAGGGCAATGCAGCCTATGTCACTTTGCCAACTTTAATGCGTGGACCAAAACCGGGCATTCCACCATTTTCAAAAATGCGATTGACGGCCTTGCCAGCGATCACTATGCTGAACCATGCATTGAATGCCATACCGTGGGTTTTGATAGCAGCCCCACCGCCGTTAATGACGGTTTTGATGATGTGGCGCGCGAAACGGGTTGGACGTTCCCGGCGGTGTTGCAACCGGGCAATTATGCCAATTTGTTGGCGACCAATCCCAAACTGGCAGCGCGCGCGAATGTGCAGTGCGAAAGCTGCCACGGCCCGGGCAGCGAGCATAAAGGCGTTAAGAACGGCATTGCAATGACTCTGGATGAAGCTTCCTGCGGCGTTTGTCACGAAGAAGAGCCGTATCATCGCATCAGCTCACAGTGGAAGAATTCCGTGCATGGCATCCTGACTCCTGAGTTCGAATCTGTGGCGAATCGTCCGGCTTCTTCGGGTTGCGCCAAATGTCATTCCGGTTGGGGATTTATTCGCAGAATCGATCCCAAAACGCCTGACAGCCGCCCGACAAATGGCTTTTCGCAGATTAGTTGCGCGGTCTGCCACGATCCGCACCGTTCGGAACAGTTACCGAACATGGTACGCTCGTTGGATAATGTGCAGTTGGGCGATACGCTGACGGTGGTCAACTATGGCGGTATGGGCAAAGTCTGTATGCAATGCCACATCAGCCGCCGTGATGCCGCAGATTACGTCGCCAATCCGAGCAATTTGAGCACGCACTTTGGCCCGCATTACAGCAATCAAGCTGACATGGTTGACGGTTCGAATGCGGTGGAATACGGCGTGCCCATCGGCAGTTCGGGTCACAAGTATGCCGTGGTTGACGCCTGCGTGACCTGCCATATGTCGGCAACACCAGCAGCCGGACAGCCGGGGCATGATAAGATTGGCGGCCATACCTGGTCCATGCGAGATGACAACGGCACGCCGGATAATCCGAACGATGATATTGAGAACGTCACAGCCTGCCAGACCTGTCACGGTCCGATTAAGTCGTTCAACGACATTATGGCCAAGGCCGATTACGACGAAGACGGTACAATTGAAAGCACTCGCCACGAGATCGAAGGCTTGCTGCATCATCTTGACGAGTTGCTGCCGCCGCGCGCAACCACGGCGCAAGTCAACGCGAACTACAAATGGGACGCGACCATGACGCCGCAGGAAATCGCGCGCCGCCAGACGCTAGCCAAGGCGTGGTATAATTTCCTTTTCGTTGAGGAAGATCGCAGCTTTGGCGCGCACAATGCCGGTTACTCCATTGCATTGCTGCGCCGCTCGATTGCGACGCTGACCACGGGCGATATCGGCGCCGGCACCATTAGCATGATTAAAGACGTGCCTGAAGATCAAGGCAAACAAGTCCGCGTCATGTGGTCGAAATTCGCGGCCGACAGCCCGGCAGCCACCAACGCGGTGACGAGTTACTCGATTTGGCGCCGGGTTGATGATGCCGCCAACTCCACGGGCATCCAACTGGGCTCCAAGGCTGATTTGATCGCCGCGGGCGTGCAAGGCAACGTGGGCAAGCGCTACGTCGTCAATCAAGCCGGAACCTGGGATTTTGTGGGTTGGTTGCCGGCTTCAGGCTATGAAGTTTACAGCACGGTAGTGCCGACGGTTTATGACAGCACAGCCGACGGCATGCACTGGTCTGTGTTCTTCATCTCTGGCCAGTCGCGCGGAGTGGTTTATGAAACCGCGCCTGACAGCGGCTATTCGGTTGACAACTTGGCACCCTTTGCACCCAGCAATGTTGTGGGCAGCCAGGTGGCGAATACCGTAGCGTTGCAATGGGATGAATCGGTTGATGCGGATTTCAAATATTTTGCTATCTACCGCAGCACCACCGCAGGATTCGATCCCGCCGGCCTGACCCCGCTCGCGACGTTGATCGACAACAACTATGTTGACACCGACATCGTGCGCGGCACAACATACTACTATCGCCTGTCGGCCTATGATTTCGCCGGAAATCAAAGCCAATTCTCCGCCGAATTGCCAGTCGCCGTAACCACGGTGGGAGAACGCAGCAGCGGCGTGCCGACCGAATTTGCGATGCAGCAGAATTATCCCAATCCGTTCAATCCCGAAACCACGATCAATTATCAATTGCCGTCACCTGATCATGTGCGGTTGGTGATTTTCTCCGCGCTCGGCCAGGAAGTGCGGCGCTTGATTGATCGTTCACAACCGGCGGCGTATCATACCGTGGTGTGGGACGGACGTGACGAAGCGGGTAATCAACTGCCCTCCGGCATCTACTTCTATCGCCTGGAAACCTCCAAATTCACGGCGATGAAGAAAATGGTTTTGACGAAGTAGACTGACGCGCAATTGCGCTAGCCGCATTCGTCGAGCTGAAGCTTAACGGTTGTTGCGAATGGCCGCGCCCGAGATTCTCATTTTGGGCGCGGCTTTTTTGACACTAAGCGATTTTAGATGCATTGAAAAGTAGGCCGAGGTTTTTGCTGTTTTAAAAAGCTTTTAGCCACTGATTTACACGGATCTACACGGATTTCAGAGAGTTTTGGAAGGAAGCTGTTTTCGGCCATAAAAAAATCAGTGAAAATCCGTGTTCATCCGTGGCTAGAAAGATGTCCGGCAGCGAAACCAAGAACGAACGTTAAGCAACGCGAATTGGAAATAGATTAGCGTGTATTCGCGTTAATTAGCGGTTGCAGGAAGTGAATCTGTTATTAAGCGGCGCTCCTAATCTCTCATTCGCGGCCGGCGATTTTATTGCAAAATTATAACAAACACTTGTTTTCATGATTAAGATTTATTAAGATTTTCCGCATTTGAATTAATCCCTCCCGCCCGGACGCTGCGCGTCTTTGGACGGCGTTGTTAGGCTTCTTCGATCACAAAGGCGGCTTCATGATTCGCTTGAAATGGCTGTTTGTGGCAATGTTGGCCGCGCTGCTGCCTGCCCTGCTGAGTGCGCAGACGTTTTCCGGCCGTCTCACCAGCTCGTTTTATGCTTATGAACGCAGCGACTCCATCGGCGTCAACACCGGCCAAGCGCGCGGCTATCAAACGTTTCAATTCGATTTCGGCGGAAAGGAGGTGCGGTTGCGCACCTACGGCCAGCTCGACCGCGATTTCAGCACCCGTCTCGCAGGCGACGGCAAGGCGCGCATGTATAATCTCTCTTTGGAATGGAAGAATCTCGCTAAGCGCGTCGATGTGCAGCTCGGCCGCCAGCCGGTGTTCAGTGGCGGCGCGGTGGGCACGATTGATGGCGCGCAAATCAAAGTGAAAGCCAGCCGCTGGCTGCGCCTGAAAGCCTTTGGCGG
>QEVD01000239.1 GCA_003576975.1 Candidatus Zhuqueibacterota bacterium
CAAGCAGGTGCCGGAATGGAACACGATTTCGATCAGCGGCTATCACATTCGCGAGGCGGGCAGCACCGCGGTGCAGGAGCTGGCATTCACGCTTGCCGATGGCTTTGCCTACGTGGAAGCGGCAATGAAAGCGGGTTTGAACGTCGATGACTTTGCGCCCCGGCTGTCCTTCTTCTTCAACTCACATCTCGATTTTTTTGAAGAGATCGCCAAGTTTCGCGCAGCGCGCCGCATCTGGGCCAAACGCATGCGCGACAAATACGGCGCAAAGGATGAACGCTCATGGAAATTGCGCTTTCACACACAAACCGCGGGGTGTTCCCACCAACTCGCTGGATGAAACCTGGGCTTTGCCTTCGGAATTCGCCGCGAAAATTGCGTTGCGCACGCAACAAATTATTGCTTACGAAACGGGCGCAACCAACACGGTCGATCCGCTCGCAGGCTCGTACTTCATCGAGCATCTCACCTCAAAAATGGAACAAGAAGCGGAAGATTATTTTCGCAAGATCGATGATATTGGCGGCGTCATTCCCGCAATCAAAGAAGGATTTTTTCAACGCGAGATTGCGCTAGCCGCGCGCAAATATCAGGAAGAAATCGAAAAGAAAGAAAGGCTCATTGTCGGTGTGAATGCCTTTGTCGAGCCGGAAGAAAAGCTCGATATACCCATTTTGAAAATCGATGCCAGCGTGGAGCGGCAGCAAGCGCAAAACCTTGCCCGCTTGCGCGCCGAACGCAACAACACTGCCGTGCGCCAGTCGCTGGCCAAGCTCAAAGAAACGGCGCAAGAGGGCCGCAATCTCATGCCCGCGTTGATCGATTGCAGCATGGCCTACTGCACGCTCGGCGAAATTATCAACGAACTAAAAACCGTGTACGGCACCTGGCGGGAAGAGCCGGTGTTCTGAGCATCACGAAACCATGCGTGTTTGAGGCCCGGCTGCGCTGCGCGCCGAGGCCCGATTCGGTGTGTTAACGATAATCTGCGATCAAAAAGGATTCTTACATGGAAAAAAAGATTCGCGTGCTTGTCGGTAAACTCGGCCTTGACGGCCATGATCGCGGCGCGAAAATCATTGCCAGCGCCTTGCGCGACGCCGGCTTCGAAGTCATCTACTCCGGCCTGCATCAAACGCCGGAGATGATCGTGGAAGCGGCATTACAGGAAGATGTCGATGTGATCGGCATTTCAATGCTGTCGGGCGCGCACATGACGCTGTTTCCGCGCATCATGGACCTAATGAAGAAGAACGATATGACTGACGTTCTGCTGCTGGCGGGCGGCACGATTCCCCCGGATGATGCTGCGGAATTGGAGCAACTCGGCATCGGCAAAGTTTTTGGGCCGGGCACGGATACGCGCGATATTATCGGGCATATTCGCAATTGGGCGGAGAAAAAGAACAAAATCCACAATCGGCAAGTTGTATAAATTGCCAGCGTCAGTGTATTTTCTCTGCGCTCACATGCTGTACACCGCGGTTCCGAATGCGCAGCACGGTCACGGCCCCCTCTCCGAAAATCGTTTCCATCAGTTTTGTGTAGTCACTCACCCGTGTCTCAGGCATAAATACCTGAATGGTACCCGCGAATCCACCGCCGTGTACGCGACACGCGCCGGAGTTTTCTTCCTTCAAAAAATCTTCCGTTAAAGCAAGCGCTAACGCGATACTCTGCTCGGTGGGGTCTTGCGTGCTTGCGCAATTCTGCAGCCATTTCCAAGATGAATTGCCGGAAGCGCACACCAATGCAAGAAATGCTGCGAAATCGCCCTTGTTCAGCGCCGCAACTTGCTCTGCGACGCGCTGATTTTCATGCAAAAAGTGCAGCGCTCTCAAGAGGGCGCGATCTCCAAGTTGCGTGCGCAGCGCGCGGCAATGGCCAATCACGTTTTCTAACGAAATATCACGACAAACTTTTCCTCCGAGCTTGCCGGCCACCGACTTCATTTCTGCCGGTATGGCCGCGTAATCATCGGTCAAGTCGGCGTGGCTTCCGCCGGTATTCACCACGACCAAGCTGTGATGCTGCGCGGCAAAATCAAAATTTATTTTTTTAATTACCGGCTTCTCCGGATCTTCAAAGTCGATTGCAACGATCCCGCCCAACGCACAGGCGATTTGATCCATCAACCCGCAAGGCTTCTTGAAATAGACATTCTCCGCATACTGGCCGATCTTGGCCACTTCAATTGCAGGTATTTTTCCCTGATTGTAAAAAACATTCATAATCGTACCCAGCAACACTTCGATGCACGCCGAAGAGCTTAAGCCCGAGCCAATCATTACATTGCTGGCGAGGCAGGCATGGAATCCGCCGACGGCATATCCCAACGTTTGAAGGCGCGCGGCAATCCCGCGAATGAGTGCGGAGGTTGTTCTCTCTTCGTTCTTTTGGGGAGTCAGGTCGCGCAGGGAAACTTCAAACGGATGAGGATACGTGTCGGAGTAGATCGTCACCAAATCATTGTTCGTTGGCGCGGCGGCGGCAATCGCGTCAAGATTCACCGCGGCCGCCAGCACACGACCGTGATTGTGATCGGTATGATTTCCGCCAATCTCCGTGCGGCCGGGCGCAGAGAATAACTGCGCCTCTTCTCCACCAAAAAATTCTTCATACTTCTTTAAGAGTTGTTCATACCTGCGGATTTGCAACGCTTCCTGATCACTGCCATACAACTCGAAAAATAATTTACGCCTCGCGTCAACAGCACTCCTGGACATGGCATTACGCCTCTTGATTATAAAAGATGTTCTTTCGTTCCAAAACCGGTTTTACCAAAAAATTGCGTACAGCGTCACGGTCAGAAGGATAACCACCCCGCCCAACCATAAAACCGAGGGCGCAGGCCTCATGTCGAATTCCTCTCGCACCGGCAAGACTTTGGGCTGTGCCAACGGTTTCATGATCGTCAGCACCGCCATCACGGCGATAATGATGACAAAGGTTATTGCCATACGGTTTAGGAATGCGATCTCTCCCAACGCGACGCCGAGATTTTCAAAAAACGGGAGACTGCCAAAAAAGATCAACAAAAGGCCATAAATGATAGGATTGAGGATCAACGCCCACACGCCGGCTTGCTCCGGCGCCCGCTTGACAAACAAACCAAAAATGAACGCCGCAAGCACGCCGGGAGAAATGAAACCCTGGAACTCCTGAATGTATGTGAAAATACCCTTCAGGCTGGGATGCGCAAGATTGGGCGCGATGAGACAACCGAAGATGACAAACACAAACGTCATGAGGCGACCGACATTGATCAAGGCTCTGCCTGATGCAGCCTTGTTCCAATGACGTTTGTATAAATCCATCGTAAAAATGGTGGAGGCTGAGTTGAGCATGGAAGCCAGCGAGCTGACAACCGCGCCGCACAATGCTGCGAAGATGAAACCTCGAAGTCCGGGCGTAATCAAATTTCGAATCAACAGCGGGTAGGCCGCATCCGTGGTGGCGCCACTGGCAGTAAGCTGCTCGGCGTAGAGTTGATAAGCCATGATCCCGGGAAAGATAATGATGAACGGAATAATGAGCTTGATAAAAGCGGCGAAGATGACGCCCAACTGGCCTTGTTTCAGCGTGCTGGCTGCCAGGGTCCGTTGCGTGATGTATTGATTCAAACCCCAATAATAAAAATTCGGAATCCAGAGTCCGACAACCAATGCCGTCCACGGCAACACCGGATGATCGCTGGGCAAGATCATGTGAAGTTTGTCAGAATTAGCCGCAAAAAAATTATCCACGCCGCCCACCGCGCGGAATCCCAATATCATGGTGATGAAGCCGCCGATGATCAAAGCTGAGCCTTGAAAGAGATCCGCCCACGCCACCGCCTTGAGTCCGCCCCAGATGGTATAGATTGCCGCAATGCCGCCGACGAGCCATATAGCATGACTCATTTGCAAATCATAAATCGTATGCAACGGCAGGGCACCGGAATAAATTACGGCAGCGATCGTCACACCGACATAAATCAACATTGTATAAAACGCCATGAGGGCGCGTGCCGTCGGATTGTACCGGTATTCGAGATACTCAGGAATGGTATAGATGCCGCTGCTTAAAAATTTCGGCAGAAAAAAAATGGCCACAAAAACCAGGCAAATCGCCGCCATCCATTCGTAGCTGGCAATTGCCAATCCGGCAAGGCCCGCCCCCTGCCCGGACATACCGACGAAATGTTCGGTGGAAATGTTTGCGGCGATCAGAGAAAGCCCGATAAGCGGCCAGTGCAATCCCCGGCTCGCGAGAAAATAATCTTCACTGGTTTCTTCCTTGCGACTCTTGTACATGCTGAAGCCGATCACCACCGCAAAAAAGGCCAGAAACAGGATAACATCCAGCAGACTGAGTTCCATACTATTCCTTTCACAGGTTGCGGCCGGGTGCTCTCAACATTCAATAAACATAGAATGAATTTGCCGAATGGCACATACCGGCTCCGGCTCTACCGATCGATAAAGAAAAACTAATGTGAAAATTTGAAGTGACTTTTATCCCCATATCTTTCCCAACGCATGCGATCAAAATAAGCGCCCATTATGTAATGTCAAGCGCTTTTCTAAAGGACCCGGCTGCCGCAGGTTCGTGCGCTTCATATTAAATTTGCGCTTGACTAAGCAAAAGATATTCTTAAAATGATTTTCGCCGTTCGCATGCATTTTCAGCCCGGCGAGACTCACTGCTTCGGCGACAATGACCCAGCGATTTCATCATCGCATCTGCCACTAAACTCACTGTGGAACCACGCCATGCAAAAGCCATTGCTCCAGATTTTTGCCCATCTCCTTCTGGCATTTTCGCTTTCAGCACAACCGGAAAACTGGGAGGTTGTTCACGAGAAGACAGAAGCCAAACTCTGGGAAATCGCCGGCAACGTAAGCGGTGTGATGGGTATCGCAGCGCTTGATCTCACCTCGGGTGAACGCTTCGGCGTCAACGAGAACATGGTTTTCCCCCAGGGCAGCGCCATCAAGATTCCCGTTTTGATGGAGGTTTACAAACAGGCAACCGAGGGCAAATTCAGACTAACGGATTTGCGCTGGATCGACAAACAGCACAAAGTCGGCGGCAGCGGCATTCTGCAGCAGCTCGGCGATCACACCTCCCAATTGAGCATCCGTGATCTTGCCATCTTGATGATCGTGCTGAGCGACAATACCGCTACGAATATGCTCATCGATTTGGTTGGCATGGAGAACGTCAATCGCACCATGTCATCACTTGGCCTCACGCAGACCCGCTTGCAGCGCCGCATGATCAACGCCGCCGCTTCCGGTAAGGGCGAGGAAAACCTTTCGACCCCGTCCGAAGCTGTTCGCATTATGGAAGTTCTCCATCGCGGCGAATTTTTGAATCGGCAGGTGTGTGATGAAATTCTCGAGATTTTGAAGAAGCCAAAATCAGGCGGCCTCAATGCCGGATTGCCCGCGAACCTTCCCGTGGCATTCAAGCCCGGCGGTATTCCCGGCGTCTCAACTGAATGGGCAATTGTTTATCTTAAAGAACGCCCTTATGCTGTTGCCGTGATGGAAAATTATGAGATGAACGGCGAGGCCAAGTCCGCCATGAAAGAAATCTCGCGCATCCTGTATGATTATTTTTGGCGGCTGGGCAACGCCACGCGTTATGGAACTTATGTCGAGCCGGCGTTGATCAAATAATTGAAATGCCAATTTCTAAACGTTTATTCAAGCATTGCTTGTTTATTCGGTAAGGGAGTCATTGTGAGACCAACTCTTTTTGTCATGGCACTATGCCTGGCTTTTTCAGGTTATGCTCAACAACAAGCGGGCTGGGAGAAACTGTTCAACGGCAAAAATTTGAACAATTGGCGCGTGTTGAACGGAACCGCAGAGTTCAAGATTGAAAACGGCGTTATCTTGGGCGTGAGCAAAATAAACACACCGAATACATTTTTGGCCACCAAAGATGAATTCGACGACTTCATTCTGGAGTTCGAGGCCAAACTTGATGACGGCCTGAATTCCGGTGTGCAAATTCGTAGCCTGAGCAAGCCGGACTATGAAAACGGCCGCGTGCACGGTTATCAAATCGAGATTGATCCTTCGCCGCGTGCATGGAGCGGCGGCATTTATGATGAAGCCCGCAGAGGCTGGCTCTACAATCTCGAATACAATCCCGAAGCCAAAATCGCCTACAAACCTCAGGCATGGAACACATTCCGCGTCGAAGCCATCGGTAATCACATTCGTGTGTGGCTGAACGAGGTTCCCACGGCCGACCTCGTTGATGATATGACGACAAGAGGTTTTGTGGCATTGCAGGTACACAGCATTGGCAATGATCGCGAGCTGGACGGCAGAACCGTACAGTTCCGCAACCTTCGCATCAAAACAATAAATCTGGCGAAAGAGAGACGCTCGGGGTCAAGCGAGATTCCACAAATCAGCTATCTCACGAATCAATTGACCGAGCGGGAAAAAAGTGAGGGCTGGGAACTGCTGTGGGACGGCAAGACCACGAATGGTTGGCGCGGCGCGAGGCTGGATCATTTTCCAGGAAAAGGCTGGAAAATCGCTGACGGTGTCTTAACCGTCATGAAAGGCGCCGGCGGCGAATCTCAGCAAGGCGGCGATATCGTGACGATGAAAAAGTACAAGAATTTCGTTCTGGAGGTTGACTTCAAACTCACCAAGGGCGCCAACAGTGGCATCAAGTATTTTGTCGATACCGAAGTGAACCAGGGTGAAGGCTCAGCCATTGGTTGTGAATATCAAATTCTCGACGATGAGCATCATCCTGATGCCAAACAGGGCGCAAACGGCAATCGTACGCTGGCCTCCTTGTATGATTTGATTCCCGCCGACGCCAAATTCTATGCGCCCAACGAGTCCATTGCCAAACGTGTCAATCAATACAACTGGAATCGAGCAAGAATCGTGGTCGATGGCAATCACGTGCAGCATTTTTTGAACGGCATTAAAGTGGTGGATTACGAACGGGGAACGCAAATGTGGCGGGCATTGGTGGCGCGCAGCAAATATGTAGTCTGGCCCAGGTTCGGCGAGCTGCCGGAGGGCCACATTCTGCTGCAAGATCACGGCGATGAAGTCTCTTTCAAAAATATCAAGATCAAAATCACGGATTGAGCCATGGCAACAAACTTTTCCAGAAGAGATTTTCTGAAAACTGCTTCCCTCGCTTCTGCCGGACTGGCATTCAGGGCGAACGCGTTCTCCGCCAAAAGCTATCGTCGCATCCTGGGCGCGAATGAGCGCGTGAATTTTGCCATCATCGGATTACACGGCCGGGGCTACGGTCATCTTTCCGCTCTCGCGGATTGCAAAAACGCAATGGTCACACACATTTGCGACGTTGACAAAAGAGAACTCGATCCTTTTGCCTTGAATGTGCAGGAGAAGTTTGGACAATCGCCGGTGCAGGCCAAGGATTTTCGCACGTTTCTCGATTCAAAAGACGTCGATGCGATCACGATCTGCACGCCGGAACATTGGCATACCCACATGTCGATCATGGGGTTGCAGGCAGGCAAGCATGTTTATGTTGAGAAACCGCCCAGTCACAATCCCGCTGAGGGTGAGATGCTGGTGCAGGCGCAGAAGAAATATGGCAAGTTGGTACAGATGGGTAATCAACAGCGCTCTTCGTTGCATACGATTGAGGCCATTCAAAAAATCAGAGAAGGTGTGATTGGCAAAGTGTATTTTGGCAAAGCCTGGTACAGTAACGAACGAAAATCAATTGGCGTCGGCAAGGAAGTCGCCGTGCCCGATTATTTGGATTGGGAACTCTGGCAGGGCCCGGCGCCGCGGCGCGCTTATCGCGATAACGTTCATCCTTACAACTGGCATTGGTTTAGTCGATGTTTGCCTCTGGGCATTAGATGTCAAATATCCGCAGCGTGTCAGCGCCGCCGGCGGCCGGTATCATTTCAACGATGATTGGGAGTTTTATGACACGCTGGTAACCAACTACGAATATGACGGCAAAATGATTACCTGGGAAGGCCGAAGTTGCCAGGGCAAGAAGTATTTCGGACGCGGCCGCGGCGCCATGATTCACGGCACGGAAGGCGCCATTCTAATCGATCGCGATGGCTATGAGATATACAATGCCATCGATGAAAAAGTGTTTGAGTATGCCAAGCCGGAAAAAGATGCGGCGCTGGACACAGTTGGCGAAGGGCCGCTGACCACCGCGCATTTTCAAAATTTCATCAATGCCATAACATTGAATGAAAAACTTCATTCCCCCATTGCAGAAGGCAATGTAAGCGTAACGATGCTGCAATTGTCAAATATTGCCTGGAAGGTTGGCCGCTCATTAAACCTCGATACCTCGAATGGCCATATTCTTAAAGATAAACCAGCCATGAAAATGTGGCGCCGTGAATATGAACACGGCTGGGAATTAAAATTATAAATCAAGTAGTACCCGTCCAAATGTGATTCTCCAGGCTTGGTGTGTTGAACGCAACAAACGCCAGCACTCACAATCGTTTCATTGGGATCACGGCAACCTCTTGATCAAGTCATGTCAAAATCCAAAACATTACTTGGCATTTGTTTCGTTTTAATACTGGGGTTTCTCAGCCTGATTGCTGGGACTTTGGTGGGGACGCTTTTCGTGCCCGGCGACAGCGGCCTGGCTGGTCCGGCGATTGCGCTGGGCTATGGCGTTGGAGGCGCACTCATCGGCTTGATTCTCGGCCTTGTTCTCATACGGAGATTGAGTTATGATCAACTTCGCCCGGTATTGATCGGAGCAGCGATCATTGCGTTGCTGGCCTGTGCCTGGCTTATCTATCGTGTGCGCATCGTGCAGCAGGGATCGGCAAAACAGCAATTTGAAGACGATACCGTTTTATTCTCCCCTCCCCTGGTTCATGACATTCGTTTGGCGCCAACCTGGAGCGGACAAGCTCGACATTCTTTAACCTCCAAAATGGCCTTGTCGCCATGAATGCGAACGTTCACCGCAATACAAGACCCAAAATGGCGAAAACCCATGCGGCATTGATGGACACAAGCCAGCCAAAAAAGAGAGGCCCCACTTTGCCCGTCTCTTTTAATGTGATTTCCTTATATTGATGCGCATACTTGGGCAGATACAATTTCAGGAAAAAGAAATTGATCTCCACCTTTCGCTTTTGCAGCTCGCGGACAATGAGCATGGAGAAAACGACAGAAACAAAGGCAAACATCAATGCCAGCGACATGCAAAGAATGAATGCATTCATTGCTTACCTCTCAGCAGGTGCGTTGAATCTGTGAGTAGAAAGATGGTTTTTCTTTGTTGAAAAATAATTCACTGAATGAATCGAATCGCGAACGGATAGCGGTATTTATCGCCTTTACTCGCCTGAATTGCGGCAGAGACCGTCACCACCAGCGCAAAAACCAATAACGCGATCACTAAAAAGAATCCGATGACGATCAGAACCATAAGGGCGGAGGCAATCAAATAGATGCTCAGGCTGATTTGAAAATTCACGGCTTCCTTGCCTTGATCATCCACCAACGGATAGGTGTCACGATGCACCAGCCAAATGACGAGCGGAGCAAGAATATTTCCAAATGGAAAAACGAAGCCGAATAAGCCGCCAAGATGACAAAACATTGCCCACATGGTTTCGTCGTTTTTCGTGCTGGCGGCAACATTGGGAATTTCGCCAACGGCATTTGAGGTTGTCATGTTTTCCTCCGATTTTTTGATTCTTGCGAGGCTTCTTGAGGCAATACAGTTTTGCGCGGGCAGATCAATGCGGAGCCCGGATTTTGGCGTTCAAACTTCAAGCAAAGAATGCGGCTAGACGCTTTTGAGCCGGAGAAGGTGTCGTGTGGAAGTATCCTATGCTGGGAATGCGTCAAGGAAGGACTGAAGCGGCTGGCAACCAGCTTGCGCTGCTCAAGGCAAATCCGGGGCGGAACTGGAACCGTAGAACCTGTAATCACCCCGTTCGATTGTACTGCGACATTGCACATTGATTACACGTGGCAAGCCATCTCGATGCAGATCAATTCATTCATATCACGCGATCGGGAGTCTTATCGCTGTCTTTTCTACGATTTCTGCAAGACTTAGTTTGCATATTTTTTAAAACAGGCGAACGAGTGTCCAAGGGCGTGGAAGTTATATGGTCTCCCACAAAATTTTCCATTTTGCTGTTTGTCGCACATTGCAACGATTTTCATTGTTCTCGCTGGTCGGCGCAAGGCATTTCATTTATAACCTGCTCCACGTTTCAAATACCAGATGAACGTTTTCCGGCTTTGCGCCCGGGCCAAACTCGCATTGGGCAATGATTCCACCGTTGGCATACAGGGCTTCATGAACGCTTTTGACGGCGCGCACGATTTCATCCGCAGTGCCATAAGGCAAAAGATACTGCCGGTCGATTTCTCCCCAGAACGTAATCTTGCCCTTGCAGCATGCGTTTAATTTCTCCACGCCCATGCAAAAGATTTGCGCATTGATAGCATCCAATCCCAACTCAATCAAGTCCGGCAGAATGTCAAGGATATAGCCATCCGAGTGCATGAACGCATACTTGCCATGCGCGTGCGCAATCTCGATGTAATCACGATACAGCGGCTTGAACAACTTGCGCCACATCACGGGCGAAATCAGCATGGAATTTTGCATGCCCCAGTCATCCAGGAAGGTCAACGCGTCTACTTCCGTCGTCGCCCACAATTCAAGTTGCCTGCAATAAAATTGGTGCAGGCGCTCCAGCAAAACCAACAGTTCCGCAGGTTGCTGCGCAAGATCGAGCAAAAGGTTTTCCGCGCTGCGAATGAACTGCAACTGTTCAAAGGGGCGTGGCCCGCAACCGGAGAGCACGAATTTATCGGTGCTCCGGCAAAACGCGTTCACTTGTTCAACGTCAACACTGAGCAGCTCCGCAGGGCATTTGATCTTTTCTACATCTTGCCAATCTTCCAACAGTGGCTCATGGACAATGCCAATGATACCCGGCTCGACATTTTCAAAACGACATCCCCACTCGTCAACGTAAATACCGGGGGCATACATGTCTCCAACAGTTTTGGGAGATTCCTGATAAAATGGCGGTGAGGCGATGATATCATCAGAGAAAATTTCTTGAATTTGCCGCAACTCGCGGGGATAGCGTTCGCTGGCCCAAGGCAACAGCCAGAGTTGCCGCGGGATTCTCGTTGGCGAGGCAAATTCCAATGTGGCTTTGACTAATTCTCGCGATGTCATATGTATCTCTTGAATGCTTCCCAGTAAGTTTGAAAATTTTGTTCAAATGATATGGCAAGCACTCTGCCAGTCTGCATTAAGCTCCACCAATACAGGTAGGAATCAAACGCGTGCCAGAATATTTATCCAGTGGTTTATTTTCTTACAGCGCATTCGCCTAATCTTATCACAAGCGGATCAAACGCCGATTGATCTTTCATGGTACGGTATCGAGATTATTTCGCCAGATAGCCGCC
>QEVD01000240.1 GCA_003576975.1 Candidatus Zhuqueibacterota bacterium
CCAGCGTAAATTTGGCGCGGGCGGGCCGTTCAATGCCAACACGCCCGGGCCCTATCGCGAAAGCGCGGCCGTGCGCGGCGCCGGCAAAGTCCACAGCGAGGAGTTTAAAGAGTGCGTGGCCACGATGGCGCAGTACGTGTTCGACAAGTTTGGCAAATTCCCCGGCACTGTGCCCTCGATTTTCATTCTGACTTACCTGCAAGCGCATCATCTTGATTTGGAGTTCTACGATAAGCATTTCACCGCCGGCGCGTATTTGGAGACGCATGCACGGCATCATGAGTTGTGGCATCGCGCCTAAACTGTAAAGCGTAGGCTGGGCAAAAAGGCAAAATAAAAAAAATGCCAGGCGTCTGGCCCTGCGCAGTTCTTGTTTGATAATCATTGCATCAAAACGTAGATTGCTGTTTGCAATGGAATCATCCTTTCAAGCGTGTCCCGGTTGCGGCGCTGTGACGTCGCTTGTAGCCGGGCCGGCGCACCGGTATATGGGCGCGTCGCCCGGCTGCTGGGCGCGTTTTGGTGAAGTGTTGGCGAGGGAATACAGCGATCCTGCTTATGCCGGCGTCCATCGCATTACGGTTGATGCCTATGCTGCACAACATCCCGGAAAGCCTTCGCCGCGGAGTATTCAATCCGTAGCCGTGCATCTTCTGGGTCTTTATTGGGCGCTGGAGAAACAGTTGCCATTAGCCGAAGTCACGCAGCGCATCGGCCGGGCGGTGCGGGCGGGCAAGCATTACGGCCACTTCCGCTGGCTGGAGCCGCCGTTTCCATTGGGCGCTGTCACCGTTTTTGACGTTGCGGAAGCGCAAAGCCCGCAAACGCATGCCGTGTTGGTGAAAAAATGGGCGCATGTGGTGTGGCTTGCCTGGGCGCCGCATCACAATCAGATTCGAAACTGGGCAGCAGTATCTGAAGCATGGAAGTGAGGGCGTTAAAACCAGCATCGCATTTGATAGCTGGGGCTTTTTTGAATGAACCATGAACTCCTGCGCTTGTGTCTTGGCGGGCGATTTGGCGTTGAATTTTCATCCGTCTGGTTCTGAACCAAAGTCTTCCGTTTCACCATTCTCAGTTTTTCCAAATCCAGAACATGAAATACTCGACCGTGTCCTCGGAAGAAATCTCGGGGCGAACAAACTCGCGTGTCCCTGGCCTGGCGAAGAAAGCATCGCATACCGATGAAACATACCTGGATTTGTTTTTTTCGCAATCGCTTGATGGCTTCTTTTTCATGATGCTCGACGAGCCGGTGCGCTGGGATGATACCGTCGATAAAGAAAAAATTCTGGATTATGTCTTTTTGCACCAGCGCGTCACCAAAGTCAATGATGCCATGCTCGCTCAATATGGCGCCACGCGTGAGCAATTTCTCGGCCTGACTCCCAATGATTTTTATCAACACAACCTGGCGCACGGCCGGGAGGTGTGGCGGCGTTTTTTCGATGCCGGCAGGCTGCATGTGGAAACCGATGAGCGTAAGCTTGACGGCACACCGATATCGATTGAAGGGGATTATATTTGCTTTTATGACCCCGAAGGCAGAATCACCGGCCATTTCGGCATTCAGCGCGACATTACCGAACGCAAGCGTGCAGAAGAGGCGTTGCGCAAATCCAACCAGCGCCTGAAAACCCTGCAGGAAATCGATCGCGCGATTTTAGCGGCGCGCTCACCGGAGCAAATTGCGCAAGCAGCGATGCGACACATTCATGAGTTGGTGCCGTGCCTGCGCGCCAGCGTCGCTGTGTTTGATTTTGAAGCGAGTCAAGCTGTTCTCATCGCCGTTCATACAAAAAATGCCACCCGGCTGGACGTGGGAACCGAGTTGCCTCTGGAGGCCTTCGGCGATGTCGGGCAGCTTTGGTTGGGAAAAGTTCACGTGGTGGAAGACGCCGAGTCGCTCTTTTCATCACATGCGGCGGCAGCTTCCGTGAGCGCTGAAGGCGTGCGCGCGTACATCAACGTCCCTCTCCGCGCCCAGGGTGAATTGATCGGCGTGCTGAATTTGGGGTCGGAACGCCCGGGCAGATTCTCGGACGAACAAATCGAAATCACGCAGGAGGCGGCCAACAGTCTGGCCGTCGCCATTCGCCAGGCGCGTTTGTTCGAACAAATCGAACAGCACGCGTTGGAGCTTGAGCAGCGTGTTGCCGAGAGAACCGCCGAGCTGTCCGAGGCCAATGCCAATTTGAAAAAAGAAATTGCCGTGCGGTTGAGCGCCGAACATGCGCTGCACGATCGTTTGGTGTTCGAGCAGATGATCAGCGACATATCCACCTACTTTGTCAACCTCGCTCCTGAGGAAGTCGACCGCGGCATTAACAATGCTTTGCAGCGGCTCGGTGAATGGGAGGGCGTGGATCGCAGTTATGTGTTTCTCTTGTCTGAGGAGGGGACGCGCGCGATGAACACCCACGAGTGGTGCGCGCCCGGCGTCGCGCCGCAAATGCACCGGCTGCAAAATCTTGCCTTTGACCAGTTGCCCTGGGCTTCGCGCAAAACTCGGCAGCAGGAAATTCTTCATGTGCCGCGCGTGGCCGACCTGATGGTGGAAGCGCAATTCGAGAAAGTCCATTGGCAGGAACAAGGCATTCAATCCTTGCTCACCGTACCGTTGAGGTGGGCTGGCCGGGTGCGCGGTTTTATCGGCTTTGATTCGGTGCGCGCCGAAAAGCATTGGCAGGAAGAGGACGTTCGTCTACTCAACATTGTCAGTGAAGTCATCGGCAATTCGCTGCATCGCAAAGAAGTCGCGGCGGCTTTGCGCGCGAGCGAGGAACGCTTGCAGCGCATTTTCGCTTCCGCCATGGACGCCATCATTACCATTGACAACGACATGCGCATCGTGATGTGCAATGAGGCAGCGGAAAAAGTTTTTCGCTGCTCGAATGCGGAGGTGAAAGACAAGCAGCTCGATCCCTTCCTGTCTGAAAATTTCCGTACGCTGCTCACCAACTACATTCAAACCTCGGCCAGTCATACCTCGCCGCAATATCTTTGGGCGCCGGAAGGTTTGACCGCCTTGCGCAAAAACGGCGAAACGTTTCCTCTCGAAGCTACCATTTCGCGTGCGGAAGTCGCGCACCAGCATCTTTTTACCATCATTCTACGCGACATTAATGAGCGGAAGCAGGCAGAAGAAGAACTGGCGCAATTGCAGAATCAAAACATCTATCTGCGCGAAGAAGCGTTGAAGAATGATTACAATTTCGGTGAGATTATCGGCACTTCGGCGGCAATGCAGCAGGTGTTCAAAAATCTCAACATGGTGGCGGCAACGGATACGACGGTGCTGTTGCTGGGGGAAACCGGCACAGGCAAAGAGCTGATCGCACGCACGATTCACGACCTCAGCGGCCGCAAAGACAATGTCATGGTGAAAGTCAATTGCGGCGCGCTGCCCGCCGGCTTGGTGGAGAGCGAGCTGTTTGGCCACGAGAAGGGCGCATTTACGGGTGCGACCGCGCAAAAGAAAGGCCGCTTCGAGCTGGCGCATCGCGGCACCATTTTCCTGGACGAAGTTGGCGAACTGCCGCTGGAGACGCAGGTGAAGCTGTTGCGCGTTTTGCAGGAGCAGGAGTTCGAGCGCGTGGGCGGCGCGCAAACGATGAAGGTCAATGTGCGCGTGATTGCTGCAACCAATCGCAATTTGGAAGAAGAAATCAAGGTCGGTTCGTTCCGGCCGGATTTGTTTTACCGTCTCAATATTTTTCCTATTCGGATTCCAGCCCTGCGCGAGCGCGCTGAAGATATTCCGCTTCTGGCGCATCACTTGATCAGCCAGTTTGCGCGCCGCCTGGGGAAACGCATCAATGGCATCAATCAACAGGCTCTGGAAAAGCTGCTGCGTTATGACTGGCCCGGCAACGTGCGCGAGCTGGCCAATATTCTTGAACGCGCCGTCATTCTTTGCCAGGGCCGGGTGTTGCAAGAGGAGCATATTGGCAAGTTGAATGAAATGGCCCGCCGGGTTGAGGGATTTACAACGTTGGAAGAAGCGGAACGCCAGCACATTTTGCAAGCGCTCGAAAAAACCAAGGGTGTTCTGGCCGGCCCCAAAGGCGCTGCGCAACTGCTCGGTCTCAATCGCTCAACGCTGTGGTCGCGGATGAGGAAGTTGGGGATCGGCGCAACGAAGTCTTGATTTGTCAGTTTACATGAGAGACAATTATTCCGACGCTCAAGCGCAGGGCCTAAATATTTGTGCCAACTTTTTCTATGCGTTCATTAAGTTCAGCCACCATGAAAACAATTGATGATCTTCGCCTGGACGATAGTTCGCGTATCTTTGAATGTTGGAGAGTGCGGCTTTGGTTTGTTCCGCTGGAATTGCTTGCATTTCACTCCACGTCTTGATGACTTCCATAGTTGAGAGGCAGGTAATGCCAGGGGCTTCTTTCTTTAGTATCCGGAATGCTTTTTTATCATCCGTAATGACGTGCATTTGTCGCGAAATCGCTACAGCAATGGTGGCCGCCTCTCCATCACCCAGTTGAAAAGCGAGATTCACAAAAAGGTTCTGTTCGTCTTCGCCTTCTAATTTGACTTGCTGTAATGCACCACTGATTAAATAAGGCGCAAGTACAACCGATTCTCTGGTGAAGTTGGTGCCCATATCACTGGCTCTACGAATGAAGAGGCTTTCTTGAAGGGCTTGATCCACCACGCAACACCGTGTTTGCCGGCTTGAGATAATTTCGCTCATGAAGCTCGAAGCGTAAAGGTTGATGAGAGCGCACGCATCGAAGATTTCTGCGGTTGAAGTCAATGGTACCCCCTATTCCTCAACTTCCTCGGCTTCTGCCACGGGCTGTGACAAATTATTGAAAACAATCGAGTGCATATTCCCTTCATCATCAATGTCTTCACGATCCATGAAAGCCTCAACGACGACGCGCGCGCTCACCCGGTCCGTTCGCAGCAACTGCGTCAATTGACCTTCACTCAATTCTTCGTGATTGAAAGCCGCTACCGCAAGCGCACGATAGTGATAGGGCAGCACAATTTCAGCCTCACCAGTTTTGCGCTCAATGCCTAGCACATCCTGTGCTGTGCGAATTTGAAAGCCGCTTTGTTTTAATCTTTCGTACGTTCCAGAGGGCAATAGCTTAATTTCTTCCAGACGCAAGAGTAATGCTTGGAATGACACCGAGTATAAATCCGCAAGTGCCAGAAGATCTGCCGGCGTAATTTTACCATGTTTAAGAGTTTTCAACTCGTGAAACCGTCGCTGCAAGCCGCCGGCAGGCATGAGGAAAAAACGGGCAAAGGCATCGGCAAAGCGCTCGGTGGCAGGCACACGAGAATATGCCTGTAGAATCAAGACATCAGCTTTTGTGCGGCTAGTGAGAAAATGGCCATATTCATGTAACAGAGACATAAGTTGTCGATCGCGAGGATGGTTGGTATTTACAGCGATGCAGGCGCCAAGCCGTTCCGTATATGCAAATAGGCCAGCAATTTTTGAGGGGAGAGGCATGCCAAAGATGCGAATGCCGACTTCGTTCTCCAATAGCTTCCTCATATTGGCAATATTACCATCTCCCAACCCCAAGCGATTGCGCTCAGCCGAAGCGATATCTTCCGCGCGCCGAACCGGGTTCACTTTACCAAGGTCATAAACCGGAGGGTATTTTCGAAGAAGCGGCGAGGCTGTGATCGTCTCCAGATAGAGATAATCTTCACAGAGCTTCTGAAACTCAGCAATCGCTTGTTCTACTTGATGATCATTCGCCTGAGCAAGCGAGCCCCGAAACTGGACGAACAAAGGCTCCGGCGTCGTTTCCTGACGCAGCAATCGATTGAGGGATTCTTGATAAAGCTGCGCCAAGGTAATCAATTCATCCGGACGAATCAGGCGCTCCCCCTTTTCAATGGCGGTCAAAGTCGTCCGTGCAATTTGAAGCCGCTCAGCCACTTCGTGCTGGGTCAGGCCGCGCGCTTTGCGTGCCGCCTGCAGCCGCTCTCCCAATGCTTGGCGGTCAGTCGTCTTTAGAATTTCTTTCATGGCCTTCCATTCTCCCTTCACGATTTTATAGCTGTTTTGACGGACTTTTTAATTCATGCGGTTTTCAAAGATGCTCCACTCATGAAGATAAGCCGAATATAACCGCAATATTTGTCTCTGCACAACCTCCATTTTCGGTTTTGACAAATTGCCTTGTCTCAGTTTGATTTCTTCCAAAGTCGGGAAAGCTGAACCAAGGGCGGACCAGGCGTTGGATACTTGCAGGCAGTCTTTGATCTTTTGCGTCTGGACTTGCATAGCCCTGAAGGCAAAAAGGCGATCGGAATTTTGAAATTCGCTCGCTTTGAAAATATCAAACTGATAATCATCAACAGGATCATATTCTGCCAATCCTGCTGCAGCCAATGACTGTCGACGCAACAGGCAGGAGGTGCAAATGCCGCACTGGCGCTTACGGCGCACACGACGCGAGAAACTGCCGTCGCAGGATACAGTATCTTTTATAGAATTCCGCAGCGATGAATCGGAAAGGGCCTGACACAGCTCTGCCTTGGTTGACCATAGGGCCAAATTTTCAATCATAAATGATTTATCAAAGACCAGGCTCAAGAGTTTTGAAATATCGAGCAGCACCAGGGGGCTGCTAGCGCGGGTATTATCGGTTCCGATTTGAAAATCTGTCATCGGAAGATTAAGCGCGCCAACGCCGTTTTCAAACAAATGCAATTTGTCTTTGCCTGCGAGGTGTGCGAAAACGCCTCCGGTAACATTATAAAGAAATCCTCGTGAGCGCTGAGTTTTTTCTTCGAGATGGTCTGGCAGCAAACGCTCTTTGAAATGCAGAGATACAGGAATATGATCGAGGCTAAGTTGCAGTTCCCTTTTAAGAGCATTGACTAGTCGTCTTTGCACGCCCCGCATACGTCGATTCGTAACGGCGGATATCAGATAAGTTTTGTCAGGACGGTTTTTGTTCAGGTGCGCGAAAATCCCTGCAAACGCATCCAGACCACCACTGAATAACGCGACAGAGACGTTTTGCCCATTGCAAACACCAGATTTCAGTGCAAGACTAGTTTGATGAAACTCATTGTGTAAGGGCTCGAACGTGAAATTCCACCTATCCTCGGTTGCATAATCGAGCACTGTCGTTAGCTGCTCCAAAACAGTAGGGTTTTTCCAAAACGATAAATCTCGCACGGGTATGATAAGATTCAACACTCGTTTCCAATGCCGCTTCTTGAGATCGAACCACCCTCGAGGACATCGCAAAGCTAAACGGTCCCCAAGATAAACCGACTTGGCGATATCCAATAAATCAGCAGAACGTCTCGATAGACTCTGCCACAAAGCTCCTTCGTAGGCCGTAGCGTCGAAATTATATTTCTGAAAATATTGCCTTGCGTCCGATGCTTGGCATAGTTTGATCCCGACTTGCCTTGCCCTCGCTGAAAAGTTGATTTCATAATTTGGAGCGATTCCATTCATATAATTAATCCTGCAATTCTATTGGGATATGCATAAGTTCCTCGGTGGTTCGGCGTACACGATGGTAGCGATGAAAAGTCGGCGGTTTGGCAAAACCCGGATCTCGCACAAGAGTCTCAGCAATTATTTCGAGATAAGGATTAAGTGACAAGTGCCAGGACATCGTTGACAAAATAAGTGCCACGACATCGTGGACAAGTTTAAAGTTCTTTGAATTTGTTATTGGGCATGAATATCTTC
>QEVD01000241.1 GCA_003576975.1 Candidatus Zhuqueibacterota bacterium
ATGGTTTATTCGCCAGTCGACAACAGCAGAAAACCCCGGACGAAAGAAAACCCGTGATAACACCGCCGGTTTTTCTTCCCGCCGAGGTTTTCGAAAATTTCAGCACGTGAAGTTAAAAGGTGATGCGCAAGGCATTCTGAAAATCGCGAATCACCAGCAAAGCGTCTGCGCCGGACATTTGGCCTTCGGGATTGAATGCGCCGGTAATCTTATCGGCATTCATGATGCCGCGATCGGCCATCAACGCTGCGGCATTGTATGAAAAATGATCGCTGCGCATGTCCGGAAAGCGCGATTGCCCGCCAATGTATTTCGTTGTAAGCGTCTTGTCGCCGGTCACGGCAACCAGGATGCTCTGCATTGTCGTGGCGTAGTTCGCCCGCGTGATTTTCATGTCGGGCTGGAAGGTGTGATCCGGAAACGCCTCCATGCCGCCGATGCGAATGATATCCTTGATCCAGTTTTTTGCCCAATGCGTTTCAATATCCGTTGCGGCAGGCAACTCTGCAGCCTTGGGCTGTTCCATTTTGGTGGGATCTGCCGGGGCTTGGAAACCGGTGTCAAAATTCGGCTGTTGTTTCTTCTTGAAAACTTCTTCGAGCTTCAATTCTTCCAGCAGCAGCACGGCAAGATCGGCGCGGTCGATTTCCGGAATCAACGCGATTTTCATGCCGATTTTGGTTCCCGGCGCAGCGCGCTGAATTTTTTGCATCGTGGCATAGCCGGCATCGGCGCGGCCGGCAAATTCACCTTTCAGCGCGATGACTTTGCTGTACGCTTCCGCTGCTGGCCCGAATTGATACGCAGTTTTGTAGGCTTCTGCTTTGTAAAAATGCGCCTTGTCGCTGTTGGGATTCAGCTTGAGGGCGCGATCAAATTCATTGACGGCGTCTTTGGTGAGATCCGCAATCTTATCCTGATTTTTGCCTTCATCTCCCTGTAGCGAGGCGACGCGCATGCTAAGAATGCGGCCTTTGATAATGCGGGACTCGACCGACTTATCGTTTTTGCCCAGCGCATCATCGACGGCTTTCATCGCTTGATCGAAATTGCCCTCGTAAGCATACGCCAAACCGAGACCGGCATCCGCTTCGGGATATTTGGGATCGAGTTGTTTGGCGCGCATGAATTCTTGCTTGGCCTCGGCAATGTTGCCGCTATCCAGCCGGCGCATACCAATGCTGAAATGGTTGTCGGGTGTATCCAGGACGGACTCTTTCTTGAGCGCCTTTGACCCGCATGCCCACTGGCCGGCCATTAAAATCACGGCGCACAACATGACGAGCATCTGCAACGGCTTGCTCCGCATACAACCCTCCTTATAATTCAATGGTTTTGACATTCGCTGGGATTCCTTAGTGAGCGTCAAAAAATTACTTCCCGAGTTCGTCGTAGTCGTGCCCCTTGTGGGGCATTGATGGAACACGAAATTTCAGTGTTCCACCAGTCGCCGACGAGGGGTGGGGGCTATACGTTTGTACGGGAAGTTGTTTTTAGAAACCCTTAATCAATCAACGACCACCATCACCTGACATTTGGTGAGAAAGCTTTCACTCTCGCTGCGTTGTTTGAGCATTTGCGCATCGGCATTTGAAATGACGACATCAGCCTTGTTATTGCCCAACGCTTTGACAGCATTGATGACGAGCGGATTCGGCGCCACGCGCTGGTTGGTGCGCGCCGAGGGCACGTCTTTCGCGTAGCCCACCATGCCTTGCTTCACAGCCCATTCGCGGTCGACATACTTTGAGCCGTAAACTTCATTGCCGTCTTCATCGAGAATCTTCGGCGCCATTGCGGGCGTAACAGACAGGCCTTTGGCGTTGATGATCAGACCCGTCGCGGCGCCAGAAGCAGGCGCTGCGGTTCCTGCCGGCGGATATCCCACCGGACCAGGCGCGCCGCCGACCGGCACAGCTTTTCCCGGCGGCAGCAGCAAGTCCGCCAATCCCGCCATGGGGACTTCGACGTCGACTTCAACCGAAGTGTCGCTCATGTAGCGCGTGTCCACCACCGTGAAACCGCGCACGTAACCTTCCACGCTGGTGCGGATTTCGTCGTTTTCCAAAACCATGTTTTTGACGGTGGTCTCGGAGGTGATGGCCATGCCGTTTACGGTTTGCAACAGATTCCGCAACGCCACCAATTTTGCGGCTTCGAGAGCTGCCGGGCGTTGCGCGCCGAACGGCAGGTTGGGATTCGGCGCGGCGATGCCGGTCGAGCGCAGTTTTTGCTGGCTCCAATCGATGGCGCCGCTGGCGCCGACGGTTTGCGTGACTTGTGCCAGTGCGGCTGACGCCATAAAAATTGCCAACGTGGTTGCCATCAGAGTTGCGCGAAGCATATTGCTTCTGGACATAGGTTTTCCTCCATGCAAGAGCAGGGTTGGTAAGCTTCTAAGTTTTGACATGCAAAAATGAAATGGTTTGCAAGGTCGCTCGGAAAGAGAGGTCGGTTGAAGATTTCGAAGTCTAAGGAGAGGTGAGATGAGCACTGTATCGCTGCCCGGAGCAGGGAACGCCATCTCATTCATAGTTACAAAATCCTCTTAAAGCCAAAACATTTTGACGACTAACGTAATGCGCCGCATTTTCTTCCGGCCTTGTCATGCGCCGCGGAGCAGCGGGAGATTCCTTAATTCTTTAGAGCGAATGACGGGGGTCGAACCCGCGACCCTCGGCTTGGGAAGCCGATGCTCTACCAACTGAGCTACATTCGCCTATTCCTTACAACGGCGTGTAAATTAAGCTTCTGGCAACGAAAGTCAAGAGAAAAAACGAAGTATGTTTTGGTAGGGAGAGCATAACTCGTGCGAATCGTTGTATCATTTCCAATTGAAAAGCACTGCTGACGTTTAAGGATAGTGCATGTTGTTACGGACCACAGATTCAGGCATGCATGAGGTATTCGAACATCGCCTTCCTGGTGCGATGTGACGTGTTCCCAGAGACTGCAATGCCCGCTCGTGATTTGCGCAGACGGTTAAGCAAATTGTGCCGTGGCCATTGAACCCGGCTTATGGTCAATCGGCATATAAAATAAATGCCTAGCAAGCTGAATCTGGCTCTCCATAACAACCTTAACAATTGCTGCCAATGTGGTGTCTGCAATTTCGGAAAATTTGTGGAGTTGGCCCTATCCGTGGAGGCTGACGTGCTGGTCTTTGAAAGCTGTATCGATTGTGTTATTCTATCCAGACATGTGGAGAGGGGTTGAAGGGAGGGGTAGAGTAGAGGCGGCTTAATCCGATTTGATCAAGCCGTGGAGGATTTGAGGTAGGCAACGATCGGGGAGGATGCTTGCGATCGAGTTGTTTTATGAACAAGGTGCACGGCGCGAGCGGCATTGTACTGCCACAGCATACCACGTTCAAAAAGACATTGATAGGCCGCGCATCCAAGCCTCTTTCGTATTGTGGCATTATCAATGAGCTGTAGCAGAGTCGCCCTCAGGGCATTTTTGTCGTTCGGGGAAAATAGTGCAGCGGTCACGCCATGCTCGAGAATTTCGCGAATATTCGGCTGGTCGGGTGCAATGATGCATTTTGCCATGGCCATGTATTCAGGAATTTTCATCGGGCAGGCATATTCCGTCGCTGCCGGTTGAACGGCAATATCCATTGCTGCGATGTATTGCGGAATCTCCCCGCGCGCGACCGGCCCGGTCATGGTCACGGCTGATTGCAGGCGATGCTCTTCAACATATTTCTGCAAATGTGGGAGTGCGGGTCCGTCGCCGACGAGCAGCAGCCGCACGTTCTTTTCGGCCAAGCGGGCTTCGTGCATGATTTCCAGCAGCATCTCCAGGCCATGCCATTGGCGAAACCAGCCAACGAATCCAACCACGAGGTTGTCTTTGAGTCCATGCCGTTGTCTGATGTCGCCCCCGGAGACTTGCGGATGAAAAATTTTGGGATTGATGCCATTCGGCATGACGTTCATTTTTGCAGCAGGCACCCCCGAGGAGGTCAACATTGTTTTCATGACTTGGCTAACAACCAAAGTCACCGTGCTGTGAGAACAAATCCAACGCTCCGAAAACCGCGCGAGTCTTTTGAATGCCAGTTTGCCGAGCTTGTTCTGCTCATAAGCCAGCGGCGCATTCACTTCGAGAATGAGCGGAATGCCAAAAGCGCGGCTGGCCCAGATGCCGCAGAAGGTGTTGAGCGAATAGCGCTCGTAGAGCAAATCCGGCCCGAATTGACGGATCTTTTTGGCGAGGCGCACATAACCCAAGACATTGTACGAGAGCGCCATCAGCTCATAGACCCTGGCCGGGGTTCGTTTGGTAATCCACTCCCACGAACTGCCTTGCGTTTTCTGTTCGTTTTCAGAATCGCGTTTCACCAACGCCACAATCTCGACTACATGCTCGAGGTCTCGAAAGGCCTTGACCATTTCATAAATATGTACACCCTGGGCATCATCTGCCTGCGTGCGGTGGTGGTAAATAATTTTCATGACAACTCGTTAATGGCTTTTCCGTTCAAAACACCTGCAAACAAGTCGGATATGGAACGTGCAGCCTTTTCCCAGGTATATGCTCTCGCAAAATTGACAATTTTAGGGTGCTCCCAGTGCGTGTCAAGCGCCTTGGATAGCTTTTCCGCCATATCCCGCGCCTCGCGTTTTGTCAAGAACCCGATTTCCTCTGAAGTGAGAATTTCCGGCGTTCCCCAAATGGCGGTCGCAACCACCGGTGTACCGCAGGCAAGCGATTCGAGAATTACGTTGGGCCAGCCTTCGCGATCGCTGGCCAAACAAAAAAGATCGGCAGCGTTGTACCATTTGTTGAGCTCGGCATGCGGCACAGCGCCGGCCAGGCGAACATGCCTGGTAAGTTTAAGCGAAGCAACTAAGTCTTGCAATGTTTTCCGGTATGCGCCTTCGCCGACAATGATCAAGTGGATGCTTTGACGACCATGTTCGCGAACGAGCAACTCCAGCGCCTCAATGAGCACGTGAAATCCTTTGCGCGGAATCAGCTCGCCGACGGAGAGAATAATTTTGTCATCCGGCAGGCCAAGCTGTCGACGAGCGGCTTGCTTTGAAACGGGAAAAAACTTAGCGGTATCGACGCCGTTGGGAATCACGGCAATTTTCGCCGGTGGAATATTCAGGTTTATCATGGCATCTTTCAACGCCTGGCACACGGCGATGACGGCAGTTGCTTTCTTCAACGTAAGCTTGAGCAGTTTTCGGATGAGGGGAAATTGTGAAAAAAGATTGACATCGCTGCCGCGCGCGGAAACCACAACTGGCCTTTTGAAAAAAAAACCCAAAAGCATCGCCGCAAAGCCATCTGGGTAAACGTAATGGGCGTCGATTACCTCGAAATCGAAATCTCGCTTTAGTTTCATAACCGCTGGCAGTGCTGACAAGAACATCAATAATCCGTAAAGCGACATGCCGAATTTGGGCGGCATGAAAAACCTCGGGTGATGCACTTCGAGCCCATCGATCGTTTCCTGGCGGGCGACTTGCGAATATTTCCAGCGCCAATTGAATTTCAAGGGCGGAAAATACGGCACTGGCGCCACAACTTTCACCTGATCGCCATTGAGGCGGGCGAACGTGGTCATGCGCTCTTTCACAAACACGCCGTGATTGGGCATCACGTTGTTCGGATAAAGATTGGTGAAAACCAAAACTTTCATGAGGCCAAAAATCTTCCGCCCCAATGTTCCAACACCAACAAGGCCCACAGCTCGTGCGCGTGGTCACGCGTTCCGCGTTGATGTCGCGACCAAAGATTGGCGATGGCTTTTGGCTCAAACCAGTTGTTGAGCCGGGCATGCGGCGAGAGAACACTTTGCTCAAACGTATTCTTCAGGTCTTTTCTCAGCCAGTCTGCCAAAGGTACTGAAAAGCCCTGCTTGCGCCGATGGATAATTTGCGGCGATACGATTTCGTGCACTGCTTTTTTGAAAATATATTTTCCTTCGCCGTTCCGCAGTTTGTAACACGCCGGGACTTGCGCGGCATATTCCATCACCTGATGATCCAAAATCGGTACCCGCACTTCCAGCGCATGCGCCATGCTCGTGCGATCCACCTTGGTCAAGATATCGTCGACCAGATAGGTTTTGATGTCGACATATTGAATGCGAGACAGAGGATCCCAGCCGTTTGTCCGCGCAAAGTGTTCTTGCATGACGGAAATTGGCTCGTAGCCATTCAAATCCCCTCGCAAAGTCTCGTTGTAAAGCCTGCGCTTTTCCGCCGCCTTGAGCCAGCTCATGGTGTTGAAATAACTTTGTTCCGGATTGGAGGAGAGATTGGTGAGCAACGTCTTTGCGCGTAAAAACTGTGGAAGCCAGTCCGCCTTCGGGTAAATGCCGGCGAGACCGGCAAGGACTGGCCTGCTGATTCGTTCGGGCAACAGCGCGCGCAGGCGATTCTCCAACACATCGAAGCGATAGCGGCGATAGCCTGCAAAATTTTCATCACCACCGTCGCCCGACAAACACACTGTGACTTTCTCGCGGGCCACTTGCGAGACATAATACGTCGGCACCATTGAATCATCGGCAAAAGGCTCGTCAAAGTGCCAGACCAGCGTATCGAGAATTTCCGCCGCCCGCGCATCCACGATGCGTTCGTGCCTGTTGGTGTGAAATCGGTCCGCAACCACGCGTGCATAAGGCAACTCATCAAATGCCGACTCGCGAAACCCAATGGATGCCGTGTTGATGGGCGTGTCGACCACTTCGCTCATCAGCCCGACAACGGCGCTGGAATCGAGGCCGCCGGAGAGAAACGCACCGAGCGGCACCTCGCTCACCAGATGCAGTCGCACGGATTCCTTAAGTTGCTCCAGGAGTTCGCCCGCATATTCGTTTTCATCGCCTCTGCCGTTGGGCGCAAAATCGATATCCCAATACTCTCGTGTTTGAATTCCCGCTGCAGAAGCCTCTAAGAAATGCCCGGCGCGAAGTTTGTAAATGTTCTTGAAAATCGTTTTGGGCGCGGGAATGTACATGAAGGTCAGAAAATCATCAAGGGCCGTGGGCTCGACAACCCGCCGCACTTCCGTATCTTCCAGTATGGCCTTGATCTCCGAAGCGAACAGCAGTGTTTTGCCATCCCAATAATAGTAAAGCGGTTTGATGCCGATGCGATCCCGCGCCAGAAAAAGCTCTCGTTTGTGATGATCCCAAATGGCGAAAGCGAACATGCCGCGCAGCCGTTGTAGAAGCCTGTCGCCCCACTCTTCGTAACCGTGCAACAAAACTTCGGTATCCGATTTTGTCCGGAAATGATGCCCCGAGGTCTGCAGCTCCCGGCGCAATTCCATAAAATTATAAATCTCGCCATTAAAGACCACCACCAGAGAACCATCTTCGTTGAACATGGGCTGTTGACCAGTTTCAAGATCGATGATTTTCAAGCGGCGATGGCCCAGCCCAATGTTCTTGTGAACATAATACCCTTCGCCATCCGGCCCACGATGGCGCAACACATCAGCCATCCGCTTGATCAATTCCGGCTGCACCGGATCGCCGGTGACAAGGTTGAATTTTCCACAAATACCGCACATGAAGTTTATGTATCCCCTCGGTGAACCCATCTATCATTTTTCGATTCGAATTCGTACCGTAGGCTGAATCGAAAAGGAGAAGAGATGGAACCACGATACCGTGAACAC
>QEVD01000242.1 GCA_003576975.1 Candidatus Zhuqueibacterota bacterium
GGGGCCGGCATATCGCCGTATTCGAAAGTCGTCCAGGCGGTCAAACCCAATTCCTGGCCGTTCACTTCCGGGCTGCGCAGAAATTTTGTGCCGAACTGGCCAATATTGAAACCGGGTTTGCTCGCATAAAAATTATCCGAATCAAAAGCATAGGCGAGATTCAGGTCTTTGATGAAGCCATCGCTATCGTCTTCGAACTCGGCGCCCACGAGCGCGGGCATGTCGGGATCAACCAGCACGCCGAAACGGCAATTGCGCAAATCGCCCCCGCTGATGTTTTTGACGCGATAAAACGCGAAGACGAAATCGCGCGTCAAGCGCGAATTGATTTGAATCAAACGGCATTCGACTTCGACATGCAACGGCGGCTGGCTGCTGACTGCCGGATCGTTATCATCGCGCATGATCCAGTACGATTCCTGGCGCGCGAGATTGCGCAACTCGGTGGGATCGATGAAGCCGCCACCCAGCGCCGGCCACGAGCCATTCCATTGCGGCGCATAGCTCTCTACAATATCACTGCGCGGCACGATCGCCGTTTCAAAAATCGGAGAGACATAGTCCGGGTTGTCAAAGCCCGGCTCCGGGTTGAACTGATTGTCTGAGATATCGTTGTAGGATTCGCTGCAAATCGTATCGCCGTCGGCGTTCACCGCACCAAAGACAATGCCGACCTGCCAAATCATATAATTCAGCGTTCCGGCCGGCCATTCCACGCTGCGGGTGTAATCACGGTCGCCAATGAAGCCATTGTTGTCGTGATAAACCACCATGCGGCCGTTATCCATGCGGCCAAGCTTGCGATCTTTAAACGCCGCCGGCTTCAGCAGCTTGTTGCCCTGCCGCATTTTGAGGATGCGTTGAATCTTCTCGGCCTTGCCCTCGCCGGCTTGAATCGTTTCGACGGCGAATAGCATTGCCACGAATGGCAGGAGCAAGAGCGTCGCTTTTATAGTCATTTTTGAAGATAGCTGTTTCATTCCTCAAAACCTCCGAAGGTTATCTCCAACTTATAGCGAAACATTTATTCATTTGAGTCATTCTCCAGGAACTTTCATCACCCATTCGCCAAGGCCCTGTTAGAGACGTTGACAGAATGATAACGAAAGTATGCCTAAAGGCATTACTACAAACGTTCACATATTCAACTCAAACCCGAGGCGAATATTGCGCTGCGCGCCAATGTTGTAAGGGTCGCGTTTACCTTGCGGCGTGTAGCCGGGATCCGTGGTTTCATTCGGCAAGCCGGTGTCGGTAAATACTTCCACAACATTGCGGCGGTTCGTGAGATTCGTGACTTCGGTGAACACGCCGAATTCTCTGCCGGCGAGGTTGAACAGCTTGTCGACGCGCAAATCCAACTGCCAGTTGGAAGGCATGCGCGCGACATTCTCATCGCCGAGGCGCTGACCGCGGCTGTCAGTGGGCGTATACGGCTGGCCGCTGCTGAAGCGCCCGGTCAAATTCACGCCGAAATTTTGCAGCAATTGCGCGCCGCCAAAACGCGGGCCTTCGCCTTTTTTGTAGCGAAAATCAAAATTGAAATTGAACACATGCGGGCGATCCCAATCGAGAATGACCAGCTTCTTCAACGGCACCCGCGGCGGCCGCGCCAGCAAATCCGCGCGCGTATCGAGCGGGTTCGAACTGTTGCCTTCGGCGCGTGAAATGGTATAGCTGAAATACGAGGCAAAATGATGATAGCGCCGCGTGCGGAAGTTGATTTCAACCCCGCGTGAATTCGCAAAATCTTGATTGATATAATACGTCACCGCCGAGGGACGCGCAAACGAATACAAATCGGTGGCCACGAGATTTTCAATGTCTTTATAAAAACCCGTCACGCTCAACGCCAAAAAATCGGTGATCTGCTGATCCCAGCCGACTTCGAATGCGACCGTCTTCTGCGGCTCGAGATCGGCATTGCCGAGCGTGGGACGGAAAATGTCAACATAGCGATTGTGGTTGAACACAATCTTATTGTATTCCGGCACCTGATAAAAATGGCCATACGAGAAATGCAGATTGGCGCGATCCGTGATGGGATGGGCCAGACCTAAACGCGGGCTGACGCGCATCTTGCTTTCTGTCACACGCCGCGGTCCGAGCGGATTGTTCACGTCGACGGCAACGCTATCCTTCGGATCGAAATAGTCAACACGCAAGCCGACATTGATGACGAGATCGTTGAATTCCATTTTATCCTGAAGGTAAGCCGCGGCTTCGACCGGATAAAACTTGAACATATCCACGCGCGAGTTGACGATATCCCCGCCGGTCAACAACTGCTGGCGCCACACGCGATGGCGATTAAAATCCAGGCCGGCTTTGATATTGTGATTGATGTTCGCTTGATACGTCACATCGAACTTGCCCTGCCACACGCGATCTTCCTGGTGAAGAAAGCGCGGATCATCGCCGGAAACCACGAAATCTTCACCGGCATTGTAGGTCAAAAAGATATAATCTTCCGGCTGGCTGCGCACGCGATCCATAAACGTGCGCGAGAAATGCTGGATCTTCAACTCAAAAAATGAACGTTGATTCAGCGTCTGCGTCCACGCCACAATGCCTTGATACGTCCGCGTGCGCAGATGATCGTTCCCCGCGAAATTATTGTCGAGCGAATCCGTGCCCACGCGCTGGCGATATAACCCCTGATGGGCAAAATAATGATCGTAAATTTCCTGATCTTCGCTGTTGGCGTTGGCAGAGAGCGTGAGCTTGGCCGTTTTTGTGGGTGATAACGTTACCTTTGCCGAGCCGCGGCGTGTGAATTCATTTTGCAGAATCCCGATGTTGCCGTCGGTTTGATAGTACTCGCCGGCTAGAAAATATTTCATCGTATTGCCGATGCCCGGCACCGGACCGCCCAGACTAAACTGGCTTTGATACGTTCCCCAATTGGCGCGATCCAGCACGCCTTTGGTTTCGATTAGTCTGTCGCGCTCTTGAAAGGTGTAGTCTCGCGTCGGTGTGCCGAAAATGGCGTCCGTCAAGCCGCGCAGACTGAAGTTGGTTTTGCTGCCGCCCTCTTGCGTGACGAGATTCAACACGCCGCTCATGGCATTGCCATATTCTGCATTGAAATTGCCGCTGATGAGTTGAATCTCTTCGATCGCGCCGGTGGAGACTTCGCCGCCCAATCCGCCGGTGATGCCGTCGCGCACCGACATGCCGTCCACCATCACCGCCAACTCGTTGCCGCGGCCGCCGCGCACAAAAAATTGGCCCTCACCGGTATCCAGGCCTTCTGCAAATGCGGCATCACGAATCGGCCTGGTGGTGACGCCGGAGTTCAGCGTCAACACGTCCTTGAAATCATCCGCCACCATGTTTTCCACCACGTCCGCTTCCACAACTTGCATGGTGGTAACGCCATCTTTTTGAATCAGCGGCCGCTGCGCCACAATCTCGACGGCTTCACCGGTTTCGAGCACGGTGGAGGATAAATCAAAATTCACCGTCGAGGTCAGATCGACGCTCACCTTGACGTTGCTGATCGTCGTGGCTTGATAACCCATGGAACTCGCTTTCACACTGTAGGTGCCCGGCGGCACGTGCAGGATGAAATAGCGTCCATTGGCGTCCGTGGCTGCGCCCAGCGTCGTACCCAGCACGATCACATTCACGCCCGGCAACGGATTGCGTGTGTCCTTTTCTCTCACGACGCCGGAAATTTTGCCGGTCGTTCCGGCAAACGCCAGACTCGAATGAACAAAAAACGCCAGCAGCAGCATTAACAAAAATCTGTGGTCACATCGCTTCATATGGCCCTCCGTAACATGAAAGAATGGGTACGGTTTGATTGATCGCGAAGACAGCCGTGCAATTTCTATTAAAAGAGCGCGCCGTGCAGGCGCGAATATGCTGCAATCCTGCAGGAGAAAGCAAGGCGGGTGGGGCAGAACAGCAGCTTACCGCTAACCAAATCCTCGGGCAAAAGCTTGATGACGGTGCAATGAAATGAATCGTTTGATTGAATAGCTGCCAAAAGCTATGCCACGGGGCAAGCTCCATCATCGCTCCATATTAATTGTCACATTTTTCAAGCCAAATCACCCGTCGCGGGCATGCCACTGTCGCTCTCGTATGCAGCGCCATGCCGCATACGGCAATTTCTTGCATGCGTTCGTTATTAGGTCGGAATTTCAATCAAAAGAGCTTGTCAAAAACGTTTCAAATATATATCCGATCGGGATCAAGCTCTTCTCGTATGATACGCAGCTCTTCGGCTGTTGGAGGTTCGGTTATGAGGAGATGATCGGCAATCTTGAGCGGCCAACCGACATTAGTTTTAATATCTTCAAGTTGAACACCGGGATGAATGTCGGTCAACCACATCTCATGATTGGCAGAATCAAAACGAAAGACGCCCAGATCCGTGACCACGACTTTGGGACCTTCCGTGGTAATACCGAGGCGGGCGCGGGCGTCGCCGCCGTCGAGAAATCCGGGACTGGTGAGAAAATCCACGGCTTCCGGGAAATTGCGTTTTTTCAGGGGGGTGATAATCAAAATTTTTTGCGCCAGCGTGGCAATTTCACTGGCACCGCCGCTGCCGGGCAATCTCACTTTCGGCGCGGCATAATCGCCGATTACCGTGGAGTTGATATTGCCGAAACGGTCGATTTGCGCGCCCCCGAGAAAACCGACCGTGATGCGGCCGCCTTGCAGATAATACAAGAAAACTTCCGGGAGGGAACAAACGGACAAACAGCCAGCCACCAATGCCGGATCACCGATGGAAACCGGCAAGCGTTCTGGCACAGCACCGACGGCGCCGGATTCATAAATCAAGGTGAGATGCGGAGCGTGAGTGAGGCGTGCAAGATTGCAGGCCATGTTGGGCAGGCCAATGCCGACAAAAACAACATCGTCGTCCCGCAATTCGCGGGCAGCGCGAGCAACCATCAATTCACTGGCGGAGTAGTCGGCCATGAGCGGTTAGAATGCTGCGTTCAACAAATAGAACATCTCGTTTTCATGAATTTATGGGGAAGGGCCTGAACGTTTGCTGCCTCGCCTCCGGCTAAAAGCGGGCACATAGTGTCAATTTTCGAATGAAAATGCAAGAAGAAATTTCTGAAAAAAAATCCGCCGTATGCCGAACTCTATTGTTTTTCCAGGCGCCGGCCGTCACCTTGACAATCCAGTCGTTTTCGGCTATATTGCGCCCTCGAGTTGGCGCAGGCGCCATTCACTCATCCACTCCCACCAATTCCAGGAGCACGACATGATCACCGACATGTGGATCAACAACGAATTTGTCGCAAGCAAAAACGCAGAACGCTTCGAGGTTCTCAATCCTGCGACCGAAGAAATTCTCGCCATGGTGCCGCGCGGCAATGCAGAAGATGCCGAACGCGCCGTCGCTGCGGCGCATGCGGCGTTCAACCCGTGGCGAAAAATGGGCAGTCTCGAACGCAAAGAAATGATGCACGAAATTGCGCGCAAAATTCGCGCGCACGGTGAAGAATTGGCGCAGATCATCACGCTGGAGGGCGGCAAACCCATCATTGAGAATCGCGACGAAGTGGAATGGGTGGCCTCGTGTTTTGAATATTATGCCGAGTTGGGCCGCGATCAAATCGGCCGCGTGGTTGCGCCGGCGTTTGAACATCAAATGAGTCTGGTCGTCAAGGAGCCGTTCGGCGTGGTCGCGTGCATCGTGCCGTGGAATTACCCCATTCTGCTCATGGCGTGGAAAGTCGCGCCCGCCCTCGCCGCGGGCAACACCGTTGTGATCAAACCCTCAGAGCTGACGCCGCTGTGCAATCTTTTCTTCGCAAAAATTTTTAATCATCTGCCCAAAGGGGTTGCCAATATCATCACCGGCTTTGGCAAAGAAGCAGGCGAGCCGCTGGTGACGTCGAAAGGCACGCAACTCATTGCCTTTACCGGCAGCGTGGAAACCGGCCGCCACATTGCCATGCTCGCCGCGCAACAATTGAAGAAAGTACATCTCGAACTGGGCGGTAACGATCCCTTCATTGTTTGTGATGATATCGATGTCGATATTGCCGTGCGCGCCGGCGCCTGGACGGCATTCTTGAACAACGGTCAGGTCTGCACCTCCGCCGAGCGCTTTTACGTGCTCGAACCCATTGCCAAAAAATTTATTGAAGGCTTGACGGAATTCAGCAAAACCTTGCGCCTGGGCAATCCCCTGGGCCCGGGCGTCGATCTCGGCCCGCTGGTCAGCGAGGCGCAGCGCCAGAAAATTGAAGCGCGGCTCGCGCAAAGCGTGCAACAAGGCGCAACAATATTGAGCGGAGGCAAACGCCCCGAGCAATTCCAAAAGGGCTATTTCTTCGAGCCAACCGTGTTGACAAACGTGAACGAGAGAATGGAGCTGATGCGCAGCGAAACCTTTGGCCCGCTCGCGCCGATTCAAGTCGTCAAAAATATCGAAGAAGCCATTGCACGCGCTAACGCTTCCGAATATGGCCTGGGCGCTTCGATTCTCACCAATGATCTTGAAAAAGCCATGCTGGCCGCGGACAACATCAAAGCCGGCACGTTTTGGATCAATGATCCGCTCACCGACAACGATGCTGCGCCCTTCGGCGGCATGCGCCTTTCCGGCCACGGCCGCGAGCTGGGACTCGAAGGCCTTGATGAATTCCGCGAGGCCAAACACATACTCATCGACTACAAATTAGAGAAGAAGAGTTATTGGTTTCCGTATGCTTGAAAACAGAGAGTAGTATAATCTGATTAGTTTCACCGAGGCAAAACAATACTTAGAAATTTCTCGCCTTTTCAATCTTGCTGTTCAATCTTTCGTAAGCACTGCTCGAACCATCTTTTCATCACACGAAAGGATCACAGGCATGAAAACTGCGCTGCAAGCAACCCTGGCCGCTAGTCTGATCTTTTTTCAAATTTGTTATTCACAATCAAATCAACCCAACATTGTATTGATCCTTCTGGATGATTTGGATTCCCATTCCATTGCGTACATGCCGCAACTCCAAGCGTTGTTGCAGGATCAAGGCACGGCCTTTCCCAACTTTTTTGTGAGTGTGCCGGTATGTTGTCCTTCACGCGCCTCCTTCTTGCGCGGCCAATATGCACACAATCATGGCGTGCTGACGAATCACACACCTGACGGCGGTTTTGTAAAATTTCGCAGCCAGGGGCATGAAAGCTCGACGATTGCCACTTGGCTGCACGATGCCGGTTATCGCACCGCGTTGTTCGGCACATATCTTAACGGCTATCCTGCCGGCAGGCCGACTTATATTCCGCAGGGCTGGGATGAATGGTACGGCGTGATGTACAGCAACTTCTTCAATTATTCGATCAACGAAAATGGCCAGGTGGTGTCATACGGCAACGATCCTCAAGACTACGAAACCGACGTGCTGGTGCGCCACGCCACGGGCTTCATTCGCCGCACAGCCCCGGTCGCGCCATTTTTCATCTATTTTGCCTCGGTTTCGCCGCATGAGCCGGCCATACCCGCTCCGCGCCATCAAAACGAATTTTCGAATATCACCGCGCCGCGCCGGCCTTCTTTTAATGAGGCTGACGTCAGCGACAAACCGGAGTGGGTGCGAAACCTGCCGCTGTTGACGGCCACAGCCATTGCCGGCATCGATACGCTTTTTCGCAAAAGGCTGCAAAGC
>QEVD01000243.1 GCA_003576975.1 Candidatus Zhuqueibacterota bacterium
ATTTGCTTGATGGCGTGATCCTGCCCGACGACACGCTTGCGCAGCTCGTTTTCGAGATTGAGCAGCGTCGTCATCTCATCGCGATTCATGTTGCCCGCGGGAATGCCGGTCCACGCTTCGATTACTTCTGCAACCGTTTGCCCGGTGACATCGGCAAAGACTTGCGGTTTATCGCCCTGCAATCCGGCGATTTGATTTTTCAAATTCTCGAGTTGCGTGTCGAGCGCAGCGCCTGCTTTTTTGCCTTCTTCGGAAAATTTCTTTTTACGCAATTCCATCAACTGCTTTGTCAGTTCGCATTCCCGGTTCCAGCGTTCTTCTTTGGCTTTGATTTCCGCCTCGAGTTTTTCTTTGCCGGTTTGCAATTCTTGCAATCTTGCTGCGTGATCGCCGATGCTCAAATCACTGTCTTTCTGCAACGTCTCAATTTCCAGGTTGATCGATTTCAGCCTGCTGATTTCCAGCTCGAGGCTCGGCGGCTTGCTGGTGAGCAACATCTTCACGCGCGTCGCGGAAGTATCGAGCAAATCCACGGCCTTGTCCGGCAATTGCCGGCCGGCAATAAAACGGCGCGAAAGCTTGACGGCCGCTGCAATCGCTTCGTCGGTGATGTGAATGCCGTGATAGGCTTCGTATTTCGTTTTGATGCCGCGCAGCATGACCATAGCCATGTCGTCTTCCGGCTCAGCGACATGAATCGGTTGAAAGCGCCGCTCGAGCGCCGCATCTTTGGCAAAATATTTGTTGTATTCCAAATATGTCGTGGCCGCAATTGCGCGAAACTCGCCGCGCGCCAGCGCCGGTTTCAGCAAATTGGCGGCATCACCGCCGCCAGCCGCCGCGCCCGCACCGATGAGCATATGCGCTTCATCAATAAATAAAATAATCGGCTGCACGGATTGAGTGACGGCTGTAATCACGGCTTTCATGCGCTTCTCAAATTCACCCCGCATGGAAGTACCGGCTTGCAGCGCGCCAAGATCGAGCGCATGAACCTGCACGTCCTTCAACACCTCAGGCACTTCATTCGCCGCGATTTTCAAGGCCAGGCCTTCGACCAGCGCGGTTTTCCCGACACCCGGCTCACCGAGCAAAATGGGATTCGATTTCTTACGGCGGCTGAGAATTTCGATCATCTGGATAATTTCATCGTCACGGCCCAGGATCGGATCGATCTTGCCGGCTTTGGCTTGCGCGGTGAGATTGTTGGTATAAAGATCGAGCACCGAGCCGCCCGGCGGAATTTCCCTCGCCTGCTCAACTGGCAGTTCCTCCACGGCGGCGCCAGAATCTTCCACCGAACCGGACACGATTTTATAGAACTCGCTACGCAGCTCCTCCTGCTTAATGGCGTTGAACAGCTCCATCAAGCCGCTGCTGATCACCAATTCCGAAGCGATGAACACCTCGAACAGCGCGCCCGAGCGAATCTTGGTTTCTTTGTGATGTACCGAACTCGTGATCCACGCCTGTTCGAGCAGTTCCGTGAGCAACGGCGAGAGCTTGGGCTTGCCGGGATTGCCGGCCTGCATGTCATCAAGATTATCCGTGCAAGCCTGATGCACACGCCCGGCCTCGATGCCGTAATGCCGCAGAATCAGCGGCACGTCGCCCTGGCCATCTTCGAGCAGCGCGACAAGCAAATGTTCGATGGTGATCTCGTAATGATTGCGCTTAATGCCCATGCCCGTCGCCGTGTCAAGCGTGCGCACGAGGTAGTTGTTGAGCTTGAGCAGAAGTGAACGGAGATCTTTGCTTTGCATGATTACACTTTTGAGGTGATTGATTTTCACTTTACACCTTACACGAGCAGAGTTCAAGGTGTAAAGTTTAAAGTGAAACAATTCAATCGGTTTTGAAATCAAAACAACTAAAATGCTCTTTTAGCAAACTGCTCATAGCTATAATCGACATTCACCGTCGCTTGCCGTGGCTTTCCCAGCCAAATCGTCGAGCCTAAGCGCAAGCGGCGATCATTCCACGCCACGGAGATGATGGTTTCTGATTTGATGATAAAACGTACATCATATTCCAGGCCGTCATTGAGGTAAAGATTAAGCAATTCGCACAAGAGTTCAGCCTGAGGAGCTTGCGGCGTAAATTCGAGATAATCCGCAAAACCGATCGGCCCGATCTCGATGCGAATACGGCTGGTAAAATCGCGCATGGAACTGCCGGCAACAGCATTCACGCCGAGCTTCGGCGCTTTCTCCGGATCTTTCTCGCCCATCACCGGCAAGTCGGACAGTTTCACCCAGTGCGGAATGAACTCTCGAATCGCGATTTGAAATTTCGGAAAGAACTCGTGCAGCAAAATATGCAGCCCAGCTTTGTTGCGGCTGCGATTGGAAAGGATACCGGAAAATTGCAGCAGGCGAAACCTGGAGATCGGACCATCTTGTGCGCGGTCCCCGTCGGGCGAAACGCGGCCGATAAACGAAAACACGCGCGGCGCGATTTTATTCTCAGGCTCGTCGCGCAACTGCAAGTAGTAGCGATATTTTTTCCAGGCCTGATAATAGAGCCAGTAAAAACGATTACTAAAAATGTCTAAAAAATTCTGCAACGGCACCTCACCGGCGCCGTGATCGCTTTGCTGCATGGCAACTTGTTCATGATAGCAACGCGGCAGCGGCGAGTTGATGCCGTACAGGCCCATGAAATTCAGCACAAACGTCAACACATTATTACGGCGCTCAATCGCACGAATATCCTTGGGCGGATAAACGAACATCTCATACGGTCGAAATCGCAAGCCGGTTTGCTCGAGCACAAAATCGTTGCGTTGCGGATGCCAGTGTTTCGTTGCGATCTCCGCTAGGAAGATGGCCTGAAATACATTGTATTCCGGGCCGCGGCGCTCAAGCTCCGCGATTACACGGGTAAGATCTGGCCGAGATTCGGTTCCCATTTATATTCCCGATTGGTGCCAACTTCGACGATGGTCAGGAAAACCACGGAATTGATCGTAACATATTGCGCGAGAAAACGATTCAACACCAGACCGAACAAATGAATGTCGCCGGGGCCTTGTTCAAAAGCCGCAGGATCAACCTCGAGCTTGAATTCAATGCCGCGCACTAACATGCGTTTCTGCTTATCAAAAATGCTTTTGGAGGCGGGCGGCTGAACACGCACAACGCCGTGAATTCTTTTCTTATTCGAATTGATTTGCGACGGCGACCAGTTATAAAGGCTTAAAATCTTTTTCAGATTATCCGTCTCGGCCAGTGTGCTGTAACTCAAGGTGAGATGCGAGATCAATGCCCATAGAAAATTTTGCTGCTCCGGGCATTCCAACGCTTCCGTGGGCGTGGTAAGGTTTGCGGCATCGACGCCGGGCGGAAATTTGACCGGCTCTTTCAGCATGCCCGCTTCCAAATAACTAGCGGGCAAATAGCCGTTGGACATCGTTGCTTCCAGGCTCAAAGTTTCGCGCGGAAAACCCTCCAGTTCCATGCTCGGCCCAAATAATCGAATGTACGTCTCACTCATGTCTTTTGGCGTCGTGCGCCGGATCACCGAATAAAACCGCCGGTATTCGTGCTCCGGAGCGGCGGTATCGAGGATATCGTAAGAGGTAACCGGCAGATACTTGTACTGCTCAACTTTGTTTTCACTGACGCCGATCACGTTTTTGATCGCGTAGATCTCGCGGCTCTTGCGCCGGTTGAGATCGGGCACGATATAATATTCTGGCATGCGCTGCGTCACCGAGACTTCTTCGGTCGGGCGATCAAACAGATTCACCACTGGCGTACAGTTCAGCAGGATATTTTCCGTGCCCGGAAAACGCTCACGCGCGAGCTTGCGATCAAAGACGACTTTTACCTCAAAGGGGTGACCATCACGTGAGGCTTTGAATTGCTGCAAACCTTCAATATCAACGAAAAAAAAGCGCTGAGGAAACGCGAAATATTCCTGCAACAAGCGATAGCCCGTAAAAATCTGACGGGCATACGGTAAAAGAGACAACTCTTCTTCAGTTTCCCACGATAACTCCGGGATGCCTATGCGGAAGCTGTCGATCTTTTGAAACGCGGCTTGCGGGTTAGCAAGTTCGCGCACGGCCAATGTTTTCGCATATTTCGTGAGATAGAGCAAAAGATTGTATTTCAGCGAATCAGCGCCGTGCAAATACAGGCGCAAGCGCTGTAAATCAAGCGCGTCATAGGTTACATTGCGGTCGAGCTGAAACTGCAGAATCAGCGCGGAGGCCGCTTCCGGCGCTTCTTCCACGCGCACCTCGCGCAAACGCATGGGCCGGACCACGAGTGTCTGCGTGGTGCGAAAGATAAATTCCGCGGGTTCTTCTTTTTCGATGTCACGCGACAATTCTTGCGTGCCGGCAGGCGTTTTGTATTTGATTCTGGCTTTGCCCGGCGGCGTTTGAATCTCGCTGCCGCGCGCAATGATCACCGGTTTGGTAACGACGCCTAAACGGGGCTTGGCTTCCAAAATGGCGCATGAGGGGAACGGCCGCAAGAAATGCGGGAACAGTTGTTCCAACAAACCGCCGGTAATTTCTGGCAGTTCGTCGTCTAGACGTTCATGAATTCGGCCGGCGAGAAAGGCAAAGCCTTCGAACAACCGTTCGACAAACGGGTCCTTCCGTTGGCGCTCGGTGAGCTTGAGCTTGCTGCCCAAGTCCACATGCTTCTTTGCAAACTCTTCGCCGGCTGTCTGCAAATAATTGTATTCCCGCTCGAAATAGCGCTGAATGCGATCGTCAGGCTCGTGACTCATGCTTTGTGTCTCGTTCGAATAAGACTTTGGCCCAACCGGTGGTGGAAAATTCGGTAAGCAGGATTTCGCGTTGATTGGCTTCTTTGATGGTCGCCAAAATGCGCAAGGAGATGCGCATGCTGTTGGGATCGAAAAATTCTTTTTGCACTTTAACTTCGCTGATGCGCGGCTCGTATTTCAAGATCGTCTCTCGGACCAGCGTGCGCACGGGGTCCAGCGAGCAGCCGGCATCTTGATAGACCTGCAAAATATCCGGAATGCCAAAATCAGGCAGGTGCATCACAGAGCCGCGCCGCGTTTGCAGCAACATCGTCAGATTTTCTGCGATGCTCAACCGGAGCTTCTCATCCTCCGGCATATCTTCCAATGCATGCCCGCCCTGCAATGGATCATCTCCCCGCAACATAAAACCGCCCACGAGCAAATCATACAGACTGAGATTTTCCATGTGTGTTGCGCCATTTGCCTTGCACTTTACACCTTACACGTTACACAGCGTGCAAGGCGTAAAGTGTGAAGCGTCAAGCCATGTAAGTTTCTCCCAGCACATATTACGCCGAGAGCCCGGAAACTTCGGTGTATTCGACGCCGCCTTCGAGATATTGCCAGGAAAATGATTTTGCCAGAAAGCGCACTGTTTCCAAATGGCCGATGTTTTCGTTTTGTTCGTATTTCGTGATCGGCATGTGATTGCGCACGGAAATGATTTTGGCGTCTTCGAGGATATAGCGAAAATACTCCTCCTCATCGCCGCCATCTTTCGCAATGCGATAAAGGCTGATCTGCACTTTCTTGCAATTGCGGCCTTTGCACACGATCTCGTAAAGCTGGGGAGTCAGCTTGTCGATTTCCTTGGTCACGCTGAAGGCGTCGATACGCCGGGTACCTTGCAGCTTGTTGTCTTCGCGATCGAACGGCATGTACACTTCATGCTCATATTCGAAAACCAAGCTGCTCTTATTCCCGCGCGGGCCTTCCAATTGTGTGTTTTCATGATTCCACACCGAGAGTTCACCTTTGACTGCCATAACGGCCTCCTTGAGATAATTGGTTTTATAAAACTTGAAAGACTTGCGGAAGGTTGGATGTATTGCGTTTAAGCTGCAACGTGAAAGGCTTTACACCGGGCGATTTACCGGTGATTTTTCCTTTTCTTAACAATTGTTACATTACCCTTGCAACAGTGATGCCGTCTTTGAGGCGGCAGGCAAATTTTGCAACGCTTGATTTTGCGTGAGATAGAAGCTCGATTCTGGAATAAATCAGCACAATTCCGTCAATAGTGTCTCCAAAGTATACACTGTGCCACATATGTTACATATGCAACGCTGCGTTACGTTCAAAATTTAACTCCCCTGCAGCATGCGTTACACCTTGCCGCCAATTTCTCAGAGAGGGCATTTCAATAGTCCTAACTTAAAGAAAACTGACCGGTCAGCTGGCAGAAACTTATTTAAAAATCAAGCGTTTAGACCATTCACTGGAACAAAACGACCGGTCAGTAGCCGACTTTTCAAATACGCTCTGAAGTCGGCTCTTCCAAACCACTTCGGTAATATTACTTTCCCTCCTCGCCGGAATGATACGCCACCAACCTCAGGTTGATGTCCATACCAGTGATTGCCACGTGCGGCCGGAACTCTGCCGTCACCTGGAAAAAACCCGGTTTTTCTGGCAATTCCGTCACTTCCAGCGAATAGGAACGCAGCGGCCGTTCGGCAATGACTTTTTCCTGGGGATTCGGAAAATCCGCCACCAGCGTATCCAGCCAGGTTTTCAAAGTCTTTTCAATGTCACCGGCGCCGGCATTCTTGCCCACAAAACGCAGTTGCCGATATTTGAGATAATGCGCGATGCGCGTCACCAACATGGTATATTGCAAGCGCGCACCAACGGCGCGATTGGCGGTGCCTTCAGGATCCTTCTTGTCTACCCACGCACGTTGCGCCGAGGGCACTTCAAAAAAGCAGGCATAATCCGTGCGATCCCAATGCGCCAGCGGAATGAAGCCAAGCTCGCAGAGTTCCGCATCTTTCGCCTGCCCGACTGAGGCCTCCACCGGTACCTTGACTTTTTTCTGGCCGCCAATTTCATACGTCGGCGTTGGCAGATTTTCCACGCGGCCGCCGGAATCGACGCCCACGATCTTTACGCTCCATCCCCATCTCTCAAAACTGCGCACCATGTTGCTGGCCAGCGCGAACGAGGCGCTGCACCATAAACTATGATCCTGGCCCTCGCGAAACACGCCCTCAGTGTAATTGAAATTCTTCGTGGGATCGTTTTCCGGGCCATATGGCAGGCGGCCCAGAAAGCTGGGCAGGCAAAGCCCGACATATTTCGAGCGATCATCATCACGGAACGAGCGCCACTTGGTATACTCCGGATCACCGCTTATTTTTTCGACCAAATTGCGATCATTCATCACACTGCCCATATCTTTCTGGCCGAAAAAGTTTGCACTCGCATTCGCAATGAACGGCAGTTGTGCGGTTTCACCCAAAATCGACAAATGCTGCAACAGGCCGATATCCTGCGCGCCTTTATCGAATTTATAGTCAGCGATGATCGCGGTGTAGGGATGGCCGCCGACCAAGTCATAAGCGTTCCAGTAAATGTGATGATACAAAGCCGATTCCTTTTCGTAGCCGTCGCCGCGTGAAGCGTTTTCCAAATCATCATACAATTCCTGTTTCGGCGCGTCGAGAATCTCGAATTTGACCGGTTTACTGAATTCGGTTTGCTGCACCAAAAAATGCAACCCGCGCCAGGTGGATTCCAGCGCTTGAAAATCTTCGTTGTGGAGGATTTCATCCATCTGGGCGCTGATCACTTTGTCGATGCTTTCAATGTAGGAATCAATCAACGCGCTGTTGATGCGCTCC
>QEVD01000244.1 GCA_003576975.1 Candidatus Zhuqueibacterota bacterium
CCCGATAGCAAACGTAGTTCTAAAACTCGAAAGCAATTCAAAATTTAAAACGCATGAACACCAATACCACCACCCGATTTGATTACGCTGCCAAGTTTGCCGGTTTTGCCGGTAAAACCCTTTTCGAACAATTGCCCTCACGCCAGCAGGAATTCCTGCAGCGGCTCGCGTTCGAGCAGCGTTTCACGTTTCAGGAATTCCGCCAGGTGGTGGAAGCTTGCCGCGATTTGAGCATGTGGGGTGAAGGTGATCTCGAAACCTGGTGGCAAAAACGTTCCGCGCAAAACGGCATGCGCAATGGCCATCTCAAAAAGCAGATGTTAACGGAACTTCAGGCCGAGCTGGCGGCGCTGCGGCAGGCGCCCAAAACTTATCCGCTCATTCCGCTGACGCGGCCCAAGCAGCGCGAGAAGAGCCTGATTACGGTCAAAGACTCCGACAAAACCATTTTCGGCATGTGTCCGGTGGCTTCGGAGAAAACCGTGTGCTGCAACCTGCACACGATCGACGCCGTGGAGAACTGTGTTTTTGGCTGTTCCTATTGCTCGATTCAAACCTTCTACAGCGACGAGATTGTGTTCGACGAACACTTTGCACAAAAGCTCGCCGCACTTGAGCTGGAACCGGGCCGCTTCTATCACATTGGCACCGGACAATCTTCGGATTCGCTGGCGTGGGGCAATCGCCACGGCATTCTCCCTGTGCCGGTTTGCTGCTGATCATCCCAGCATTTTGCTGGAGCTTAAAACCAAGTCCGACAATGTTCGCTATTTTCTCGAGGCCGAGGTTCCCACCAACCTCGTGATCAGTTGGTCGCTGAACACGCCGACCATCATTGCCAATGAAGAACATTTCACTGCCAGTTTGGAAAAACGGCTGGCTGCCGCGCGGCAGGTGGCGGATCGCGGCATGGGCGTGGCCTTTCATTTTCATCCGATGGTGTATTACGATCAATGGCAGGAGGATTACCCGGCGATCGCAACTGAGTTGTTGCAGCGATTTGATCCGGCAGAAGTCCGCTTCATCTCCTTCGGCTCGGTGACGCTGATCAAGCCGGTGTTGCAGAAAATGCGTGCGCTCGGCCATGCCACCAAAATTTCGCAGATGGAAATGGTGCCGGATCCGCATGGCAAGCTTACGTATCCGGATGAAATCAAAGTGGCGATGTTCCAGCGGATGTACCAGGCCTTCGCACCCTGGCACAACGAGGTGTTTTTTTACTTGTGTATGGAAAAGGCGGGGATTTGGGAGCAGAGTTTCGGTTATGTTTATCCGGACAACGAGACGTTTGAGGCGGAGTTTGGTCGCCGCACGATGCGGCGATAACGATCTGCCGCCCAGACGGTTATGCCGCCTCTACTGCCTGCGCTGTTCTCCGTGTCCAAGATCACATGTTTTTATACATTCGTAAAGACGCGAGAAGATATTTGATCTGTGCAAGCCCGACTCTCTCCTTGCTTTTCTCGATCACTATCTTAAATTTCATCTGCAATAATCAAAAGCAAGAGCAGCAAAGACCCGGTTTTCCTACGTTATCTTGCAAAACCGCTCAAGAATATGACTTTTAGCCACTGATTTGCACGGATCAACACGGATTCAAAAGCCTTTTTGAAAGAACCTATTTAAGAAAAAATCAGTGAAAATCCGTGCGCATCAGTGGCTAAAAAAGAGTATCCGGCAGAAGGGATAACCGATCATTAAGGAATTTATTCTCCTCATATGTCAACACCTGTACGTGTAAGATTCGCCCCCAGCCCGACGGGGCATTTGCATATTGGCAATGCGCGCGCGGCCATTTTGAACTGGCTTTATGCGCGGCATACCGGCGGAACCTTTATTCTGCGCATCGAAGATACAGATGCCGAACGCTCGACCGCCGAGTCTGAGAATTCGATTTATGAAGATCTGCGCTGGCTCGGTTTGGATTGGGATGAAGGCCCGGAGGCCGGCGGCAAGCTTGGGCCGTATCGACAATCCGAGCGTCTCGAGCTTTATCAAAAATATGCCGAGCAACTGATTGCCAATAAGAAAGCTTATTACTGTTTTTGCCGCGAAGAAGATCTCGAAGCCGAGCGCGAGGCGATGAAATCCGAAGGTGCTGCCGGGCAATATCGCTACAGCGGCAAATGCCGTGCACTCACGCCCGCGCAGCAACAAGAGTTGCGCGGCCAGGGCATTGCGCCCTCGATTCGCTTTCATGTGCCGGAACGCGCGTTCTCATTTGTTGATTTGGCGCGCGGCGAGCTGGGCTTCCCCGCAAATGCCTTCGGCGATTTTGTGATCGTGCGCTCCGGCGGTTTGCCGACCTACAACTTTGCGTGCGTGATCGACGATCATCTCATGCAAATCTCGCATGTGATTCGCGGAGACGATCACGTCATCAACACGCCCAAACAAGTCGCGATCTACGAAGCATTTGGCTGGGCGCTGCCGCAATTTTGCCACATTCCCATGATTCTGGGCGAGGATCGCAGCCGCCTGTCGAAGCGGCACGGCGCCACCTCGCTCGATCAGTTTGCGAACAAAGGCTATCTGCCCGCGGCTTTGATCAATTTTCTCAGCTTGCTGAGCTGGTCTTCGCCCTCCGGCGAGGAAATACTTGCGATCGAGCAGTTAGTGCGGGAGTTCGATTTCAACCGCATCAACAAATCAGCGGCGGTGTTTGACACGGTGAAGTTGAATTGGATGAACGGCGTTTATTTGCGCAAGCTCAGCCCCGATCAACTGCTGGAAGTGAGCCTGCCGTTTCTCAAAAAAGCCGGCTACAAACTGCCTGAGCCTGGCATTCTCAACAAAATGCTGGCGCTGGTGCAAGAGAGCCTGGAATATCTCGAACAAGTTGTTGAGAAACTCGAGTTTTTCTTTGTCGAGCGTGTACACATCGCGGACGGCCCGGCAATCGCAATGGTGCAAACCGAAGCGTCCGAGAAGGTTTGTTGGTCGTTCGTACGCCAGCTTGATTTGCAGGAGACGTTGACGGCAGACAGCTTTCGCAAAATCATGAAGGTGGTCAACAAGGAAACCGGCGTGATGGGCAAAGATTTGTGGATGCCGATTCGCATTGCGATCACCGGCAGCTTGCACGGCCCGGACCTGGCCGCTGTCGTCGAGATACTTGGAAAGAATGTTGTGCGTCAGCGCGTTTTGCACTTGGTGGAGTAAGATGAACAATCACGTCTTTCACCAGCTCTTTCCTAAAAAGCCTGTTCTCCTGGGCATGGTGCATTTGCCGGGATTGCCGGGCAGTCCCAATGCCGCGCGGCGTTTCGATGAAGTTATTGCTGCCGCGTTAAATGACGCCAGAATTTTGCAAGATTGCGGCTTTTCCGGCATTCTTGTCGAGAATCTCGGCGATTATCCGTATTATCCCGATCATGTTCCGGCAGAAACGGTGGCCGCGCTGGCCATTATCGCTGATCGCATCAAATCAAGTTACAATGTTCCGGTTGGCGTGAATGTGTTGCGCAACGATGCTTTATCAGCGCTGGCGATTGCGGCCGCAGCGCGTTTGCAGTTCTTGCGTGTGAACGTGCTGGCAGGCACAGCGGTCACGGATCAAGGCTTGCTCACCGGCAAAGCGCATCTGCTGCTGCGCGAGCGCAAACGGCTGGGCGCAACCGAAGTTCAAATCTACGCAGACATTCGGGTAAAACACGCTGCGCCGTTGGTGCAACGCAATCTCGAACAGGAAGTTGAGGAATTTTTCGAGCGTGCCATGTGTGACGCATTGATCGTCTCCGGCAGCGGCAGCGGCAAGGAAGTTGACCTCGAATTTTTACGGCAGGTCAAAAAAGCTGCAGGTCAGCGCCCAGTGTTGATCGGCAGCGGATTGAGTGCGAAGAACGCTGCCGAACTCTTGCGCATTGCCGACGGCGCGATTGTGGGCAGCGCGATCAAATTCGAGGGGCAGATTCATCAACGTGTTGATCCGCAACGGGCGCGGGCGTTGGTGCAAGCCAGTCAAAGCGCGTGAAGCAGTAACCTCGAAAATCAAGTTCCCCCCCAATTCTTCCCTGAAGCAGAAACCTCTCCGCATCATCTTCAGATTGTCGCTAATACAGCCTTACAATCGTTTTTCATGTGTGTTGCATTCGCGTTGGGATGTTACAACCAAGCCTTAATTGATCGCTTGCAAAGACGGCCAGGGTTTTCGTATGAATTGGTGCAAACATACCTTGTTTCGCTTGAGCGCGCTCTGTTTGATTCTCTCAAACTGGAGTTGTTATTATGGCTATGCGCCGCAGCGGGTCAGGTATTATGATGAACCTCGCCCTGTCACGAGTAGGCCTTACGCCCCGCAACGGCTCACGCTGGATTTAATCGACCAATTCAACATCTCTCCCCTTAGTTTGCAGAATTTGAACTATTATCTCGAAAATGGGCTTGTGCTCTATCAATCTGCCTCACACGGGGTCAGCGCTGTAACCCCAAGTGGGGAGCTTGTTTTGAGAAGGCAGACGCGCCAAAACGAGATCGTCTTTCAGCACCTGGCGCGTGGGCGGATTGTTTCGCTGCAGGAGGAATTTCAGTTTTCCCGTTTCAGAAGCGTGTACAAGATCTCGGTTTACTTCGCAGAGAGTTCACCGTACTACCGGGTGTCGCCAAAATATTACGCGCTCACCTTCGCGCCAAATTTACATGGCGAGTATGTTTTGGAGAAAAGCTTTTGGGGTAATACCGTTACCTTCGGCGGTTATGAATACACCGTTTCCGAAGCGCAAACTGAAAATTTCCTACTGGTCGAGGTAAACCTGCAGGACGATTACACGCCCACGCGAAGAATGATGCCCTCCGGACAGAGGTATTGATCCAACCGTATCATCCCCCCAAGTGTAATCTACGAATCCCAAATAAATCCCGGATTCTCAACTTTTAGCTTCACAATTCGCCCTCCGCAACCCAGATTCCATAAATTTGCCAATTTGTCACACAAGTTGCCAACATACCACTTGACTAATTTGATTGAAATTATATATTGTGTCCTGCTTTTAGCACTCTACTCAAGTGAGTGCTATTAGAACATTTTAAGCCATTAATTAATCTAAATGGAACTTACTCTTAAGGAGGTAATGCTATGAATATCAAGCCGTTGGCTGATCGGGTCGTGATCAAGCCTCTCGAGCAAGAAGAGAAAAAGGTCGGCGGGATCATCATCCCCGACACTGCCAAAGAAAAGCCCATGCAGGGCGAAGTCATCGCCGTTGGCCCGGGAAAAGTTTCGGACTCCGGCCAGAAAGTGACGATGGAAGTGAAGAAGGGCGACAAAGTTCTGTACGGTAAATATTCCGGCACGGAAGTGTCGGTGGATGGCCAGGATTACTTGATCATGCGCGAAAGCGATATTTTGGCCGTGCTGTAAGCGTATTCAGAAAATTCATTCCCAATTTTTATCATCTTGAAGGAGAATTTGAACTATGGCGAAAATCATCACATATAGCATGGACGCACGCGCGTCGCTCAAGCGTGGCGTTGATGCGCTGGCGAACGCCGTGAAAGTCACGCTGGGCCCGAAAGGCCGCAACGTCGTGATTGACAAGAAATTCGGCTCCCCGACCGTAACCAAAGACGGCGTCACGGTAGCGAAGGAAATCGAGTTGGAAGATGCTGTTGAGAACATGGGCGCGCAGATGGTGAAGGAAGTTGCCTCCAAGACCAGCGACAATGCCGGCGACGGCACCACCACCGCAACGGTTTTGGCGCAGTCGATCTTCGCAGAAGGCTTGAAGAACGTGACCGCCGGCGCCAGCCCGATGCACCTGAAGCGCGGCATCGAGCAAGCGGTGAAAACGGTTATCGCCGAAGTGAAGAAGATCAGCCGTCCGGTTTCCGGCAAAACGGAAATTGCGCAGGTCGGTTCGATCTCCGCGAACAACGACAAATCCATCGGCAATGACATTGCCGAAGCGATGGAAAAAGTCGGCAAAGACGGCGTGATCACGGTCGAAGAAGCCAAATCCACCGACAGCACGCTGGAAGTTGTTGAAGGTATGCAGTTCGATCGCGGCTATATTTCGCCGTACTTCGTGACCGATCCCGAGAACATGGAAGCGGTGCTCGAAGATGCGTTGATTTTGATCCACGATAAGAAGATCAGCGCGATGAAAGATCTGCTCCCGATTTTGGAGAAGACGGCGCAAATGGGCCGCCCGCTGTTGATCATCGCGGAAGAGGTGGAAGGCGAAGCGTTGGCGACGTTGGTGGTGAACAAGCTGCGCGGCACGCTGCGCGTGGCCGCAGTGAAAGCGCCGGGCTTCGGTGATCGCCGCAAAGCCATGTTGGAAGACATTGGCGTGTTGACCGGCGGCCGCGTGATTTCCGAAGAAGCCGGCTTCAAGCTGGAAAACACCACGCTGTCCGATCTCGGCAAAGCCAAGAAGATCACGATCGACAAAGACAACACCACGATCGTGGAAGGCGCAGGCAAAACCGAAGACATCAAGGGCCGCATCGGCCAGATCAAGAAGCAGATCGACGTCACCACTTCGGATTATGACAAAGAAAAGCTGCAAGAGCGTCTCGCGAAATTGGCCGGCGGCGTGGCGGTGTTGCGCGTCGGTGCGGCAACCGAAGTTGAAATGAAAGAGAAGAAGGCGCGTGTGGAAGATGCCTTGCATGCGACGCGCGCGGCGGTGGAAGAAGGCATCGTGCCCGGCGGCGGTGTGGCGCTGGTGCGCGCGATTCCGGCGCTGGACAAGCTCAAGCTGGACAATGCCGATGAGCAAGTGGGCGTGAACATCGTGAAGCGCGCCATCGAAGAGCCGATTCGCCAGATCGCGGAAAACGCGGGCTGGGAAGGTTCCATCGTGGTGCAGCGCGTGAAGGAAAGCAAAGACGTCAATTTTGGTTTCGATGCAGATTCCGAGCAATTCACCGACCTGTTGAAGGCGGGCGTGATCGATCCGACCAAAGTGGTGCGCACGGCGCTGGAAAATGCCGCGTCCGTCGCGGGCTTGTTGTTGATGACGGAGGCCACGGTCGTCGAGAAGCCTGAGAAGGAAAAAGCTCCGATGATGCCTCCGGGCGGTGGTATGGGCGGCGGCATGTATTAATATCGTCGCCTCAGCGCTGGGTAAATTCCCCTGGCAGGTGAGCCTGTCTGTCGAATTTCACCCGGTGGGTGAGCCTGTCGAACCCAGCGAACAAGTTGTATCCAACAAAAAGCCGGCACTCGTTGAGAGGCCGGCTTTTTTATTTCCTGCCTTCTATTCACCTCAAAACTGCAACATCAGAAATGTCATTCAAAAAAGCAAAACAAAGAACACGACTTTTGGCTCACGTTTCAAAATGAAAAGCCATTTTTTCATCCTGAAGAAAAATGAGCTATAATTTAGCAACTGACAACGGCTCTCTGGGTTTGTGTTCAGCCGATTTCACGCATGGCATTTTTCTTAAATTATTAAACCTTTAAATAACATGTATTAATGCCTGTTGGAGTGATGTGTATAAATTGAGCTGATTGTAGCGATTTTTTCCGGTGTTTTGATTTTTTTGCTCTGAACGTGGCATAACAATTGAAATAACAGGAGGCAACATTAGAAAAAACGATTTTATGTTGATCGAAAAAATCTAAACTGGATCCATGATCTGCCCGCAAATACTTGTCATCGGCACCAGTCATCAAGTCGAAACCGTCGAGCAACGGGAATGCTTGCGATTCAATCCCGAAGAGCAAGCCTGCCTCGCCGCCAATCTCGTGGCGGATTCTGCCATTGATGAAGCCTGCCTGCTTTCCACCTGCAATCGCACGGAATTCTATCTGGTGACGCAAGAGCCGGAATCGGCGCGGCACCACTTGAGGGCAATCGTGCGGGAGCATCGTGGCGCGCTGGCTGAACAGGCGCTGTTCATCGGCTATCAATACGAGAATGTCGAAGCGATTCGCCATCTGTTTCGCGTTGCGGCCGGCCTGGAATCGCAGCTTCTTGGTGAGAATCAAATTTTGGCTCAGGTCAAGGAAGCTTATGAACTCGCTTCGGCCCATCACTATGTGGGACCGGTGTTACACCGCGCGTTCACCCTGGCATTGCAAACCGGTAAACGCGTGCGCACCGAAACCCGGATTTCACAGGGCATCGTTTCCTCCGGGTCAGCGGCAGCCGATCTGTTGCTGGACGCGCTGGCCGCAGATAAAGTCACGCAGCCGAGCCGTGAAAAGCATGTGTTAATTCTCGGCGCCGGGAAGATGGCGGAAATGGCCGTGCAACAGATCAAAAAGCG
>QEVD01000245.1 GCA_003576975.1 Candidatus Zhuqueibacterota bacterium
TCAGATAACGACTGGTGTTTTTGCCCGCCAAATACTTCGCGTTTGCTGTGCTGCTCAAGATAGGTCGTGGCTGTTTGGATGACGCGCAGAGTTTGTTCATAACATTCCTTCGCGGTTTTGCCCCAGGTGAACAGGCCGTGACCGCCCAGCACAATGCCTTTGAGTTTGGGATTGGCCTGACACATGGCTTCGAGTTTCAATCCTAAATCAAAGCCCGGCCGTTGCCAGGGCAGCCACCCCAGTTCGCCATGAAAGATTTCGCGCGTCAGGCGTTCGCCGTCCTTGGCAGCAGCAATCGCGATGATCGCATCCGGATGGGTGTGATCAACATGAGGTTGCGGGATGAAAGCATGCAACGGCGTATCGATGCTCGCTGCGCGCGGATTGAGATTGAACGCGCAATGCGGCAGATATCCGACCATTTCATCTTCGTAGGCCAGGCCGCGGTAAAGTGATTTGAGCGTATGCAATTTGTCCATGTAAAGCGTTGCGAAACCGTCCAGCTTCATGCTGCCTAAATCACCGCCCGATCCTTTTACCCACAAGACGTCAACTTTTTTTTGTGAAAGCGGATCTGTCATGTGAATCTTGGCGGAGGTGTTTCCGCCGCCATAATTCGTGATGCGCAAATCGGAGCCGAGGAGATTGGACCGATAAAGCAGCAACTGTTCTTCGGTGAAACCGGCGCAGGAAGAATCATTCCAGCGATTTTCAAGGATAGTCATAGGAAATGAAGGCTCGATGGTTAAAATCGGGTGAGTGGACTTGTGTTGAAGCGCCGAAGCGGCCGATTTTAGGAATCAGAATTAAATAACTTTCGTATATCTCAAACCGCGAATGAACGCTAATAAACGCGAATTAGAAATAGATTAGCGTACATTCGCGGTAATTAGCGGTTGCAGGATATGGCTAGGTTATTTAAATGGCGTTCTTTATTTGATCAAATCCTTTTTACCGTGGGCTTGACCTGCGCCGGATGCACGCATGGCACGAGTTGCAAGGCGTATTGATGCCAGTAAAATTTTAAAGAATCTTGTTTCCAATTTTTGTAGATATTCTCCCAGCCGTGGTGTTGCATGTGCGGCCGGAAAGAATCCCAAACCACCTGCGGCGCGCTAAAGGGCTGATAGCGGAAATCGCACGAAAGGCGCAGTAAATCCGCCGTGGTATTGTCATAAGCTTTATGGACAGTGAGCGAATGAAACATGATCACATCGCCCAGAAAAAAATCGCCTTTGTGCCATTCGTATTTGCTCTCGTCAACATCGGCGCACAAGCCGCCCGTGCCTTCCGCCTCTTTGGTGGGAAAAATGCCCGCGTGGTGCGAACCCCGTGCAATGCCCAATCCCCCTAACGCCACCGGGCAATCGCTCAACGGAAACCAAACCGTGTACACTTCCTGACTCCCTTGAATAAAAACGTGATCCTGGTGGGAAGGCGTGGTCATTTTGCTCGAACCGGGCAGGGTAATGCGCGCGATGTTGCGGGCATGCGGAAACACCGGCCCGCCCAGCGCGGTTTCCAGCGTTTTTAGAATTTGATGATCGTGCGCCAGGGCGTGAAAATTTTCGAGGTATTGCATCTCGCGATAGACCGGCGTGAATTCGAAATAACCGGAATAGGCATCCGCCCGGCCTTTGCCCTCCTCGAGTTTGCTGCCCGGCAGCAACCAGCCGTGTTTTTGGCAAATTTCCAGAATTTCCATGCGCAGGCCCAGCAGGCGGGTGCGATCCAATAAACCGCGCATGAAAATATAACCGTCTTCGGCTAGGCGCTGGCGCAACGCGCCGGGTTGATTGAGCAGATCTTGGGATTCGACCAACGGTTTTTCGATCATCAATTCTTCTCCTTGATTTCGAATGCCACCGACGAAGGCGCCAAGAAAAAACTCAGGGTATTCGTGACTCAGTGGCAAAAAATTGGTTCCGGCTTGTTCGGGTTAGGGTAAGCGATTTCGTCGCCGTTTTCCACAATTTTTTTTGCTTCTGTGAACGCGGGCCAGAATTACAGTGGACATACCCGATGCAAAACGATTATTGCAATGGCGTCTGGCACGCGGGCCGGACGCCATTGCACTGCTGATATGTTTTTTGATGCCGGCAGCGAGATTTGAGAAACCTCAAACCTTCCACATGATGTTCATATCGATGCGCGGCTCGACGTGGCGATATTTTTCCACCAGCGCGATTTTGCGCTGCAAGAGATCGCCCAGGTTTTCGCCGTAAATAAAACTCGTCTCGCCGGTTTTGGAAACCACCATGAAATTCACCGTACTGGTGTTCCACAAATCCAGCAAGTCCTTGGTGTTTTGCAGATCGCGCGTCATCATGTCATCAAGATACGCGCGCCAGCGTTTCTTTTGGGCTTGATTGTCAGTCCCGAGATAGCCGTGTACGCCCGCCACCCAGGCCGACAGGCTGCGCAGCACGCCGATCCAGCAACGCAGGCCGCGCAAGCGTTCATATTGATCCACAAACACGCGCCGCGCTTGCTCGGTAAGCTGTTGATTGTGGGCTTGCGCCTTGGCGAGTTGCAGCACGCTTTCGAGCCGCGGGGTTACGTGCTCGTCAACCCGCTGCACAAATTTCTCGCCATACTCTTGCGTGACCAGATCAAAGAGCACATCTTTTCCCAGATCAACCAAGTTGGTGTTGTTAGCCGTGCTCACCATGAAATCTTCGTAATAGCGCCGTTCCGCATCGGGAATCGCCAGCAAATCGGGAACGATGGGCCGCACCCAGATGCGCAGCCAGACGAAGCCGAAATTGGAAAACAAATAAAGAATCGGCAAATGTTGAATCGTCTCATCGGTTTGCTGCCAAAGCGCAACGAGTTGCGCTGCAGCTTGCTCACCCACCCACTGCACGGCTTTGTGTTGCAACACTTCTTCCAGGCGCGCATTGGGATCGAGCATGAATGCGCGAAAAACTTCCTGGTTGATGTGATAAGGCGCCAGCCGCGAAGGCGTAAAACCGCCGAGATTGGCGGCATATTCCACCCCGTTTTTTTTCATTTCTTGCAGCTTTTGCCAGATCATCCCGGGATAGGGCAGGCCGAGAAGCGGCTCAAAATTGTAGCCGTTGCCGTGCGAATAGATGAGATGGGAGGCAATACCGCGTTTTTGATGTTCCTGGATGAGTTGTTTTTCTTGCGGATCCATGTTGAGATGATGCACACTGCCGGCAATGCCTATCACATCGGGGTACTTGTCGTGATGATAAGGTAAATCATAGCCACGCACCAGCAATGACGGCACTTCGAGATCGAGATGGTCGCCCAGATTTGACAGGATCACGTCATGTTCAACTTTAAAAGGCTCGAGACGCAACGATACCCGGAAATCCGGATTCAGCTCGGCCGCCGCATCGCGCAAAACTTTCATGTAACGCACGACGTTTTTGCCGGCAACCTCGGCGATCTGTTCATGCGTGCGCCATTCGCGAATCAAATACGGGCCGCCGTTTCTGCCCACATACAGCGAGCTGGTGTATTCGAAACCCGAGCCGCTGTCGTTGCTCCAGATGCTGAGATAAGCGAGATCCGGAACCGCGCGCAAAAGTTTCTGCATCATCTCGCGATAATGCGCCTGCACCAAGGGATGCGCAATCGTCATGGTAAATCGCGGCCGGCGGCTGCGAAAAGGGTGGTCGACGCGCGCGCCGCGCAGCGTGGGATATTTATAAAAAAACTTTTCCGGAACCGAACGCGGCTCGAAACACAAGAGGCCGGGTTCCAAGCCGTATTTCCTTCCCAATACGGCGTAACGCTTCAACAAATTCAAATTCGCGGTGAGATGCTCGACGGGATAAATGCCTTTGTTCAGCTCACTGTGCACAAACTGATCCAGCGCCGGGCAATACGAATAAAATTGCGAATAGTATTCGCCCTCGACCGGATCTTCGAACGGCACCGGCATGGCCAGGCCATTTACTTCAACGTGTGTGTACCCGGCGCGCGCCAACTCGCGAATGTGTTCTTCTGCATTGAAATTGCGCGCCGTGCGCCAGGTTTGTGTCAGCAAATAATCGAACAATGGGCGATGCCATTTCAATGCGGCGGTATAGTATTTCCCTTTTTCGAACTCTGCGGCGGGAGAGTTGGCCCAATCTTCCAGCAGGTGCAGGGTATAAGCAAAGAGCAGCGCGGGGTGCGAAACGATCAATTCGCCCGCGCCCTCCGGCGTTACGCGCACATAGGCCCAGTGTTTGTTTGAGGGGGCTGCGGCCTTAATCTTGGCGATGTCGAATGAAGCATTCTGCGCGACCGCGAGGCGAAAGGCGGCTGCGGCCGGCGGGCCTGCGTCATGTACAACGTCGAGTTGCGGAAAGGATTTTTGGAATTCCGCTGCGCATGTTTCTTCAACGGGAAGGGCCTTTGCGGGAAGGTGCAATCGTTTGGTTTTGAGCAGAGCATTGTGAAAGTTCATAGCAGGCGTCCTGAGGTTGGTGGCAAAACCGGCATCATGAAATTAATTGATTTAATTTCACATTATCCTTTCAAAAATCCATGCCTTTTCGGCAAAAAAAATTCGCCTTTCCTCTGCTTGCAAGTTTGGGTAAAACTGTTAACGTTAGCAATTTTAGAGCGGCGTTGGAAAACAAGACGGCGTACCGCCGTTGCCGTTCTCATTTTGCTCGATAGCTGTGGTTGAATATAGAAACGTTAGTATGCGGCTACGTGATTTTTCTCCTTTTCATTTTGACATATCTGAAGTAGAAGCTGGCTCAACAACCCACTTGCGCAGCATGCGCCTGTCATTTAGGGAAGGCATGCTGACGGGGGTCATGGGTGTGTTTACCGGCGGCGTGGTGCTTACCGGTTTTGCGCTGAGTCTGGGCGCGAATGAATTTATGATCGGCCTGCTGGCCGCCATTCAAGTCGGCGTAAATTTGCTGCAAATCCGCGCCTTTCGCCGGCTCGAAAAGCACGGACAGCGCAAAGCCATGGCCGTGCGTTTTGCCGCGCTGGCAAGACTGATGTGGATTGCCATCGCCGCGGTGACGTTCATCCCGATTCCGGCGCTGCAGCCGTACAAAATTTGGCTTTTTTTCATTCTGTTCGCGATCAGCGCGGGGCTTGGCATTTTCAGTTTGGTGCCCTGGGTTTCTTGGCTCGTCGATCTCGCGCCGGAAAAAGTGCGCGGGCGTTTTTACGCGCAACGCAACTTTGCCGGAGGGGCGTTGGGCGTGATTCTCGGCGTGCTCGCGGGAAAATTCATTGATTGGTGGAACGCGCAGCAATTTGCACCCGCGCCTTACGGTTTTGTCGTGCTCACCTCGTGCGGCATGATTTTCGGATTATGGGCAGTCAGGGTCATCAAGCAAATGCACGAGCCGCCTTTTACGCCGCCGCCTGCGCGGCTCACGTTTTGGGAATCGCTCAAAATCCCGTTTCACGATCCGAATTTCCGCCGCTTGTTCTATTTTCGCATTACCTATGATCTTTCGATGGGCATTGCCGGCGCGTTTTATGGCGTGTATATGCTCACCCAGGCGGGGTTGAGTTATTTTTTTGTGTCAGCCATGGCCATGCTGTCAACGCTCACCAATCTGCTTGCCCTCAAACCGTGGGGTATCATTATTGACAGATTCGGCAACAAGCCGGTTTTGCAAATCTGCATGATTGGCAAAGCGCTTTTTGCCCTGCTCTGGATTTTCACGACGCCGGACACAATTTGGCTTTTTATTCTCGTGCATCTTCTGGGCGTGTTCGACGCCGGCAATACTCTGGCCATTCCGAATCTCGTTTACAAGCTCGCGCCCGCCAATCGCCGCGCGAATTACATAGCTGTGGACGGCACAGTCGTGGGCATTGCCGCGACCATTGCGCCGCTCATCGGCGGCAGCTTGGCGTTGCTGTTTTCCGGTTGGCAGCTCACGCTCGGTGGGTTTCATTGGGCGCATTTTCATTTTCTCTTTTTTACGGCCGCGCTGCTGCGCCTGGGCACGTTTGTGACGCTGCACTACGTGCATGAGCCGGTGTCTAAATCCATGAAGCATGTGATTCGCGTGTTCTGGCCCACGCGCAGCATCAACATTTTCGAAGGTTTTCAGCAGGCGCTGCATGCGTTGCTCGCGCCTTCGCGTTCCATGATCGAGAAACTGGTCGAGAGGCACAATGGCAAATCTTCGCGCAGAAGAAGCGATGCCATAAAGGCAAAAAAAGAATACCTCGGCTACCAAGAAAAGCGCGAAGAGAATTTGTAACCAAATTGACAAAATTTCCAACCTCGCTATTAAACCTGCTGGCCACTGTCCAAAGCTCGGAGGAATCCCTTGCCGCACGCCGCCTTAGTTGACAAATGCCAAAATGTTTTCCGTTTCGCAGAAAAACAATTGCGCCACCTGATCACCGCGCATCCCGATTTTTTCCCCATGTACACCGTGAACGGCAAGTGGAAGCACGGCGGTGAAGCATGGACGAACTGGTGCGAAGGTTTTCTGGGCGGGCAAATGTGGCTGCTGTATGCGCACAATCAGGAGGCTTGGTGGCGCCAGCAGGCGGAACATTATTCACGCCTGCTCGAACACCGCAAGAATGATCGCAATGTGCACGATCTCGGTTTTTTGTTTTTCTCCACCTGGAAACGCTGGTATGATTTGACCGGTGATACGAAGATCAACCAAACTGTGATCGACGCCGGCCGCACACTGGCCTTGCGTTTTCAAGAGAAAGGCCAGTATCTGCGTTCATTCGTGTCTCAAGAAAGTTTGTTTATCGATATTATGATGAACGTGGGCATCATCTTTTATGCGGCGCAACAGGCCAACGATGAAAAACTCTGGCGCATTGCCAATCAACACTGCTTGACGACGCGCAAATACCTGGTGCGCGGTGATGGCAGCACCTCGCACGAAGGCATTTTCGATCTCGCCTCCGGCGAGTTCCTGCGCCAAACCACGCATCAAGGCTGGCGGCATGATTCCTCCTGGGCGCGCGGCCTGGCGTGGGCGCTGTACGGCTTCGGCACGGTGTATTCTTTCACCAAAGATGCGCGCTATTTGCAAACCGCGGAAGCGTGCGCCAATTTTTATATCGAACGCACGCCCGCGCACGGCGTCCCGCCCAATGATTGGGACGAGCCTGATCCTCAAACACCCTATGAAAGTTCCGCGGCGGCCATTGCCGCCAGCGGCATGTGGAACCTCGCGCAACTCACCGGCGATCCGGCGCGTGGCCGCCTGTATCGCAATTATAGTCTGCGCATTTTGGATACGCTCACCACACCGGAATTTCTTGCCACCGAAACCCCGGGCTGGGAGGGCATTCTCAAGCACGGCATTTATCACTGGCGCAAAAATCTCGGGGTGAATGAGAGTGTGATGTGGGGCGAGTATTTTTTTCTGGAAGCAGTAGCGAAGGTTCTGCAAGCAGCCCGTGAAAAAGACGCAATCCTCTGAACTCATGAATCGCGTAGCCATCATCACCGGCAGCAGCCGCGGTATTGGACGCGCTGTTGCTTTGAAGCTGGCCGAACAGGGCTGGCGGGCCGTCGTCAATTATCGCAATGGCGCGGAGGCGGCCGCTGAAGTGGTCGCGGCCATTGCCGCAGCCGGCGGAACCGGCTTGGCGGTCAAGGCGAATATCGCCGTTGCTGCGGAGCGTGAAGCGTTGCTGCATGAAACGCTGCGCCATTTTGGAAGAATCGATTTGCTCGTGAACAATGCCGGCATGGCGCCCCGGCAGCGTGTTGATTTGCTGGAAACCACTGAAGCAAGCTACGACGAGTTGATGACGGTCAATCTCAAAGGCCCGTTCTTTCTCACGCAACTTGTGGCGAGAAAGATGATCGAACTCAAACGCGCGGGCGCGATTGTGGATTCCAAAATCATCAACATCGGCTCGATGAGCGCCTACACCAGCAGTGTGAATCGTGCGGAATATTGTTTGTCCAAAGCCGGTCTTGCGATGATGACGAAGTTGTTCGCGCATCGCCTCGCCGCGGAGGGCGTCAATGTCTATGAAATCCGGCCGGGCATCATTGCCACCGACATGACCAGCACGGTCAAGGAAAAATACGATCGCTTGCTGGAAGACGGGCTTACGCCTATTTCCCGCTGGGGTCAGCCGGCAGACGTGGCGCAAGCCGTCGCCGCGATTGCAGAAGGATACTTGCCTTTTTCCACTGGGGAAGTCATCAACGTCGATGGCGGGTTTCATTTACGTCGTTTGTGAATCCAAAAACAAATCCCTGCCATGAAATACCGCCGTATCGCTTCACTCAAAACCCTCGTAGAGTTTCAGCGCTATCTCGCCGAATTGGGAATCGAGTTGCCCTGTGATGCTGAATTGCAAAGCGGGGCAAATTCACCTTTGGCACAACCGTGTGTGTTGGATAATGGTTTCAAGATCGGCAATCGCTTTTGCATTTTGCCGATGGAAGGGTGGGATGGCACAAGCGACGGACGTCCCAGCGAGGAGACGATGCGTCGCTGGCAGCATTTTGGGGTCAGCGGTGCAAAATTGATTTGGGGCGGTGAAGCTGTTGCCGTGCGCCACGAGGGCCGCGCGAATCCCAATCAGCTTTTGATCAACGAAAAGAATTTGCGCGAGCTGGCAAAGTTGCGTGAGACTTTGGTGATGGTGCATGAGCGTGAATACGGCACGAGCAGCGACTTGTTGGTGGGATTGCAATTGACGCATTCCGGCCGCTATTGCAAGCCCAATCGCAAAGATTGCATGGAGCCGCAGATTCTTTATCATCATCCTGTTCTCGATCGCAAGCTGGGGTTGCAGCCCTCTTATCCGCTCATGGATGATGATGATATTTCCCGCCTCGCAGAGGATTTTGTCGCGGCAGCAAAACTTTCACAGCGCGCCGGTTTTGCTTTCGTCGATCTCAAGCATTGTCATGGCTATCTTGGCCACGAGTTCCTGAGCGCCGTGGATCGCGCCGGGCGTTATGGCGGCAGCTTTGAAAACCGTACGCGCTTCCTGCGCGAGATCGTCGCCGGCATACGCGCGGAAGTGCCTGAGCTGCAGATTGCCGTGCGCGTGAGCGCGTTCGATTTCTTGCCTTACCGTTCCGGCGCGCAGGGCGTGGGCGAGCCTGAAATCGCAAGCGGCGCGGAGTATCATTACGCATTCGGCGCTGATGCCACCGGCTTGCAACTCGATCTCACCGAGCCGCGCGCCTTTCTCGATTTGCTGGCTGCGCTCAGGATTCAACTCGTATGCATTACTGCTGGAAGCCCCTATTACAATCCGCATATTCAACGCCCCGCATTGTTTCCGCCTTCCGATGGCTATCTGCCGCCGGAAGATCCGCTCGCCGGCGTGGCACGGCAAATTG
>QEVD01000246.1 GCA_003576975.1 Candidatus Zhuqueibacterota bacterium
CTGTCGATCTCTTATCCTCACATTCCCAATTTTGGTACTGGTGCTTTCATTGCCGCTCACCGGCCAGGAGTTGCTGCCGCTCGATCAAATCAAGCCGGGCATGAAAGGCAAAGGCCTCACCGTGTTCAGCGGCTATCAGCCGGAAGAATTCGATATCGAAGTCGTGGAAGTCATGCACAACTTCTACCCCAAGCGCAGCCTGATTCTCGTCAGCCTGGAAAGCGAAAACGTGCGCTTCACCGGCGTGGCCGCAGGCATGAGCGGCAGCCCGATTTACCTCGACGGCAAGCTCGCGGGCGCACTGTCGTATTCCATCAGCGTGTTCTTGAAAAAACCACTGGCCGGCGTTACGCCCATTCATGAAATGATCGAGATCGTCGATCGCGAAGCCAGCCGCGCCCAAGAGCTGGCCGCGTTTGCGCCTGCCGGTGAAAATAAGTTCCTGCAAATGGCGCTCGCTCTTGCCGAACCGGCGTGGGAACAGTTCATTCCGCAGGCACTGTTTCAGAAAAAGTCGCAGTTTTCTGAGCAGTTTCAGCCGTTGATGATACCGCTGGCGTTTGCCGGTTTTCAACCGAAGCTGATCGAGCAGGCCAAGGATCTCTTGCAGCCCGCCGGCTTCATGGCGGTTAACGGCGGCGCCGTTGCAAATGAGAATATCAGCGCTGATCAACTCGTTCCCGGCGCCGCCATTGGCGCGGTGCTGCTGCGCGGCGACGCCGACGTCGACGCGATCGGCACGGTGACGTATCGCAACGACAACCGCGTTCTGGCGTTTGGCCATCCGTTTTTCGATCTCGGCCCGGTGAACATGCCCATGGCGCTGGCGAAAATTCTCACCATTGTGCCGAGCGAGTTCAATGCCTTCAAAATCGGCGCGAGCGCCAATGTGCTGGGCGCGTTGCGCCAGGATCGCACCACCGGCATTTACGGCGAAGTCGGCCAAACCTCGCCATTGATTCCCATGCGCGTCATCTACACCAGCGAGGCCGGGCAGGAATCTTCCTTTAACTTCGAATTCACCGACGAACGCGCGCTCAGCACGCTCATGCCGCTGGTGTTGCGCTTCGTGCTGGTGAACACGCTGGAATCCGCGCGCCTGGCCACCGGCGAAAACAGCCTGCAAGTTGAGGGCGAGATTCGCTTGCATGAAGGCGCGAAAATCAAACTGGAGAATTTTTATCCCGGCATGCTGCCGCTGAGCGGCCAGGGTTTTCTCAACGGCATTCTGCAATCCACCGGCGAGATTGCGGCGGCGCTGGGCGCGGTGATGGCGAACGATCTCAAGCCGGTCAAAATCAGCGGCGTGGATTTGCGCTTCACCTCGCTGCCGGGCTGGCGTTATGCCACCATCGAGCAGGTGTGGCTGGATCGCAGCGTGGCCGAGGCGGGCGACACGGTGAGCGTGTTCAGCCGCGTGAAAGCCTATCGCGGCCCGGAAACCGTGGTGCAGAAAAAGCTGGTGATTCCGGCGGGCATTGACGGCAGTTTTCTCACCGTGACGGCTGCCGGCGCGCGCGAATTGACGCGCCTGGAGCAGCAATTTTTCCCCGGCCGTTTTTCCCCGCGCAGCTTTGAGCAACTGGCCGCGCTGCTCAACCAGCGCCGGCGCAACGACGCGCTATATGTGCAATTGAGCATGCCCGACCGCGGCCTGATCGTGGAGGGCGATGAGCTGACCTCCCTGCCGCCCACGGCTTATGCAATTCTGCAATCCCAAAACTTGAAAGGCAACACCTCCTTCGCGCGCCAGCGCGTGCTGGAAGAAGTTGCGCAGCGGGTATCGTTCTCGAGTGCTTCGTCCAAAAAGAATGCGGATGATAAGCCTTATGCAATTTCGGGTATGAAGACGATTCGGGTGCGGGTTAAGTAGAGTTCAACCGCCCGGGCGATTGGTGATAGCTACAAAAAATGCCGATGGTAAGTCTACGACAATTCGAACTCAGGCATTTGTCAAATACCGTTCTCAAAAAAATGTTCAAAAATTGATACACCGCTTACTTCAGAGTTAGACGAATTCATAAATGACAATATAAATGCGTACAAAGAAAACAAAATTGAGTTCTCCGCATTTGATTCATTTCACTCCAAAACTAGAGTTTCTTGCTTCAATTTTAAAGAATGGATTCGAATATCGAAATCCAAAGGAAAGATTGCCATTAACTGGCTATTCGACATCTCCATCTTCAATTCCCGGTGTTATAAGATATGATTTTACATGGCCGGTTGTCTGCTTTTGCGACATACCTGAACATGCGATTCGTGACCACTCTAATCAATATGGCAGATATGGTATTTGCCTGAAAAAGGAATGGGGAATAGCGAATGGAGTGACACCCATTAGATACATTCATCGCTATACACCGGACTTTAATAACGATGTATTCTATACAATCCGTGACACGCTTTCGAATCTGCGTCATTTTGATGGCAGCTTTACCGATTTTATTATCCAAGTACTAAAAGATACTGAAGGGATAGAAACTCCCACTGAAGAAGAATGGAATAATCTTCCAGAGAAGTTCAAAAAATATTTTTCCCAAATAGATTCAGAACTAATACCGATTCTCAAACACACATTGCGGTATCTTGGGCTCGTTCGAACCTATGAAGATGAATGGACAGACAGGGTCACAGGAAAACTGTCCAATCGCATTTTTTATGATGAAAAGGAGTGGAGAGCGTTGAAGCTTGTTGCAGATCAGGAAAATCTGAAGTTCACAGAAAGAGATATCGTGTCAATCATAATTAATCGCAAGAATGATAAAGAACTCATCAATTCTTTTTTTGTATCAAAAACAGATAGCAGTATGATTGAAATTGAGAAAATACAAAATAGAATGATGACACTTGAAGAATACATCAAGAGTCATGCTTGAAGGCACGTATCCATCAATAGATGAAAGATCCGTGCATGTCACGATTCCCACTAAGTAATGATCAGTATAGATTGGGGAAGTCAAAATGCTATTCTCAAAAATCTAAAACTGATCCAATTTTGCTTGGAAGTTTTCAAAATGTCAAAAGCATCGCGAGAGTTATAAAGCGAGGTGAAAAAAGCCAAGAACACTCGTCTAACAATACGTGGTTCGGACGGCACAGCCGTGCCGTGATTCCCGTGATTTGGTGAATTCGAAGATCGTGCTCGTCCTGAACGCTGTGGAAGCTGCGCCGCCCGCACACGTGCTCGTTAGTGGAATGAATTGAAAAATCAAAGATGCGCTGAATTCAAGACTTGGCGTTACGGAAAAACATGTTAGGACAACAGCATGGAAAAAGCACTAACCGCAACACTCTTATTCCTTTTTGTTACGGCCGTCTCAGGTCAGGCACAAGACCGAGAATCTCTTTGGATCGCAAGAGGCGTCCAAGCAATGAAGACGCTGGAGCTGCTTAAGACAACTTACAACAAGAATCCAAATGAGGAAAGCAGATATAAGATGATAATCGAGCAAGCCTTTGCTGGCTTGGCCAAAAATCCGAGACAACTTATAATAAAAGAAGCTGTTAGCACTCAGTATATATTAAGTCATGATTTTGGTAAAGACGGAACGCTCGAAATAGTCTATATGGAATGGGGTGAACAGATGCCGCACCCAGGAACCGCGTTCGTAAAGATAAGAAGTGTGCCAAAAGGGTATAGCGCCATTATTGCATCAAACGGCGATATCGATATCTATTTTGATAACGGCAAAAAGTACTATCGCGTACTTGTTTTCCCATTTCATGACGGCTTAGAGGCCAGGGCACATCTCTGAAATACTCTTATAGCTTGCCATGCAGTTACTACGTTTACTATTGCATAAATTGTTATAGCTTCACTAAGCTGATATTCTTATTTTGACAAATCTGAATCGAAGAATTCTATACTAGTGCTAAACGTTGCAGGCGGCAAGCCAGGGTACCTGTGTGCGATGGTTGTATTGACAGCGAGCGCCGTGCTGATTGAGCCGCCGTATGTTAGCACATTCGACATAAAGATTGCCGAAAGCGAGGCCAATGAATTCTTCCGAATTACAAATAGCGTACATTGCAGGTATCTGGGCAGTTATTGCTGCTCTTGTGGGTGTAATTCTCGGTTTCCTTCTTGACACCATCAAGTCGATAATCTTGAAACCAAGATTACGCGTCTATTATGAACATTCTGCGGTCATTGCTGATGCTTTGAAACTTCCTCTAATTAATTCCAAGACCGGTCTTCAGGATGCGAATGGCTGGGCATATTATTTTCGATTACGAATAAGAAATGAAGGTAGAGTAGCTGCCAAATCTGTTGAAGTGTATGCCGCATCCCTCGAAGAAGAAACGTTTGGGGGGCATTTCAAGAGAAAAACTTTTATACCATTGAATCTTGCATGGTCACATGGCACAAAACTCTTTCCCGTTGAACATCGTTTAGTCTATTTTCCATCAATCTCGCCCAATATGGAGAAGCATTGTGACCTAGGACATATATATCATCCAAAGCTTCGAACACAGGAGCGTACCTCCAATTTGCATATTAGCTCTGATGATGCAGATTTTCAGTTTGATCTTGTCGTTGAGCCAAGCTCTTTGAGTCATATCGTAACAAAGGGAAAATACTATCTCAAGATCATAGTTGCCGCTGTGGATGCAAAGCCACAAGAAGAAATATTTAAAATTTCGTTTTCGGGAAAATGGTTTGATGATGAAAACGATATGTTTAAACATGGTATTGTCATAGAGTTGATGAAAAATAAATAGCAGTATACAATAGAGAAAGAAAAAGTATGTTGCTATTATTCTCAAGCCGTCACGTTGCGAATGCCAGCGAGCTGAAGACGAGTTTAGAGCTAGAAGTAAAATATCAAAGTGCGCCAACAAACTAACTGGCCGCGGGCAATTGTATGTTCTTAGTTTTATTCTATATTTAAAGACTGTTCAGTAGTTGTTGATCATACGCTAGGTTGCCAACCTATCTTTGGGAGATTGAAATGGAACAGATCGTTTTTGATGAGAGCCGGCTGAAGGATGTATTGAAGACGGCTTTAATTGAGGTGCTGGAGGAGAGAAGAGCTTTGTTCTCGGAGCTTTTTACCGAGGCGTTAGAGGACATTGCGCTTATTCACGCCATTAAAGAAGGTGAGACTACAAAAGCAGTGAGCAAAGATGAAATCTACAGAATAATCGAGGCAAAGGCGTGACGCTGGAATTCAGAAAGAGTTTTGCTCGTGATCTCAAGAAGATCAAAGAGAAACTGGTGCTCCAGCAAATAAAGGAGATTATCGAAGAAGTTGAACAGGCGGCGAATATCGGGGCAATCAATAATCTCAAACAGCTTAAAGGGGGAGAGAGCTACTATCGTATCAGGATTGGGGATTACCGCATCGGGCTGAAACTGGAAAACGAGCGCGTTGTGTTCGTTCGGTTTCTGCATCGAAAGGAAATCTACAGATACTTTCCGTAAGCTGGTTAATCCTTTCGATTATTTAAAAGTGCCATAACTTGATAATGACAAGCATTGCGCTCACGATATACGAATTCGAGCAGTAATGTGCTAGTGAAGATCGGTTCAGTCAAAATAAATTTTCTACAGAAACACGTCCGCTCTCATTCCACCCAAGGAAACCCTCCCATGGCCGAACTCAAAACCAAAGTAAATGAGCAAAGTGTCACGAAATTCATCAACAGCATCACCGACAAGCAGCGGCGGCAGGAATGTCTCACGGTACTGGAGATGATGAAAAAAGCCACGAAAACCGCGCCGAAAATGTGGGGTAGCAGCATTGTCGGTTTTGGCAAATATCACTACGTTTATGCAAGCGGCCGTGAAGGCGATTGGTTTCTCACCGGGTTTTCGCCGCGCAAGCAGAATTTGACGCTTTACATCATGGGCGGATTGTCGGCGCACGAGGCGCTGCTGCAAAAGCTGGGAAAGCATAAAACCGGCAAAGGCTGTTTGTACGTTAACAAGCTGGAAGACCTCGACCTGCCGACCCTGCGCGAGCTGATCGTAGAAGGCGTCAAGCGTGCGCGCAAGCTTGATCACTCACATAAAACGGCGAGAAAATAAAAATGAAAATGACATTGACTGCTGTTTTTCAAAAGGTGCCGGAAGGCTTCATCGGATTTGTTGAAGAATTGCCTGGCGCGAATACGCAAGGGGCGACATTGGAAGAAACGAGAAGCAATTTGCGGGAAGCCATTGCCCTGGTTTTGGAAGCCAATCAGATGCTTGCAGAAGAATCATTACAAGGGCAGGATGTCATTCGTGAGTCATTCGAAATAGCCGCAGTATGAAGCGAATTGATCTCATTCGCCATCTCGAGCGGCATGGCGGGCATTACGCAAGCTGATCGTAGAAGGCGTCAAGCGTGCGCGCAAACTCGACCGGTTATAGATGGTCGCTACCCGATTTCGATTTTAGGCAATTGCCAGTTCTTCGACTTCATCAAGGTTGACTTTTTGCTTGGCTTGCCAAAGATTGTAGTTATTCTGCATGATCAACCAGCTTTCCGGTGAACGCCCCAGTGTCTTCGAAAGGCGCAGCGCCATTTCGGAGCTAATATTGCTCTGGCCTTTAATCAGCCGGTTGAAGGTCGATGGTGCAACTTTGAGCTTTGCTGCAACGGTTCGATAGCTTATGTCAAGAGGTTCGAGATAAACTTCCCGGATAAACTCCCCGGGATGCGGTGGGTTATGCATGCTCATTAGTGATAATCCTCATAGTTGACAACATAAACATCGCCATCGTGAAATTCAAAAGTGATGCGCCAATTCTTGCTTACATCGATTGCCCAAAATCCCTGCATCTTGCCTTTCAATGGGTGCAACCGAAAGCCTGGTAAATCAACATCAGCAATTACAGTGGCAGTGTCTAATGCCGCCAAACGCATTCGAAGTTTTTGTCTATGAGCAGATTGAATACCTCTGACACTGCCAGTTTCAAAAAATTTTTGCAGCCCTTTGTGCTTGAAAGACTTTATCATGGATAGCTAGTATAGAACATTTTGCGCAACACGCAACACCAAAATTCAAAATAATCAGCTAATTTTTGAAAATGGAAACCTGGTAGCGGGGCGGTTTAGACGATCGCGCCCTTTCACTGATAAACACGAACGAGCAAAACGCAGATATCCAAAACTCCGCAATCCACAATCCGAATTGGAAGGGGTAGCCGTGCCAGCCAACAACTCCATTACACCCGTTGACGAAAAGCGCCGCGAGCTGGCGCGCCTCGTGCGCGCGTGGAGCGTAACGGATTTTCGCCGACAACTCGAAGACGCCGGTATTTATCACGCTTACGTTTTATTTGAAAACGGCGAGTTTCTTCTCTCCCATCCCAAAATCCTCGCGCCGCTGCAAGCGTTTTTCGAGCTGTCACAGGACTTTAGCCAGCACGAAGGCGTGTTCATTGGCCGCGAGGAAGGCATTCCCACGCTGTTTTTTGCATTCGTGCACGATACGCGGCGCGGCCTGGCGCAAGGCGGCTTGCGCTTTTGGCGCTATCAGAGTTTGGCCGACGTGCTGGTGGACGGCCTGCGCCTGGCCCAAGGCATGACGCGCAAAAATGCGCTCGCCGGTTTGTGGTGGGGCGGAGGCAAGGGCATCATTC
>QEVD01000247.1 GCA_003576975.1 Candidatus Zhuqueibacterota bacterium
CGTCAACACCAACCTCATATTGTCCGGAATTACTTTCTTGAAAAGAACGTTCAGTATGCGGCAATTAAAAATTAATGTATTTAGTGCTCCGAGTAGTATGAACTCGCTGGAGCAACTCCGCCCAAAGCTCTTGCTGTGCAAGTATTGACAAAGAAAGCCGCAGAACTGCAAATTCATCCTGACTATTTGCCCAAGGGTGGAATCTTGAAAGCCATTCCTTGACAAAGCTACGATCAAAGCCTCAAATTGTGATGCCCACCCTGACACGCAAAGTCTTTGCCTACTTCTGGTACTACAACGTTAAGTTCGAGATTTCGCCGTGCTTTTGTCAATGTCATTTAGGATGAATTTTGTGATGTACTGGATTCGCAACCGGTTCGAGCCGTTTTCCCAATACTTCACAAGATCCCGCCGGGCGGGATGACATCTCGGTGTTTGTGTTAACCTAACGTTGTAGTACTAGAGCAGAAACTAAAATGACTTTTGAAGGCACGTGCAAAGTGTGTGACGAGAAATCTCATTCGGTGAGATTGTCTGGACCAGTGGTCTGTTGCCTTAATTCGTGAGAGTGGTCTCTCGATAGGTCATTTGACGAATCTTGTGAAATACCTGGCGCCGTGCCCAGATCTTCACAGGATCCTTGGCAGGATGACAGTGGTGGTGGATATACTCTTCTAGGTAACAGTGTACTGTCCAGCTGAGGAGAAATTGCATGCCCAGAAAAAAATCAGAGGCGCGGCGGACATCACCGCGCCTCTGATGGAGGAACAAGATGCTGCTTTAGAACTTCACACCCACGCGCACCGGCAAGTAAGAATAGCTTTCATCGGTAAAGATTTTGGTGTAACGCACTTCGACGTAGGTATTCCACTTCTCGCCAAACTTGTGCTGCAAGCCCACGCCACCGATGGCCATCAGATCACTGTTGCTTTCTTCGTCGATTTCAAAATCGCCCTCCGGCGTTTCGATTTCCATTTTCGCAATGCGCGAGGCCGACAAGCCGGCGCCCGCAACCAGGTAGAAACTGGTGTTGACTTCCACGGTGTTGAGATGGAACTTGGCAACACCCAGAATCTCGGCCACGCTCAATTCGCCGCCCTTGATCTTAATGTCGTCACTGTCCTCCACTTCATTCAATTTCAAGAATCCTTTGCGATCCAGTGCAAAGGCGCTGTATCCCAGCTCCGGGCCCACTACGAGTTTCGGCGAAACACGAACATCAATACCGATGCTGCCATTCGCACCCACGCTGAACGCATCCCGGAAGGTTTGATTGCTGAGCGGTGCGCTGGCGCCGCCGGCCGCATGAAAGGTGAGTTTTTTTTCTTGCGCCAAAGCCATCGAACTGCCTTGCACAATTGTGATCAGAGCCAAAACCAAAACTGCCTTCTTCATGTGTTCTCCTTCTGATTGAGTAGTTGAGTTGAGATGATACAATTTAATTCACTTACCAATGTCGCTGTTTCCCGCATGCTGCATAAGATTCCTGATTTGCGAGGTGATGACGTGTTCATATGAGCCAATACCCGAGCTGAATCTTGCATTGCCAATCAGGATGTTTTTTGTGACCGTTGATACGGCAACTCGATTTGAGAGTTGTTAGAACAAATGAACTATTCTTGCTGCATAAATCAGAACTGCATCACAACGGAGCTAATTGAAGCATCGACTAAAACAGCCGGCTCCGGCAGCTTATGCGCGGAAACATGCCCAGCGCCTTGAGTCCGAAAGTCTGAACACGTTGTGCTTTTGCCTGTTCAAGTGGAAACGACAACGGTTCATGTGCGAGACGAGTGATTGGATTTTCGTTTATACGGCTCAAGAGAGCGCCACAATTGCCGCAAAATTGATAGTTGCCGGGATATTCAAACATGCAGTGTGGGCAGTGCATAACAGTTTCCTAAGCATGAGCCTGAAAGTTCAAAACAAAACGATTAGATCATGCAAAATTCATTCTGATGCCGAGATGTTCGATTCAGGCGACGGGATGCGTCATTACCCATGAAAATGAAATATTCGATATTACTCTGCCGTTATTTCTTGTCCAGGAGGTATCGGCAGCGGCACTTGATTTTTCACGGGCGGAATCGAACGCAAATAAGCCCAGATTGCTGATAAATCTTCGTCTGTCAAGTAACGGTATGCCGGCCACGGCATGGGCGGCAATATATCGCGCGCATTGGCATAGCCTTGATGTTTACCCGTGCGAATCGCGCTGATGAACGTCTCTTCCTTCCATTCACCGATGCCGGTTGAAGTGTCGGGCGTGAGATTCGCCGTGAAACTGACGCCCCAGGGACCGGCCCACGCCGTGTTGGTCGGATTGACTACCGCTATCGCATTGCGCTGAAAATCAGCCGGGCTCCACATGGGGTAGGGCGCATGTTCGGGATGGCCAGACAACAAACGCGTATTATTCGGTTTGGGGCCGTTTGCTCCCATTTTCCAGGGCGTGTGGCAGTCGCCGCAACCCATCGTGGTAACAAGATAATTGCCCCGTTCGATCAAGCCCGTCTCGTTGTGACTTGCTAATTTTTCTGCATAGGCAATGAAGACCATCGCTACAATTCCAAAGATCGTGGTCAAGATGAGTCTTTGCAAGGTATCCTCCTGTTCTGCAATTGTTTTGAATTTTGTGTGGCTTAAAAAGATGCTACTTACCTGGCGTTGAGGCAAACTTAATCGAAACGTCCGTTCGGCAAAATAGAACGAATGGACTAATTTGAGATCGAGCGATTGACATATTCCAACGGCGCGCGCCGGCGAGGCTATTTGCGATGGAATGCCGAAGGATTGCTTTCAGGATAGCGCAACCATAGGGTTTCGTTTCCCCACTCATCTTCTCCGAGTTTCGCAATAATCGTTTCGGTCACGAGTCGATCGTTCTTGAGGTAGTTGTTTTCGGCAACACAATTGTCACTGCTTTTTATCCTCCCGTACGTCGGGTAGAGTGTAATCGTCGAATCCTTGAACGTTATTGTTCCGGAAGTGTAGGCAAAAAAAGTCATGGTACAATTGTACAAAGACGATTGCAACAACACGCCTTTCTCATAATAACCCTCTGCCGACAGCTTCAAGAAAATGCCAGTGCCGGAGGGCGAGCCAAATTGCCCTGTAGCGCGATCGTAAAAATTGACATCGGAAACTGTTCCGCTATACCATGCGCCGACCAGCGCAGTGGGTACTGGCGTGCGCGGTGTGTCCGGGCCATTGTTGTCATCCGGGTCAACCGCCGTAGGATTCTTTCTGCATCCGCTTGCAAGAAGCGCAAACATTAAACACATGGTCAGCACGATGATCGCTGGGCGCCGGTGCAACGTAGAAAGTCTGTATGCACTCATGTTCGTTCTCCGCTTTTCAATTTAATTCTTAGGGTGAAGGAAATTCTGTGCTTTTGGCATCACCCAATTTTCACGCGACTCTTACGGCGCCTTTCTCAAGCGGTTGCCGGTGGCTGACTAAATTAGAGGAGGGGTAAATGTGCAAAATAGAACAAATGAGTGAGGCTGAGAAAACAAGAGGCGTTCTCGTCCAGGCGAAGCAACAAAACTAGAAATAGATTTGAAGTTTGAGCGTACCGAGATTTAAAGCCGGTCAATCCGCTAGGTTCCGTGTGCCGGCACGTTCTTTTCTTTTGGCGTAACAAAAACTTCCAGCTCGCGGCGTAATCCCAGTATGCGGTATCGCTCTTGTGAGATCTCCACATGCACGGGATCGCCCCATTCGGTAGTCAATTCGATTTTGACTTGCGGGCCGGCGGCATTGATGTGCTTGATGCGCGCGCGAAAATGATTTTGGTGGCGGGGATGAGGTTCAATGTCGAGGAGATGCGGTCTCACATATACCGTCGCGCTTTCTGTATCTTGTTTGGATGCGGCCGCGAAACAGATTGACATTGCCGAGAAAATTATACACAAACGGCGTAGCCGGATGATTGTAGACTTCTTCGGGCGCGCCGATCTGTTCGATTTGGCCGGCATTCATGACCACCACGCGATCGGCGACTTCGAGGGCTTCTTCTTGATCATGCGTGACAAACACGCTGGTGATGTGTATCTCATCGTGCAAGAGCAGGGACGGGTAGCGCGTGGCCATGTCCTCGAGTTTCACCAGCTTGAGCAATGTTTGTACTTTTGTATTGATTTCTTCGCGTGAAGGACGTGTTTGATGCGGGCGCACACGCAAGCCGAATGCGATGTTCTCAAATACATTCATGTGGCGAAACAGCGCATAGTGCTGGAATACAAACCCGACCTTGCGCGCACGTACGTTTTGATTTATTGCTTCTTCACCATCGAAACGAATGGAACCGCTATCGGGAAATTCCAATCCGGCAAGAATGCGCAACAGCGTAGTTTTCCCGCAACCCGAAGGCCCAAGCAAGGCTAACAATTCCCCTGAGCTTACTTCCAGATGTATGTTTCTCAGCGCAGTGAATGCGCCAAATTTTTTCGTGAGATTTTGAACGTCGATCCTCATGCAGCAGGCTTCTCCGTAATTATGCGTTCCGCAGTTTTTGACTGTTGTTTGGTTTTCCACTCCACCGCGCTTTTCGCGAGCAAGGTCGCTAAGGCGAGCAGCGTGAGCAGGGAGGCCATGGCAAAGGCGGCGGCAGAATTGTATTCATTGTACAAAATTTCCACATGCAGAGTCATGGTATTCGTCAAGCCGCGAATATGTCCGGATACTACTGACACGGCGCCGAACTCTCCCATGGCGCGGGCGGTACACAGAATCACGCCGTATAACAGGCCCCATTTCACATTCGGGAGCGTGACCCGCCAGAATGTTTGCCAGCCGCCCGCGCCCAGCGACAGCGCGGCCTCCTCTTCTTCAACGCCTTGTGCTTGCATCAATGGGATCAATTCACGCGCGACGAAAGGAAAGGTGACGAAGACAGTTGCCAGCGCAATGCCCGGTGTGGCAAAAATAATGTTTATGTTGTGGTCATTCAGCCACGTCCCCAACCAGCCGTGCAATCCGAAAATCAAAACATAAATCAATCCGGACACAACAGGAGACACGGAAAACGGCAAATCGATGAGAGTGATCAAAATGTTTTTGCCGGCAAAATCAAATTTGGCGATGGCCCAGGCCGCCGCAACGCCGAAGATTAGATTCAGCGGCACGGCAATCAGCGTGGTCAAAAGCGTAAGGCCAATCGCGGCCAGGGCATCGGGTTCACGGATGGCTGAAAAATATCCTGCAATGCCTTGCTCGAAAGCAGAAATGAAGACGACGGCGAGCGGTACGATGATAAACAGAAACAGAAAGCCCAGAGCCGTTGCAATCAGAATTCTGCGCACGATTGCCGGTTCGGTTCTGACCTGCGCATGATTGCCGCGATCCCTGAGTTCGAATGAGGCCTCGTTCATATGCACGTCCTTGTCACTGATGATCAACGGCGCTGAAAGCGGCTGTTCCAGCCTTGCAGCAGGTTGATGATAAGCAGCAGCGCGAAGGAAATCACCAGCATGACAACGGCCAGAGCGGTGGCCCCGGCATAATCATACTGTTCCAGTTTGGTGATGATCAACAACGGCGTAATTTCCGTTCGCATCGGCATATTGCCGGCGATGAAAATCACCGAACCGTATTCACCCACGGCGCGCGCGAACGCCATGGCAAAGCCGGTAATTAATGCCGGCCAGAGCGCGGGCAAAATCACGCGTGTGAGAGTTTGCCAGCGATGCGCGCCGAGAATCGCGGCTGCTTCCTCGACTTCCGGCTCAATATCTTCCAAAACCGGTTGCACGGTACGCACGACAAACGGCAAGCCGATGAAGGTGAGCACCAAAATTATTCCCAGTGGTGTGAAGGCAATTTTCAAACCCAGCGGTTCGAGATACTGGCCAATCCAGCCCTTACTCGAATACACGGCGGTGAATGCAATGCCGGCGACTGCCGTCGGTAATGCAAAAGGCAGATCAACGAGCGCATCGATGAGCCGTTTTCCAGGAAACTGATAACGCACCAACACCCAGGCGACCACCAGGCCGAATACGGCATTGATAAACGCGGCAACAAAAGCAGCGCCAAACGTGAGGCGATAGGAGGCCAGTGCACGGGGCGCTGTGACGGTCTCCCAAAACTGCGCCCAGGTCAAAGTTGCCGTTTTTAGAAACGTTCCCGCCAATGGGATGAGTACGATCAGACTCAGGTACAGCAGCGCATAGCCCAACGATAAACCAAAACCGGGGAGAACACTGCGCTGTTTAAGCGTGAAAGCCATATTGTGTTCCTAAAAACCGGAGTTCTGAAGTATTGGAGAATTGTACCCAAGGCTGTTTCAGCCTCATTGATTCTGCGATGAGGCAAACTCTGCTGCACAGACTTTTCTATTTGCCGGATAAGTAGATTTGATCGAAGATTCCGCCATCGGCAAAATGGATTTTTTGCGCTTTTTGCCAGCCGCCAAAAACCTCATCAATTGTAAAAAGTTTAATCGGCGGGAATTGTGCGGCATATTTTGCGGCAACCATCGGGGAATGGGGACGATAGAAATTCTTGGCTGCGATTTCTTGCCCTTCTTCGGAATACAGATATTCCAGATAGGCTTGTGCGACCACACGCGTTTTGCGTTTATCAACAACTTTATCAACGAGTGAAACCGTGGGTTCAGCGAGAATACTGAGTGAGGGCGCAATAATTTCAAATTTGTCCGGGATTAGTTTTTTAATCAAAAGCAGTTCATTTTCCCAGTTGATCAGCACGTCGCCGATCCCGCGTTCGACGAAAGTCGTGGTAGCACCGCGCGCCCCGGAATCGAGCACCGGCACATTCTTGTAAAGTTTGCCGATGAATTCCTGCGCTTTGCGCTGATCGCCGTTGTTTAGTTTGAGCGCATAACCCCACGCCGCAAGATAGTTCCAGCGCGCCACGCCCGAGGTTTTGGGATTGGGGGTGATCACGGCAACGCCGGGCTTGATCAAATCTTCCCAATTGTTGATGTGTTTGGGATTGCCTTTATGCACGAGAAATGCCAGAGTCGAAGTGTAGGGTGCGCTGTTGTGGGGCAATCTTTTTTGCCAATCTTGCGGCAGCAATTGTGAGCGCTCGGCAATGGCATCGATGTCATAGGCCAATGCCAGCGTTACAACGTCGGCTTGCAACCCATCAATCACGGCGCGTGCTTGCTTGCTCGAACCGCCGTGAGATTGCCGGATGGTGGCGAGCTCGCCGGTTTTTTCTTTCCAATACTTTGCAAAGGCGGCATTGAAGTCTTGATAAAGCTCGCGCGTGGGATCGTAGGAAACGTTGAGCAGTGTTATTTTCTTTTGTGCCGTGACCGGGTGTGTCACGCCACCAGCAAAAAACATCAGCAGACAGAGAAGCACATTAATCCATGATCGCATACCGTTCTCCTTGCATTAACCGTCCAGGATTTTTACTCATCAACTCTAATGGTGACATCTTCGAGCGCTTGCAGTCTTTTTTGATTTTCATCAATGCAATTTATCTGGCGCAGCCTTCAGCTTTTTCTGGCGCCATGTTCTCCTCGGTGCTTAATCTATAGGACGCGTGCGTATTAGCCAATAATAGCAAAGAAATGATGGCGTGTGCTTTTGATGGCAGGGGAGTGCGCGAATGTGGTTTCCGGCTTTTGGGGGAACGCGGGAAATAGCGTTGTCGAGCAAAGGAGCTTGTCGTCATGGGGGATCCTACTAAAGCGATTTATCCTATCAAATTAGTAGAGTAATACGAACAACACTAGAAGTTACAGCGTGCGGGACTTTCTCTTTTGGGCCTTGGCCGCTAGGCCTGCCGTACGCTTGGCGACATCGGCGAGGCTTGTGGTATCCAATATTTTAGCCGTGGCATCGCGCACCTGTTTCATCACAAGCCGAATGCCGCAGGTCTCTTCATCCTGGCATTCCTGGCATTTCATATAAGCCGTCTGGCTCACGCAGGGGAGGGGCGCCAGCGGGCCATCAAGAATTCTGATGACTTGTCCCAGCGTTATTGTTTTGGGAGACTTTCCCAGAAAATAGCCTCCCCCTTTGCCTTTTCTGCTTTGCAAAATGCCCTGGTTCCTGAGTTCGAGCAGGATAAGCTCCAAAAATTTTTTGGGTATCCCCTCGCGTTCCGCCAGGTCTGCAATGAGCACCGGGCCGCGGTCGTATTCTTCGGCAAGTTGCAGCAGGGCTTGCAGCGCATATTTTGCTTTTTTGGAGAGCACGGTAGTGTATAAAATTGATTTAGTCTATCAATTTAGTAGTCTTATATACACAGCAGGTGGGGGAATGTCAAGGGATTTTTTGAGAAATCTGCTTTACTTCCGGGGCAGGAGCCGTTCTTGCAGTGCTTTAGCAACGGCTTGAGATTTTGAGTGAACGTGCAGTTTGTCGTAGATATTGCGCAGATGCGCGCGGATGGTATAGGGGCTGAGGAAGAGTTTTTCCGCTATCTGTTTGTGATCGGCGCCTTGCGTGAGCAAGTCGAGCACCTCCAGCTCGCGTTCGGTGAGGTTATAATCGGCCCGGGGAGGCGGCATGTGCCTTCTAAACAACTCCAAAACTTTGCGCGCAATCTTGGGCGACATGGGCGAGGAGCCGCCGAAGGCCTGTTCCACCGCCTCGAGCAATTCCGCGGGCATCACCGGTTTTGCGATATAGCCGCACGCGCCGGCGCAAATAGCCTGGAAAACATTCTCGTCATCTTCGAACACTGATAGAATGATGATTTGCATATGCGGGTAGCGGCGCTTCAATTCCGCAGTTGCTGCAATGCCGGACATGCCCGGCAAGCCTATATCCATCAGGACAACGTCAGGCTTGCAGTCATCAACCTCGTCGAGCAGTCCCTCCGCATGAGGATACTCGCCGACGACTTTATAGCTCGGGGACGCGCGCAGAATGTACGACGTTCCGGCCAGCAGATTGGGGTTGTCTTCAACAACAGCTACGGTAATGGACATGTTTTTCGCCAGCGTTAATTTTCGTTTGCCTCTTATTTCCCACGCTACAATTTAGCGTTTTAGGCGACACGTGCAATAGATCATTTGGACTATCCCGTATGTAAATTTTGCTTTTGCTTTCTCATGCTATTGCTTAGATTCATGGGCATAAAAAATCAAATTAAACTTACGTTCTGCCCTATGCCGCAACATTTAGGAAAAATATTAGTCATCGACGATGACGAAGATGTCTTGACCGCCGCGCGCCTCTTTCTTAAACAGCATTTTGAGCTGGTACACACCGAGAAAAAACCGGAGCGCATGACGGAACTGTTGAAGAATACCAGCTATGACGTTATTCTGTTGGACATGAATTTTACCCGCGATGCGAGCAGCGGGGTGGAGGGCTTTCAATGGCTGGATCGCATTCTTGAGATTGAGCCCCAGGCTGTCGTTGTGCTCATCACCGCGTTCGGTGATGTCGATATGGCGGTGCGCGCGATCAAAGCCGGCGCTACGGATTTCGTGCTCAAACCCTGGCAAAACGAAAAACTGCTGGCGACGCTTTCTGCGGCCATGCGGTTGCGGCGTTCGCAAACACAGGTCGACGCCCTGAAAGCGCAACAAAAGCAGCTTAGCGCCGATCTCGACCAGCGCTTCCATGAGTTCGTTGGCGGGTGTGCGGCGATGCAGGAGGTTTTTGCCACGATTCAGAAAGTCGCAAAGACCGAAGCCAATGTTTTGATTTTGGGTGAAAACGGGACCGGCAAAGAATTGGTAGCGCGTGAGTTGCATCGCCAGTCCTCGCGCGCTCAGGAAGTGTTCATCAGCGTGGATATGGGCGCTTTAAGTGAAACTTTGTTTGAAAGCGAATTGTTTGGCCATGTCAAAGGCGCATTTACGGATGCCAAAGAAGATCGCGCCGGCCGTTTCGAAGTTGCTCACGGCGGCACGCTTTTTTTGGATGAGATTGGCAACTTGTCCGTGCCGCTGCAGGCGAAACTGCTGGCTGCGCTGCAAAATCGCCAGGTCACGCGCCTGGGGTCGAATATCGCGCGCCCCCTTGATATTCGCTTGATTTGCGCGACCAACACGCCAATACATCAACTGGCAACCGAAAAAAAATTCCGTCAGGATTTGTTGTACCGCATCAATACTGTTGAAATTCACCTGCCGCCGCTACGCGAGCGCGGGGAAGACCTGCCGCTCTTGATTGATCATTTTCTAAAAATTTATGCGCGCAAGTATCAAAAACCGGCAAGAGGACTGCATGCCGCGACGCTCAAGAAGCTGGAAAAGTATCCCTGGCCGGGAAACGTGCGTGAATTGCAGCACGCGATCGAACGCGCGGTCATCATGAGTGACGCTTCCCTCTTGCAACCCTCGGATTTCTTCTTAACCGCGGCGGACGCAAAAGAAGAAAGTTTGATATTCGAAAATTATAATTTGGAAGAAGTCGAAAAAGCGGTGATCCGCAAAGCCATCAGCAAGCACGGAGGGAACATCAGTCATGCGGCAAAGGAGTTGGGATTGACGCGCATGTCGTTGTATCGCCGCATCGAAAAATACGGGTTGTGAGAATGATCTATAAACGTTTTCGGCTGGTTTGTGCGGTGCGTGTGCTGCTGCTCAGCGCGACGATTGCCACGCTGTTCTACCTCACACTTCATACGAACCTGCTCGCAACGATTGTGATCGTTGCGGCGATTGCACTTTATCAAGTTTTTGCGTTAATGCATTATGTTGAAAAAACCAACCGGGATTTGACGCGGTTTTTGCAATCTATTCAGCATGCTGATTTCTCCCAGAGTTTTACCGGCAGCGGGCTGGGAACTTCTTTCGACGATCTCAAGGCTGCCTTCACCCGCGTGACAGACGAGTTTCGCCGCGCACGCGCCGAGAAGGAGGAACATTTTCGCTATTTGCAAACCGTCGTGCAGCATGTGGGCATTGGCTTGCTGGCCTTCAAGCATGACGGCGCTGTGGATTTGATCAACAACGCTGCGAAACGCCTCTTAAAAGTGCCTTATCTAAAAAATATTGCCGGTCTGGAACCCATCAGCCCGGTGTTGGTGAGCGCGCTGCGGCAATTAAGGGCCGGAGAAAAAGCATTGGTCAAGATTGATGATGCTGAGGGCGTGGTTCAACTTGCGGTTTATGCCACGGAATTCAAAATGCGTGATGAAACCTTTACGCTGGTTTCATTGCAGAATATTCAAAGCGAGTTGGAAGAGAAGGAGATGGAAGCATGGCAGAATTTGATTCGCGTGCTCACGCATGAAATCATGAATTCGGTGACGCCCATTTCGTCGCTCGCCTCATCCGTCAAAGATCTCCTGCGCGCCCGTGAGGATCAAAATGGCGACCTCGCGGTCGATAGCGAAACGCTCGGCGATGTGCGCAGCGCTGTGCAGACAATCCAAAAGCGCAGCGAAGGCCTGCTACACTTTGTGGATTCTTATCGCAATTTGACGCGCATTCCCAAACCCAATTTTCAAGTATTCCCGGTCAAAAACTTGTTCAAGCAAGTGCAGCAATTGATGTTGGCGAGCGTGCGCGATAACGGCATCGCCTTTCATGCGCGGATTGAACCGGTCAGCCTTGAATTAACCGCCGACCCCGAATTGATCGAACAGGTTCTGATCAATCTTTTGCTCA